>NZ_JBJORY010000030.1:0-20745 GCF_046562815.1 Neobacillus sp. 204
TGTTTTTCTAAATGTCTCATTTAAAATGCTTCATTGGTAATGTATATATCCAAAGAATTCTTTACCTTTTTTTAAAAGAATAAATATCCCTGATAAGTACATTATAAAAAGGTTAGTTCATTCAACAAGTGAGGGGGATTTTTATGGGAGACTTTTTAGGTTTATTTGGTGATGACAAATCACGCAATCAAGAAATTGATACTGAATCTGAAATCCAAAATGATCAAACAAGCGGTGCATTAAAGCTTCATAAAGAAGAGTTAGATATTATAAAGAATAATGTTGATGCTGGAGAAGTGGTCCTTTCTAAAGATGTTGTTGAGGAACAAAAAACCGTGGATGTTCCTGTCATGCATGAGGAAGTTGTTATTAAGAGAACGCCAATTAATAATGAACGAAGTGATGAAGCCATCAGTTCTGAGGAGACTATTCATATTCCTGTTACCCAAGAACAGGTTGAGGTAAATAAGTACACAGTGACTACTGAGGAAATTTCCGCTTCTAAACGTCAAGTTCAGGAAACTCAGCAAGTTCAAGAAACACTTAAACACGAAGAGGCACACGTTAATACAACTGGTAGTGTAGATATTGCCGATAGTTCAGGCTTTGAAGATATAAATAACAGCTAAAAACAAAAACACCTTTTCATTACTTAATGAAGAGGTGTTTTCACCATTTACTATGGGGGGACATTAAAGTTGCTTAATGAGCAGAATTCAACTCATGATCATCACGAGGAAATTGCGCTTGAATTACATAAGGAAGAATTGCAGGTAAGTAAGAAAATTATTGAAACAGCACAAGTTAATGTATATAAGAAAACTTTCACCGAGGAAAAGCAAATTATGGTTCCAGTAACCCATGAAGAACTAATCATTGAGAAAAAGATAGTAAATCCCGAAAGTAACTCGGATCCAAAAATTGAAACGATACGAATTCCTTTAAGTGAAGAGCATATCGAGGTAACGAAACACCCAATTATTTTAGAGGATGTTGAAATTTATAAGCAAAAAATTGAAGAACATATCCAAGTAAATGAAACTTTAAAGGAAGAGAAAATTCACATAGATACTGTTGGAGATATAAGGGTAATAGATGATAACCAACCAGGCGAGATTAGTTAATAAAGCTAATCTCGCTTTATTATGTTTAAGGTTGATCCAAACTGGTGCTTTCCTTGAGAATGATTAATTTAATTTCTATCTTTATTAATAAAAAATGTTAAAATTTATATAAAACTAATGAGGTGGGTCATGAAACAAATTATTATTAATGGAGTTTTCATTTTTATTATTTCCTTGATCGTTTTATGGATGGTTTGCAATTTGACCAATGCTTCTTTAGATACAACTTACATCATTTATTTACTAATCGGAGTTTTATTTCAAACTTCTGTCATAATAGCCCTTCTTATTCATTTACTCAAAAAAGCACACAACGCTAAGGTAAATGGGTGATTTTATTTGAAGAGCAATTCAAAATATAAATTCCATTTTATAGTTTCTATGATTTTTCTTGTTTTAGGTATTATTTTTATAAAAATTTTCTCTAACCTGATACCAACTCTTATTATTTGTGGCTATTTCTTTCTTTTCTACTTTGGAACTGGTATTTATCATTTAATTAAAGATAAAAAGGAAAGTAAAATTTCAGACATTGAATCGCAATAATTCTCAGACGGTAAACCCTCTTTTTATAAGCACTATTTTAGTCTATTGTATAACATTCTTATAGTAATGGATGCAGTCTTGTGACCGTCTAGTTAAATGACATAGTTTTTGCTCATTTAAGTGACAAATGGAAAAATTAAAATAAATGTCCTTTGACACGAGCCTCTTTAAAAGAACAGATAAAATTTATACTGACACCATGTTTACACAAATTCAACATGCGAAATGTTTTATTTACAGCCCTGAATTTATTAAGGATAAAGGAACTTATGAAGAAATAGTTAAAAAATATCTTCAATATAAAAAGTCATTTATAGTATCGGATAAACCAATTAAAGATTTATTAGTCGTATCCTTAATAAGAAAAGATAAATAACGGTACATATTATGATTTCGTTAAAGAAGTGGTCAGTTTTCCGAATTACAAACATGATGATATGGTGGATAGTATGTCGCAAGCCTTTTTCCTCTTCGACAAGACAGGGACAAGTATTTTTATTGGTCGCGCGTAAACTAGATTTATACTTCAATCCCTTATAGATCAAGGGTTCTCCTAATTTCCGCGAATGTAACCTTATAACTAGATTGTTTCATTCATAATAGAAAATAATTTAAATGTGCAAACTATTATAAAGGAGGTGAAAACATGCCAGAAATGAAAAATATAACAGGTTTAAAAACAGCAGCTCAACCGACTAAAGGCGGGGAAGGTATTCCATCTTTTGCAGGCTCCATTTCAGACGGTGGTGAATCACCAGGAGCAACCGCTAATGTTTCAACAAACTCAAATGCCCCCAATGACCCGGTTATTGCTCCACCAGAACATTAAGTCAAAACAGATGAAGCGATTGAATGATGTCCTCTAAGACTTAAAAAACGCCATTATTTGGCGTTTTAGTTTAAATATTTACGATTAGCGTTTGAAATTTACCCAAATGATGTAGATATAACTCGGGAATACATCTAATCTCATCCCGAAAATTCATTCGCTTCTCTTTCCAATTCATCTTATAATCAAGACGTATTGCATCTCTTTCCTGCATATTTTGTTTATTTACAATTTCTTCAATAAAAGCCTTATTTTCTTTATATGGTAAGTCTAAATCTATATCTTTTAAAATCAGCGAACTCACCCTCTTTTTTTAAATGCCACTCACTAAATTTTATCCTAATTAGATTTTTGTGCCCATTATATTTACAGGTCTTCTTGAACAAACCTGCCCGTTAGTGCAGCAAGCATAACTTCACAAATATGTATAAATATTAGCTTATATACATTTTTTGAGTATCGATTCATAAATTTACTGCCAAAACATACATTAATTAACTTCCAGAAAAGGCCAAACAAGAGTCCGCCTGATTAACCAAGGCAATCATTTATGCCTCTCCATGTAAAAATGTACGTTTCAAACTGGAAAAAAGTGTCCCAATTTATAAAGCAAAAACTGTTTCATCTCTTTCAAGCGGTCACAAGTCTGAAAAATACCATTAAAAAACAAGTCAAAAGCATATCAATCAAGTAGTAAATTTCGTTATAATTATAAATTAAAGGGGGTGCTTACAGATGGAGAATCACTTAAGATTGTCTGGAACTTCTTCCACTCATGCAAAGCCTATTATTGGAAAGGCGATACTTTGCATGGGGTGAAACATTTAGTTTTATCGCTGATCAAGCTTTTCTAATATTTTGGCTTTGCACCTTATTTATTCAAAATCAAAATAAGGGGCGAGCGAAATTGAAGTATATTAATGCAACCAAAGTTTTACCTGAAAAGCTAATCGTGGAAATCCAAAAGTATGTCCAAGGAGAGAACCTTTATATTCCAAAGCAGGAAACGGAGTATCGGAAATGGGGAACTTCAAGTGGCGGAAGACAGCTGCTTGATCAACGTAATGCCGCCATTAAAAATTCTTTTATTAGTGGCATCAGTATCCAGCAACTGGCTAAGGATTATTACCTCTCAACCGAAACCATTAAGAAAGTTGTTTATTCACATAAAAAGTAGGCAAACAGCACTGGTGAAAATCCTTCATCAGTGCTTTTTTATGTAAAAAACGTTTCTAAGTTATTTTCCCCATTTTAGTAACTGGCAACATTCTTTACAATAAGTGAAAAGAGATGTCAGCAAAATTATAGGAGAGATATGTAATGACTGAAAAATTCATTAAAAATGAACAGTTAAATTTTATAAAAAAACAAATTGCTTTGATTAAGGACACTACCAAAAAGAATGTACCTCCAACCGTTTTGGCTGCTGCCATCGACTTGGCCCATGCCAAAATCTTGGACCTCTTTCCAAATGCAACATTGGATCAACAAGAAATGCTGGCTCTTTCCGGACTGAAAAAAGATGGCGAGTATGAGCAATATATCCAGCGCATTTCGTCCTTTTTGCTGCCCTTTCCTAAAATCACCGAACAGCAACTGAAAAAAATGTTTCCGAAGAATAAGAAATTAAAACTGCCTGATTTATCAATAGACCACAACCAGCTGACCTATTTAAGCTGGAATGATCTAAGGTCTAACAAAAAATTTATTGTATATGAACTGGATGGAAAAATGGTCGGCATTGAATGTAAATTTACACCGACTAGTAAACAAAATTATTGTTCCGTTTGTAATTGTTTAGGAGAGGTTGCCTATTTTTCCACCGTAACAAAAGAGAAAAAATCTAAAAACCCGGATTATTATAAGTCCATCGGCAATCTTATTTGTGCTGATAGTAGCGAATGCAATAAAAAAATAACCAATGTCGACTATTTAACCAATTTTTTAAAAGATTCACTAGGAATGTAATATAAAACTTAAACTTCCCACCAGGAACTAATTAAGTAAAACTATCGAAACGGTTTAGTACTTAGGGAAACCCCTGAATAAATAACTTCAGAGGTTTCTAATAGATTAAGTGATAATAGTTGTATTGGTTGTAGGTGCAAAGTTTGTAATTTCTAAAACAACTGGAGAATTTTGTTCAATAGTTGAGCCGGCAGGAACTGTAATTACTAATTGTCCTACACCTGTACCTCCAGGAGTATAAGCTGATAAATCTTCCATCTGTAGTACACCGTTAACGTAAACATTAAAGTAACTATTATCAGTTGCTAAGACTGGAAGCGTTGTAGCATTTGCTCCTGTATCGGTCCAGAAATCTCCGACAGCAATTGTTAAGGTCCCTGCACCTGTTACAGTGGCAGCTGCTTCATTAAAGAACCTTTCAACAGTTGGAAAGGTATCTACTGTTGAACTTGCAGTTATAGCAAGTTTTAATATTTTAAGAGGCAATATAAAACCTCCCTTCTAAGTTTTAATTATATTATGTTGTAATAATTTGAATGTATAGGCCTTATTAATACCAAATCAAAATTAAAGAACATTTTAAGATTTTATTTATAAGATATTAAGGGGGAAAATAAGCATGGGGTGTGGGTGAGTTGAAATTGGAAAATAAAAAGAATACTTGTATAAATAATGTAACAAAGCCATATCTTACAATTCCAATTATACCCCCAGATGTGACTCGATATCACCTTCCCAAAAAAGTGGAAGTCTATGAGTATTATGCAATTTCAAATGGTTATAGCAGAGTTTTTAAAGAAGAAGATGGTATTACTGGATTAGGAAAACAAGTAATTCTAGACCCCTGCCTGGTATCTTATATGAATCTTTTTATAAATGGGGTTATGCAACCTAAGGAAAGTTACGATGTACAAAGTGGATCAATAATGTTGAAAACAGTAGACGTGCCAATAAAAGGGTCTCCAGTGATACTTCAAATGTTTAAAATGTGAATTAGTTACTTATTAGATAATTGGGTACTTTATATATTAAAAAAATAATAATTGAATGTAATTTTTCTTCTGTAGAAAAATGGACAAGTCGTCTAATTGATAAACTATTATTTTGCATTTGATTAAACATAAGAAAAAACGGGTTTCCCCGTCTAAGTATTAAGCTTATCTAGTTTGTCAGAAATAGTTTTTAGTATTTTGTTCTTTTCCTGTTGTATTTTAAGTAACTTAATCAAAAACCAAATAATAAATACAACGGGTGCCAAGTAAAAAAGAATCGAAACGAGTGGGAAAATTGTAAAAAGTGCATCACCGTTCATCTATAAGCCTCCTCTCATATTGGGTAATTATACCATTCCGAACATCAAGTTTGAATAACAATTATAACTATTGAACAAATCGAATAACTTAGCCTAATGTTTTCGATTTATGGTTATGACACAAATGTGCTAGTACTCAGTCGAAATTTATAGAGCCTAAGACAATAATCATATTACGACGTAGTTTAAGGAGGGATTTTCCAATATTCACCGAACTATCTATAATAACCGTATAAAGATTGGGTGGTTTTTATAGGAAAGCTAATGAAATTTTATATTGAGGATCAAATGGAAAAAAGTATAATCGAGAGGCTTCGGAGCGCTGGTTGCGTTTTCGCAGAAGAAGAGGCTCAGCTTCTTATTTCTGAGGCGCGGACATTGGATGACCTCTCCACGATGGTCAATCTTCGAATAACTGGTACCCCCCTTGAGTATGTCCTAGGTTGGGCGGAGTTCTGCGGCATCAGGATAGCAGTAGATCCAGGAGTCTTTGTCCCCCGCCGCCGTACTGAGTTTCTCGTCCATAAGGCAGTTGCCTTATCTACACCTGGAGCCACAGTCGTTGACCTTTGCTGTGGAACTGGTGCGGTGGGTGTTGCAATCGCCAAAGCTCTGGGGTGGATTCAGTTGTATGCAATCGACATCGACCTAACCGCGGTGCGCTGTGCTCGCCGCAATGTTACTAGTCTAGGTGGTCTCGTCTATGAAGGTGATCTTTACGAGCCACTACCAGCTAAACTGCGTGGGAAAGTCGACATCCTAGTAGCAAACGCACCTTACGTACCTACCGAGGCAATCAAGCTGCTTCCCCAGGATGCACGTCTACATGAACCGAAAGTGGCGCTTGACGGAGGAGATGACGGACTTCACATTCAGCGAAGAGTGGCAAAAGAGGCATCCCTCTGGCTGGCTGCAGGAGGTCATCTACTAGTAGAGACGAGTAAAATGCAGGCACCTCAGACCTTTGAAATCTTTGCTCAATACGGCCTAATCCCTCAGGTGACACACTTTGATGAACTGGACTCTACTATAGTAATTGGAACCCAACCTACACCTCTAGCATAAATACGAATTTCTATCCTTCATAGAACGGTGCGTTTCTACTATTAAGTGGAGACGCACCTTTCTTATTGAAGAAATGTGGCAGATTCGCTTGTAAGAAATGTGCTTTAAATAATATGGAGAATTACTTTTTATTTAGGGAGGGGAAAAGCTGGAAAATGAAGACTGTTAAGCATTCATTATAATAATTTTCTCCAAGGTATTAGCCACTGCTTTCAAGCAGTCAGCGATTTCTTCTAGTCCTTCATAGATTTGTTTGTATTTAATAATTTGGATGGGGTCTTTCTCGAAGGTAAACAAGTGTTTAATGGATTCACGAAAAATGTTGTCGCAATAAGACTCCATTTCTTTTAGTTTGATTGCGTGTTCTCTAATATTTAGTAATTTCTTTGTAGATAGCAGGTCAATAGCTACGTCAATCTCGGCTGCACAAGTTTTAATCACATCAACAAATTTAAGCATATAATCGTCCATTTCAATCATTGAGTACATTTCAAAAAGTGCAGCTGTATGGTATAAACCGTTCAAAATATCATCCATGCTTATTGAAAGAGCTAAAATATCTTCACGCTCAATGGGAGTGATGAAAGCAGTATTGAGTTCGTTAATAAGATCATGTACCATGGTATCCCCGTTAGATTCAAATTCTTTCATGCTCTCAGAAAAAACTTTAAGATCATTAACATTCTTAAATTTATAGTCGGCAAAATAGTGCGCACTTACTTTTAAATTTAAGGAAATACTCTTTAAATAATTAAAGAACTTGTCTTTCTTTTTTTTCATTAATTTACCCCCACATGGTCCAAATAGTGTATTTGCCTAACAAGATTATGAAGAAATCCTTTATCAAAGAGCTTTTTAAGCAATTACTATAATAGATGCAACACTTGGACAGCTCGTAACGGCTTACGGCCGAATTCTGCTTTAAAAATGTGGAATTGAATAATGTAGGTGTAGTAGAAACCAATCTAATTTTGTAGAAAGGAAGGTTATTTCCTGCGGAATTTTTAAATATTTTTCGACATTCTTTGTGCTTACTTTGTAGGTGGAATTCGTATATATCAATACTTGTAGCTGTTTCAATCAAGCGTTTGAATAGTATAGCCTATATGGTGTTTCGTCGAAAGTTGAGGTCAAGTTGCCCCACTAAAGCAAAACAAAAAGCCGCCGAAAAGGCGGCCGTTCATAGATTAATGTGATACGCTTTAGAAATAGTAAAGTTAAACGGTTTGGGGGGTTACAGATATTTCTCCATTCGAATATCCGTCCACATCTTGCCTTCCCAATATGTAAAGTTTTCTATCCGGCCGATCTCCTTGTAGCCCAGCTTCTGATAAAGCTTATGTGCTTGTTTGTTAAATTCAAATACACCTAATTCCATACGTTTAAGACCCTGCTGTTTAATCTGTTCCTCCAAATATTGAATGGCTGAATAACCAATCCCTTTGCCCCGTCCGATGGATTCACCAATGGTGATACCTATCCAGGCGGTCCCAGGCTCTTTTTTGTAGAGATGGCCCGGATCGATCATATAGTTCACTTCACCTATCAACTGGTCGTTCCAATATATTAGGAAGATATGATGATTTTCCAAGTACTTTGTTAAGTCGTCTAGGGTTATTTTGTCACGACGTTCCAAATCTGTTTGGTTTTGGTTAGGACGAGTTAACGGAATTAAAGATGGGTCGTTTTCCCAACGATTAAACGCTTCTAAAAGGCTTGAGGTGGGTTCAGTAAGTTTTATAAAATTAATCGTCATTGTGCTCTCCTCTCGAATACATTGACATGAGAACTCGCGTTAGTTGGATTCCTCTTTGCTTCTATCATATTTAATAGTATCATAAATTTTGTGAAAACCATGGTGAGGGTTTTTGTAGTCTGCATGAACCTCAATTAAATCCATTTTATTGATAAATTATTTAGTAATAACAATCGATAATTTATAGTTTGCATGCTGGTTTAAGTTTTCTAAAAATTCATCTAATATTTCATTGGATGGAAATTTACATTCAAGAAGGTAACAACTATCTCCACTGATTTTATAGTTATTTATGATGGTTTGTTCTTGTGTTTTAATGAACGACAAATAGGGTTGATGATGAGTGTTTTTTATGTAGATATTAATAAAAGCATGTATAAAGCATCCTAATTTAACCTGATTAACTTTAATTGTATAACCCTCAATCACTCGATTATCCTCTAATTTTGCCACTCTAGCTGAGGCGGCTTGTCCAGTCAAATGGACTTTCTCACCCAATTCTTTCATAGTGATCCGACTGTTCTTGGATAGTTCATCTAAGATGCGCATATCCGTACGATCTAACATTTTTTCAACTCCTTTCATATATCAAGTCAAACGGCAAAAAGACTTGATTTAATCTATGTAAATGATATTCGGTCAAAGTATAAACTATACGTAAGTCAATGAAAAGGAGTTATAAATATGAATATACAACAAATTCGAAATGCTACACTAGTTGTTAACTATACAGGGAAAAAGTTCTTAATTGACCCATTTTTAGCAGATAAGGGTACTTACCCACCTTTCCTTCCTTCATTAAGACAAGATCAATTTAATCCCTTAGTTAACTTACCAACATCCATTGATCATATAATTAATCATGTAGATGCTGTAATCATAACTCATCTCCATTTAGACCATTTTGATGAGGTTGCTAAAGCTGTCTTGCCAAAAGATATAAAAATGTTTGTACAAAATGAACAAGATGCTGCAGAAGTTAGAAACGCTGGTTTTCAAAATGTAGAAGTTTTACAAGAAGATACAGTTTTTGAGGGAATAAAGTTAACTAAAACAAAAGGCGAGCACGGTAGAGGAGAAATATTAAAACGTGCAGGTCTAGTGTGTGGTGTTGTCTTCAAGCACTCAAATGAAAAAACTTTATACGTCGCTGGTGATACAGTTTGGTATGAAGCTATCCAAGAAGTAATAGAAACACATAAACCAGAAATCATTGTTGTAAATGGTGGTGATAATCAATTCCTACAAGGTGGTTCTCTAGTTATGGGGAAAGGTGACATCTATGAAGTCTATAAGGCTGCGCCTAACGCAACAATAATTTCTGTCCATATGGAAGCTGTCAATCATTGGACATTATCGAGAGAAGAATTAAAAAGTTTTATTAATGAAAAAGGAATCTCATCTAATGTTTTAGTGCCGGATGACGGCGAATCATATTCTTTTTAATAGTAAAAGCCATGCTGATTAGTTTAGCATGGTTTGAATATTTGGTAGTTACCGGAGACTCTTTTTTTGTTGAAGAGCATCTGAAATAATGGGTCCTACTTTTTACTAATGTGGCTTTTTCGATAAATTTTATTTTCGATTATATGTGCAAGAGTTCCGGTCATCAATCCTAGTAACAGTCCATTTAAAACAGGGAAATCCAAAAATTTCATGACCGGAAAATGGCTGAAAAAGCTAGAATCATGCCAAAATAATCCGAAATCCATTCCTAATACCACTCCAATAAAAAAGCCAGATAAATATGTCCTATGGACAACTTCTTTCCCATCAAGCTTGTTATTATTGGCTTTTGCAGAATTAAGTGCCTGCCAAATTGCATAGCCATAAATGGATGGGTAAAAAAGCGCCCACCTATAATCAATCACGTGATGGGCTGAATGAATATCTCCATTAAAAGTTTCTAATAGAGAGAGGTTTAAATTTGAATTCAAATTCACTATAAATTCCAACCCAATTAACAAAGATCCAACAATGTAGTCTCGATTGTAAAATTGCCCGAAGCCTGGTAAAACACACGACCATAACATAGCAGCATATGGAGATTTATAATGTCGACTTTGTCTCATGATGTCCTGCCCCCAAAAAATTATTATGTTATATAATTATAATTTCTTCAAAACGCTTCCTTTTCCTCCTTTTCCTCCCTTTTTTGGTAAAAAAGACACAACTCTAATATAAATTAGGCAGAAATGCTTATATATTCAAAGATTAAGAGATTCGAATACAGTTAATTTCGGTAACTGACCAAAATGCTAACGATTTGGACTCGTGGAAAGGAACCGTAACCTGCCTATTTGTGCAGCTGTCCTTTTCACATGCTGGTGAAGGAAACTTGAACGAACAAGCGGGTGCTCCATTGAAAGTAGAGAATAGCCACTTTAGTGTTGTATTAAAGCAAAATCAAGTTAAAACGGTATTATTTTAATCAGCTTCATACAATAAAACGACGCATAGCCCTTCCTAGAAGGGCAGGCTTTTTTTACTGTTCTTATATAAAATTCCAGGCACTATTTCACAACGGCGGCAAGTCGATTTTTCCTTCTTCAAATAATACCTTGATCATATGTTTCGTATAGCCTGCTGCTTGAGCAAAGGTGATGTTTCCTGGTACTGGCGCTTCCTCCGCATCAACGATAACATCGATAATACAAGGCTTCTTTTGCATGACTGCTTGCTGGAAAGCCGGCAGCAGTTCTTCGGGACGTTCCACCCGAAAACCGAGACCGCCACATGCCTCTGCATATTTTGCAAAGTTTGGATTATGGAGGTCTGTTCCAAACTCAATATTGCCCATGACTTCTTGTTCAAATTTAATCATCGCAATTTTATGGTTGTTTAATACCACTACTATAATCGGAAGCTGATATTTTACGGCAGTAACAAAATCGTTCATGGTCATGCCAAACCCACCATCGCCGCAAATAGCGAATACTTGTTTTTCCGGATAGGCTATTTGGCCAGCAATTGCACCAGGGAGTCCACAGCCTAGTGTTGCCAGCCAGCTGGAGATAATAAATTTTTGCTGGGTCATATGAAAATGACGAGCCATCCAAACGGTCACATTCCCCACATCAACGGACAGTATCGCATCCTCTGCAGCTACCTCTTGCAAAGTACGAATTACTCGCTGCGGTTTAATTGGAACGGAGTCATCAACCTCTTGCTTCGAAAGCCGGCTCCACCACTTTTGCATCCTAGCCTGACACTTCTCTAAAAACTCATGATTTTCTTTTTCATGGATATTATCCAGCAGAAATTTAATCGTCAATCCCGCTTCACCAGCTAAGCCCACATCGACGGGGTAGCGTTTACCTATTTGGTAAGGATCGATATCGATTTGAATCGTCTTCGCCTTATCAGGCAGAAACCCCGTAAACGGAAACGAGGTCCCAATCATTAGGAGCAGATCCGTTTCCTGCATGGCTTGATAGGCTGCCTTTGTCCCAAGAAGTCCCAGCCCGCCTAAACAATAAGGATGTTTATCTGGAATGGAGCCTTTACCCGGCAAGGTTAACACAATCGGGGCAGCCATTTTTTCAGCAAAGGATAGTAATGTTTCGCGAATTCCATGGGTCCCTCTTCCTGCAAGAATGACCGGTCTTTCTGCTTCGTTCAGCAATTCCTTCGCGTGCTGCAGGTCTTCCTTAAGCGGTAAGATTTCTTGCTTCACCATAAAACTCGAGGTCACCCGCGCTTCCCTGCTAACTTCAAACCGCGGAATATCATCGGGAATTGTCAGTACCGATACCCCTTTTCTTGCATAAGCGGTACGAATCGCTTGATTCACGACCGCAGGAAGCTGCTCGGCCGACATAATCCGCTGATTGTAGACGGCCACATCGTCAAACATTCTTTCTAGGTTTACTTCTTGAAAGGAATCAGTACCAAACAAGTCCGATTCCACTTGTCCAGTTAGTGCTAATACAGGTACTCTATCGAGTTTCGCATCATATAATCCATTCAAAAGATGAATGGCCCCTGGGCCAGCAATCGCGGTACAAACGCCAATTTTACCAGTTAATTTTGCGTAAGCAGCAGCCGCTAATGCCCCAGCCTCTTCGTGCCGCACCTGAATGAATTTAATTTTGTCTTGCGCTTTTCGAAGTGGCTCAATAATCGAATTGATTGAATCCCCCGGCATCCCATAAATGTGATCCACTCCCCATTCGATTAATAACTCGATTAACTTCTCGCCTGCTGTTGGCTTAAACATAGGTCAACTCCTTTTCGTGATAATACTAGTAGTGTGGTACTGTCATGCCAAAATTACTCAATATTTCCATGTATCCGTGAGCATACTAAAAAAGGCGGTTTGGATGAGTGGAATTCCGCCAAAGGAAATTTTTCGGCGTTATTTTTTGATTTTCTTATAGCTCTGTAAAATTTAAATTAATGGGTCTCTAACCCTAAATGTAGGTGGTCAGTAAATGAAGAAGATCGTTTTTATCAGGCATGGGCAAAGTCTTTATAATCTTGAAAATCGTTTTACCGGATGGGTCGATATCGATCTCACCGATGATGGCTATAAGGGGGCAAGAGAAGCTGGAGCTATTTTAAAAAAGCAGGGATTTGTCTTTGATGTTGCTTATACCTCCGTTCTGAAGCGTGCTATCAGAACACTATGGATTCTCCTGCATGAAATGGATTTGGTGTGGATTCCCATTCATAATTCTTGGAGACTGAATGAAAGGCATTATGGTTCCTTGCAGGGGTTGAATAAAGATGAGGTAATTGCTAAATATGGAGCCGAACAAGTCAATGAATGGCGGCGCTCAGCCAGTGTCAGGCCTCCAGCCCTTCCCTCAGAGAATCATCTAAAGGAGCGGTCTGACCCGAAATATGCCGGCATTGGCGCCAAAAATATTCCTTTAACAGAAAGTCTTCTTGATACCGAGCAGCGTGCATTAGTCTATTGGAAAGAGCAGATTGTTCCAGACCTGCAACTGAATCGTCGTGTGATTATCTCTGCACATGGAAATACATTACGAGCGCTCGTGAAATATCTCGACAACATTCCGGACGATGGCGTAGTCAGCCTCAATATTCCTAACAGTATTCCACTTGTCTATGAATTGGATGACAATCTAAAACCACTCCGGCACTACTACCTAAGCCACGATGGAGAAGTTATGGACGGCTCGATTCCAAGGCATATGGATATTGATGACCCAGAAAACCATGATTGGATGGGGTGATTCATTGGCGGATAGTGATAAAAGTAAAAAGCATAAACTCCCTAATCAAACGGCATTTATGCCTTTTTTTTTGTAACAATAACCACATTAAGGATGCGACCACCAGATCCGTCCCCATGGTCTCTTTCTTCAAAAATAAAAAACTTTATAGATAGATTCTCTTTTCACCAAGTTTTCACCATTCTCTATTAATATTCATTACATCAGATGATGAAAGGAGGAAAAAAGAGATGAATTCAAAAGTAAAAAAAGGGATCTTCTGGAGTGTCGTCGTTACCTCTACGGTATTAGTGATCAACCTACTCCACTCTCTACTAGGGGGAAGCAGCGCTTTTGCTAGGGGCCCGGAAGGACATGGTCCTGGTGGAATGGGCCACCGCGGTGGATTTGGCGGGGGTCACCAGATGATGAATGCCCCTCACCATGGAGGAGGATTCCCGTGGCTCTTCCTTATTATTGGACTAGCCGTTCTTGTTCTATTAGTAAGATGGCTTAGAAAGAAGTCGAAAGCTTCTATCATGCAACAGTTTATTAACACCTCAGTCGTAGGTTCGCATATACCGGTTACTAACCAGAATGCTAGTGTTTTGGATCAATGGGAAAATAATATTTTAACTAAAAAGGAGAATGAATAACATGGGTATTTTTAAAAGATTAAAGACAATTACAATGGCGGAAATTAACGGATTATTAGATGGGATTGAAGATCCGATTGCGATGTTAAATGAGTATTCTAGGGAAATGGAACAAGAAATAGTAAAAGGTCAGAATGCTTTAGCAAGGCAAATCTTTGTAGAGAAAAAACAAGAAGCCCTTATTTCTGAAGTTAAATCGTTAGTGGACAAGCGTACTCGTCAGACCAAGCTGGCCATTGAACAAGGTGACGAGCAGATGGCAAGACTAGCCGTGCAAGAAAAGCTCAACAAAGAAAGCCAGTTGCAACTATATGTGGACCAATTGGCCTCGATTAAGGGACAAACCCAAATTCTCGTCGAAAAATTGGACCAGCTAAAAGAAACGTATAACCAAATGCAGCAAAAGAAAATTTTATTAGCATCCCGTGCAAATGTGGCTCAGTCGATGAAACAAATTCAAAAAGTAACGATTTCCTTCAATACAGATGATATGGCCAGAGGAGTGACCCGTGCAGAAGAGCGGATCTTAATGATGGAGGCCGAAGTACAGGCAGGAAATCAATTTTCTACTCCGTTCGCTCAGTTCGACGCGGCATACAGCAGCTATGTGAGCGATGAAGAGCTAAATAAGGAACTTGAAAAGTTAAAGAGTGAAAAAGAAAAAGTGGCTGCATTATAATTCAAGGGAGAGGAGCACCACCGTTTAGGTTGGTGCTTCTTTTTCTATCTGATGAAGAGAGGAGGAGTAACATTGAATACGACAACGCTTATTTTTATTTACCTGGGTATTGCGTTGATGGGGAGCATGCTTCCTTTTATAAGGGTATATTTTGCCCATTTCCATAACTTGGTCAATCTTGTGATTAGTGTGTGCTTGGAAGGTGGTAAAATCCATCTGTATCGAGATGGTTCAGGCCAGACAACGGGGAATGGGACATCACCGTTTAAAAAAGCACTCATTTCATATGCAGGCTATACGGGTACTTCGGTGGCAGCGATTGGAATGTTTTATTTAGTATCTCGAGAATACTATCATTTGGTAATTTATCTGTATTTAGGGCTTAGTGTTCTTGCCTTATTGTTGTGGATCCGCAACGCATTTGGGGTAATCTGGGGCCTTTCAGTTTCTATATTACTTGCCTTGCCAGTTTATTTCCGCTATGAAACGGTTTTATCTATTAATATTAACTTCGAAATGGTGCTCGTTCATATGAGTATCTTCCTATCATCCGTTCTATTTGTTCAATCGATTATTGGGGCGGTTCAGGTGTGTAAACAATCGATTATGTCGAGAAGCAACCCGAAGAGAAAGGCGGCACTGGTTCAAACGAAATTAGTTCCGGCTGTTGTTTTGGGAATCATCCTGTTTGGACGGACCGTTTTAGCGGGCTACTTTTTCGCCCTTAATTTTATAAATCTTCCATTTAGTGTTGATATGGATGTGCCTAATCATCTTCTTACTGCTAAAAATGAGATCTGGTCCGTGCTCAGTGGAAGCTAATTCCAGTGCCTGTCACTCCTCGGATTTTGTCGAAGATTGATAGATTAGGAAGTTTGCATATTAAAACAAATAAACCCTTATCTACACAAGTAGGTAAGGGCTTATTTATTTTAGGTCAAGGAAATCTATAGAGGTAAGTGGTGCGTATTAATCAATCTGCGAATCAATAGAAAACAATAAAAAGATCCTAATCGGAACTTTTATTTTTCAATAGTAATTATTCCTTAATTGCAGGATTAAACTTTTCCAATTGCTCCTGTAGGACTAAAATGTAATTCATCATTGCTACTCTTACTATAGAAGGGTAGTAACGATTATTAAGTTCCTGCTCACATTCCTCTAAATCCATCTTTTTAACGGCAATAATTTTATTCAGTTCTTCTGTGCTCATTGAAAATCACTCCTATATATCAATCTACTTTTTATAGAATAAGGATGGACAAAATTTTCATAGCTTATACAAAACTGAGATCCTCTAAGAATTTTTCTGTGGAGCTTTTTTCTCGGTATTGACGACCGAGCAAGAGAAAAAAGAGCACGGAAGGTTGTCAATCAAGGCTATTGACGACCGAACAAGAGAAAAAAGAGCACGGAAGGTAGTCAATCGAAGCTATTAACGACCGAGCAAGGGAAAAAAGAGCCCCCAGGGTAGTCAATCGAGGCTATTGACGACCGAGCAAGAGAAAAAAGAGCACCTTGGGTAGTCAATTGAGGCTATTGACGACCGAGCAAGAGAAAAAAGAGCACCTTGGGTAGTCAATCGAGGCTATTGACGACCGAGAAAGAGAAAAAAGAGCACCCAGGGTAGTCAATCAACGCTATTGACGACTGATCGGAGAAAAAAAGACCACCCAAGGTAGTCAATCCCCCTATGCAAGAACAATAGTCGCTATATTAACTCAATAGAGAGTAAAACACTTTTTACTCATAATAGGCCCATTGACCAAAACCTATCAAAGTATAATTTTGTTTAAGGATTCGACTAATTTGCTTTTTAGACTCAATCACATTACACCACTCATAAACTCTATTAGTAGTGATTTTCATCTCAGGAAAAAGCAGCACTAACTCCTCCACGGACCGTAAGACAGCAGAATCGACCGTCTCCTCGTGACCACATGTTTCACAAACAATCTTCTGCTTATCCTCCAATAAAGATATTAACGAGTGACAAACTGCGCAAATAAATCCCTTTTTCAATCCATTATAGGTATAAGGGGGAAAACGAGTATAGGGAGAGTCCGTTTGATGCATCGAAATTAACTGATCAGCAAGCATTTTGTGGCGGTTAGATAGTTTTGACGGGATTTCGTTTAATTTTTTCATAAGGCTATTAAGCTGAGTGGGGTGAATAATCGGCTCGTTTAATGGGGCTTGATATAGAGTGAAATTGGGGTTTACAAAGGTTAAGGAACCTTCAATAAGTAATTGAAAACCAAGATTTTTAAGTATAGGGCGGAGAAGGGATTTACTTCGTTTTAATTGATCCAAGGGATTTTTTATTTCGTCCTTAGATAATTTAGGATAGAAATTTCCTAATTCATATTTATAATCACCTTCAAAGTTTTTAACTTCATATGGGTAAATCGTTTGCGGAGAAATGATTAAGGTGTCAATTTGAAAAAATGATTTATTATGCTCGAGGCACAAATCATTTAAAATGTACAAATCATTTTGCAGCTTTGACGTTAACTGGTCAAAGATTACCTCACCCCGGTATCCTTTTTCAAGGTAAACAAGATGCTGCTTATCCTTTGCAGACAACTCCATTCGTGCGTTTAAGGAGCTCAGGGTCCTCAATTCTTGTGACTTTAATCGCTTTTTATAAGGAGGCATACCAGACTTCCTTTCCCATTATTAAAATACTCCACATCAATTTTACAAAAAATTACTAAAAAAGTGTTTGAATACTTTGTTAACATTTCATTTTAGGGCTCGCCCTGTTTAGCAAGACCCTTTATGCCAGTTATTTTTTTGTACAAAATTTGATTAGATTACCATTCTAGTTTGACCAAAAAATCCTCTTCCACACTGGAAGAGGATTTTTTGTTTATAATACGGACAGCCCATTTAAAAAAGATTATGCCTGATTCCCTCATAAATTTAAGATCGCATACGAAGTTCTATAAATAGTTCGAGTAAGGGAGAACATTTCCAATTCAATCAATTTTGCGTAACCATAAACATACATGGGAGAGAAGAAAAATGTCAGAAGAGATCTATCAATCTCGTGAGGAACGAAAACAAGCGGAAAACGCAAGACAGAATCAACATAGCAGTAATCGGGCAACCAAGAAAAAAGGATCGTGGTTGAAAAAAGTAATCATTGTCTGTCTTGTCCTTGGACTTGTTTCGACGGGAGCAGGAACGATATCGTTTGCATCAATGATCAAGGATACGCCTGATTTGGATGCTTCTAAGCTGGTGGATCCACTTTCCACGAAATTCTATGATAAGAACGGAAGCTTTATTTATGAGTACGGGAAGGAAAAACGGACAAAAATTACCTATGATCAAGTTCCAAAAGTGCTGGAGCAAGCGTTTATTGCCACGGAAGATTCCCACTTTTATGAACATCATGGGATTGACATCAAAAGGACTGCCAAGGCCATTTTTGTCAACATAACCGGAGATTTCGGTTCACAGGGTGGTAGTACGATCACCCAGCAAGTGATTAAAAATTCCTTTTTGACTCCCGAGAAAACATTAAAGCGAAAAGTACAAGAATGGGACTTGGCGTATCAGTTGGAACAGAAATATTCCAAGCACGATATCTTAATGATGTACTTAAACAAAATTTACCTTGGAAACCGCTCTTACGGAGTGGCCGCTGCCGCGAAGAATTACTATGGTATTGAAGCGAATGATTTGAAAAAATTGACGCTCGCGCAGGCAGCCATGTTAGCCGGAATGCCGCAGAGTCCGAATAATTACGATCCGACCAAGCCGGAAAACAAAGAAGCAGCCACGAACCGTCGTAATATTGTCTTAAGTTCGATGCTTAGAGATGGTTATATAACCGAGAAACAATTGAAGGAAGCTTCAAAAGTTCCAGTTACTGAGGGACTTGTGCCAAAAAGCACGCAACAAAGTATGCCCTATGAAGCGTTTTTGGATGCAGTTGTAAAAGAGGTAAAGGGTAAACTAAAGGATGTAGACATAAGTACAGATGGATTATCTATCTATACTACTCTTGATCCAAAAGCACAGGATTATGCAGACAAAATGTTGAACACCAATGAAATCATTGCCTATCCAGATGCAAGTTTTCAGGGAGCTTTCGCCTTTTTAGATACAAAAACCGGTGAAGTGCGGGCGATTGGAAGCGGGCGAAACGATTATAAAGCAGAATTTCTAGGTAACAACTTTGCGGTCGATATCCGTCGTCAACCAGGCTCGACATTTAAACCGATTTTTGACTATGGTCCTGTTATTGAAAATTTGAAATGGTCCACTGGTCATCTGATTAATGACCAGCAGACATCGTATTCAACTGGACAGCCGATTTCCAACTGGGATCATCAGTATCATGGAATGCTGACAATACGGAGTGCACTGAACCACTCTTACAATATTCCTGCTCTTCTCACACTGCGGGCAGTGGGAATGGATAAGGCAAAGGACTTTGCAGAAAAACTCGGCATGACGTTTAAAAATAACCAAGTATATGAATCCTATTCGATCGGAAGTAATACCGTTAGTCCTTTAGCCATGGCAGGGGCCTACAGTGCATTTGGAAATAACGGTAACTACAATAAACCGCATTTTGTCGAAAAAGTGGTCCTGCCTAATGGTAAAGTCGTTCATTTTACGGAGAAATCAAAACGTGTCATGCACGATTACACGGCGTATATGGTGACTGATATGTTACGCTCCGTTGTAAAAGATGGGGGTGGGGCAATGGCCGATGTTCCTGGCCTATATGTTGTAGGGAAGACAGGGACAACGAATTTTGACTCACAGACCCGGGCGAAATTTGGATACCCAGACAACGCCACAAATGATAGCTGGTTCGTTGGATATACACCGCAATACACAATGGCGGTCTGGACCGGATATGCACAAAACAGTCCTGGTAACTATATGGACGGAACTACGACACAAATTGCGAAGAATATGTTCAAAACAATGATGCAGTCATTTGGAACAGATTCATCTAGTTTTCAGCAGCCAAACAGTGTCTATAGAGTAAATAATGAACTGTATATTAAAGGGGTCAATTCTGCAGAAGTACCGCCAAAACCAAAACCTAGTAGTAATAAAGTAAAACAGGCTAGTGAAAATGGTGGGAATAAAAGTGAGCAGAAGCAGCAAAAAGAAGAACGGAAACAACAAAAAGAGCAATTGAAAAATCAACACAAGAAAGGAAAAGGGAAAAAGGGACATTAACATTGTTATGACCACTGAATAGCCAGGAGGTATGCTAATCTCCTGGTTCATTAATGAACCGATTCTCTGAACCATACCTATGGAGATTATAAAACCATGCTGTTGTTGCAGCATGGTTTTAATATTCTATGGATTAGTGGAATCAGTTCTGACTGTTAACTTTTAAAATTAGAATATTGCTATCTCAATAAAGGTTTTTTAAGGTTTCTTAAAAAATATTAAACTTTTTGTTGCATAATTAAATTGAAGGTGATATTATAAGGAAGTCGCTTTTGACGGAAGTTTTATTGGTTGAAAGTGATTGCGAAAATGTTAAAAAAATATATTGACATAATGATAGATGGTTGATATAATAATAAATGTCGCTTCTGACATGATAGATTGTTCTTTGAAAACTAAACAAACAAAATCGTGCAAAT
>NZ_JBJORY010000031.1:0-15983 GCF_046562815.1 Neobacillus sp. 204
ATATCAAAGACAACCTGAATGGGTTGTTTTTTTTTGTGGAAAAAATTGTTTGATATAGATAATAGGTGATTTAAAGTACAAGTAAAGAGGAAGTAATACTGACTGGTCTATAGAAAAGTTCACAATGCCCAGGCAGACGGGAAAGTACAGTGCCCAGGCACTCTGAGGAGTTCACAGTGCCCATGTAGGCTGAAAAGTACAGTGCCCGGGCACTCTGAGGGGTTCACAGTGCCCATGCTGGCAGAAAAGTAAAGTGCCAGGGCACTCTGAGAGGTTCAAAGTGCCTGTACACCAAGAAAGGGCACTCAGACAGGTTCATTTCATCAAAAACTGATAAACCAAAAACGGTCCTTTTTGTATGGTGACATCAAGGAATGAACAAATGAAAGGATAATCCCGGTTAGGCATCATCTTTGTCAGCTCACTCCACCACTCCGTTTCATAGCGTGCAATCATACTTAAATTGTAAAGTAATAAATAATGAATCAGCAGCTCAGGAAAATTAAAATAGTTGTCTTTATTGAGGGGCAGCGCATAATAGTTTTCCTCCAAATGAAACTTTAGCGGTGAGCTGCCTGACAGAGAATCCTTATTCATCGAGAAAGACAGCCCCTCCTTTGAAAACTCCACTCCTTTTTCAAATTTCGATACCAAAAATTCTTTGAAGCGACTATCTGTCATATGGAACTGATCTAATACTGTTTCTGGTATGACAAGCTGATCCTGATCGACCTGCAGTTTCATAAATGTCCTTTTCCCATCAAGTAAAAAGAATAATTCATCTAATTCTGGTATAAGCTTTAGTAATTCCTCCATAATGACTTTCTCCCCTTCCAATTGTTTCATGTGAAACAATTTTTCAGAGATGAAGGGGAAAAGTCCATTTTTTTGGAATTTAACTTCATCTTGAAAGAATTGATAATTCTGCTTCTTCCTTTTTCTTGTTGACACACCGTGAGCCAAAACCGCCGTTGTTTCAGGATAAGCAGGGTCTTTTGTTAATATACATGCTTTAATTAAATGGACAAGACCATAAAAAAGTAAAATTGGTTTTATAATAAGTGGAGAACTACTTGCTTGTTGATAATAAATTTGTCCGTGTTCAAGATAATATAAAAACGCATAACAGTTTTCATAGCTTTTTTGCTCTGGATTCTCGATGTTGCGCTTTTGATAACAATTTTTCAAAAATTGCTGGCAGTATTCTGCCGAGAAGAAACAAGAGTAGCTTTTCCAACCTTTATATTGAGTACTCAAGACAATATCACCTTTTTCAGAAGAATCTGACTAATATTTATTCCTTGACAGTATTTTATCCAATTGATAACCTACAAATAATATTTTTTTCCTGGGGGCCATAAAAATGTGGGAAAGTAAATTTTCAAAAGAAGGTTTAACGTTTGATGATGTGTTATTAATTCCTGGTAAATCTGAAGTATTGCCAAGAGATGTAAATCTGCAAGTAGAATTATCGCCAACTGTAAAGTTAAACATTCCTATCATAAGTGCTGGGATGGACACAGTAACAGAATCAGAAATGGCCATTTCAATGGCTCGTCAAGGCGGCTTAGGGATTATTCATAAGAATATGACCATCGAGCAGCAAGCAGAGCAAGTGGAGAAGGTAAAGAGGTCTGAAAGCGGGGTTATAACTGACCCGTTCTTCTTAACTCCAGAACACCAAGTATTTGATGCAGAGCATCTAATGGGGAAATATCGTATTTCCGGAGTACCGATTGTTAATAACTTGGATGAACAAAGGCTAATAGGAATTATCACGAATAGGGATCTTCGTTTTATCCAAGATTATTCATTTAAAATTTCCGACGTGATGACCAAGGAGAATCTTGTAACGGCCCCAGTCGGAACTACGTTAAAAGAGGCAGAGAAAATTCTGCAGCGTTACAAAATTGAAAAACTACCGCTTGTTAATGAGCAGGGTGTGTTAAAAGGGTTAATTACGATTAAGGATATCGAAAAGGTAATTGAATTTCCTAACTCTGCAAAGGACAGCCAGGGACGATTATTAGCCGGAGCTGCTGTCGGTGTAACAAGCGATACAATGAAACGCGTGGATGCACTTGTTAAAGCGAATGTCGATGTGATTGTACTAGATACAGCCCATGGACATTCAAAAGGTGTCATCGATATGGTAAAGGAAATCAGAACGGCGTATCCTAATCTCACCATTATTGCTGGAAACGTGGCAACAGCAGAAGCAACCAAAACCTTAATTGAGGCAGGAGCGGATGTTGTTAAAGTAGGAATTGGACCTGGTTCAATTTGTACAACCAGGGTCGTAGCAGGTGTGGGTGTACCACAAATTACCGCTGTCTATGATTGTGCTGGAGAAGCGATGAAGCACGGCAAGACGATTATTGCAGATGGCGGCATCAAATACTCAGGTGATATCGTAAAAGCCCTAGCAGCAGGCGGACATGCCGTTATGCTCGGCAGTTTATTGGCAGGGGTAACAGAGAGCCCTGGGGAGACAGAAATTTTCCAAGGCCGCCGCTTTAAGGTCTATCGCGGAATGGGTTCAGTAGCAGCAATGGAAAAGGGGTCGAAAGACCGCTATTTCCAAGAGGATAATAAAAAGTTCGTTCCAGAAGGTATCGAGGGTCGAATCCCATATAAAGGACCGTTAGCAGAGACTGTTTACCAACTGCTTGGCGGACTCAGATCCGGTATGGGTTATTGCGGAACCAAAGATTTAGAGGAATTAAGAACAAAAGCACAATTTATTAAAATGACCGGTGCGGGGTTAAGAGAGAGCCATCCACATGACGTTCAAATAACGAAAGAGGCTCCAAATTACTCACTATAATCTTAAAAACAGAGAAGTGATAACTTCTCTGTTTTTTTATGAAAATAGACCTATTAAAGTTTGAGTAATTTTCAAAAATAGCCATAAGATGGTTCATAGCTCCGTCTATGATTTACTATGGACTTATGTTAAAATAACCAAGGTGTATAAATTCATGGAGGGCGTTAAAGTGAACAAACATTTTTATCAGAAATGTATTGCCAGTGCGCTGGCACTTATTTTGTTTTTTGGACTATTTGCTGGTGTTGATATAGCTAAGGCAGACGCAGCGTTAAATGTGAATGCAGACGGAGCTATTTTGGTTGATGGACAAACAGGTAAAGTTTTATATGCAAAGAATGCTGATAGTCCATTAGGTATTGCTAGTATGACGAAGATGATGACGGAATATCTTTTACTTGATGCGGTGAAACATGGAAAGGTGAAATGGGATCAGGAATATACGGTAAGTGATCTTGTTTATAAGATCTCACAGCCTACGGGTTTATCGAATGTCCCTTTACGCCTTGGTGAAAAATATAATGTTCGAGAATTATATGAAGCTATGGCTATTTATTCTGCAAATGGGACAACCATTGCTCTTGCTGAAATCATTGGTGGTTCAGAAACCAATTTCGTGAAGATGATGAATGACAAAGCAAAAAAATTAGGCTTAAAAAATAGTAAATTTGTAAATTCAACTGGTTTGAATAATAAAGATTATAATGGGGACCAGCCGCAAGGAACTGGTGCTGAGGAAGAAAATGTTATGTCCCCTCGTGACGTGGCGACGTTAGCATTTCATCTTATTAATGATTATCCAGATGTTCTAAAAACAGCCAGCACTCCAAAAAAGGTATTTCGTGAGGGTACAGACGATCGAATTGAAATGCAAAACTGGAACTGGATGCTGCCAACATTGGTTTATGGCTATCAAGGTATGGACGGGCTTAAAACCGGTACAACTGATTTTGCCGGCTACTGTTTTACAGGGACAGCAAGCAGAGATGGAAAACGATTTATAACGGTTGTCCAAAATGCAAAGGATGTTAGCGGGAAAGACGATGGGTATAAAGCACGATTTGGCGAAACGAAAAAAATGCTGGATTATGCATTTACTAATTTCACCAAAGAAGAGCTTGTGCCTAAACACTACCAAGTAAAGGGACAAAAGACGGTCTCTGTTACAAAGGGAAAAGAAGATCAAGTTAAAATCTATACAAAATCTGCCCTTACTATGATGATTCCTAATGGCGGTAAACAAAATTATCAACCTGTACTAGTCCTCGATAAAAAGAAACTAAATAAAGAGGGCGAGTTAACGGCACCAGTTAAAAAAGGTGAGAAGGTTGGTTATTTAACTATTGCTCCAAAAACTGGTGAAAAAGTTAGCTTCTTAACAGCAGAAGGGCAACAATCGGTGAAGGTTGATGTGGTTGCTGTACAAGATGTAGAAAAATCAAACTGGTTTGTGTTAATGATGAGAGGCATCGGTAACTTCTTTGGCGATGTATGGCATGGGATTTCCACTACTGTAAAAGGCTGGTTCTAGTCAAATATAACCAGAAAGTTGGTAAAGTGGAAATAATAGGATGTAAATGAAATGGATTCTTGTCTTGACAGGAGTCCTTTTTTGTTGCTTTAATGTCATTATGGGATTAAAATAATTCCGACTAAATTAATAGAGATTTCCAAAATCATAAGAAAATTTTTCTTAATATTAAAAAGATTCATTAGGGGGATTTAATAATGAAAACAGGTACGGATCTCGTAAAACGTGGTATGGCTGAAATGCAAAAGGGCGGCGTCATCATGGACGTTGTCAATGCGGAGCAAGCTAAAATTGCTGAAGAAGCAGGTGCGGTAGCAGTAATGGCATTAGAACGTGTGCCTTCAGATATCCGTGCAGCCGGCGGTGTAGCAAGAATGGCTGACCCAAGAATCATTGAGGCAGTTATGGGTGCTGTGACGATCCCTGTTATGGCTAAAGGAAGAATCGGTCATATTGTCGAAGCACGCGTGCTTGAAGCAATGGGTGTGGATTATATCGATGAGAGTGAAGTATTAACTCCTGCTGATGAGGAATTCCATTTAAATAAAAGAGACTTTACTGTTCCGTTTGTGTGCGGCTGTCGTGATCTTGGTGAGGCTGCCCGCAGGATCGGTGAAGGGGCTTCTATGCTTCGTACAAAGGGCGAGCCTGGAACTGGTAATATCGTTGAAGCAGTCCGTCATATTCGTAAGGTAAATGCACAAGTTCGTAAAGTGGTTGCTATGAATGAGGACGAGCTAATGACTGAAGCGAAACTACTAGGTGCACCATATGAAATCCTTCTTGAAATTAAGCGTCTTGGCAAACTTCCAGTTGTTAACTTTGCTGCTGGCGGTGTAGCAACACCTGCTGATGCGGCATTGATGATGCAATTAGGTGCGGACGGCGTATTCGTAGGCTCTGGTATCTTTAAATCAGAAAACCCTGCTAAATTTGCTAGAGCAATTGTTGAAGCTACTACACATTATCAAGACTACAAATTGATTGCTGAACTTTCAAAAGACCTTGGAACACCAATGAAGGGAATTGAAATTTCATCACTAGCACCTGAAGCGCGCATGCAGGAGCGTGGATGGTAATTAGAAAAGCGGAAGGCTCCTGTTTATCGGCTTAGACCAAAGAGCCGATGGAGCTTGGAGCTAGACAGTCATCGAAGTTCAAAACGCTAAAAGGGGTATTTTTATGATTAAAATAGGCGTACTTGCACTACAAGGTGCCGTCCGTGAACATATGAGCTCGATAGAAGCTTGCGGTGTTGAAGCGGTTGCCATCAAAAGAAAAGAACAGCTACAAGAAGTTGATGGCCTCATTCTTCCCGGCGGTGAAAGCACGGCAATGCGACGTTTAATTGACAAATATGATTTTATGGATGCTCTTAAGGAGTTTGCTAAAGAAGGAAAACCTATGTTCGGTACGTGCGCAGGTCTCATTCTTTTAGCAAAAAACCTTGTTGGCTATGATGAATCACATATCGGTGTGATGGACATTAGAGTGGAACGCAACTCATTTGGCCGTCAAGTAGATAGCTTCGAGGCAGACCTTGCGATTAAAGATGTTGCTGAAAGCTTCCCAGCTGTATTCATCCGTGCACCGCACATCGTGGAAGCGGGCGAAAATGTTGAAATTTTGTCCAAGCATAATGACCGCATCGTCGCCGCACGAGAAGGTCAATTTCTTGGCTGTTCCTTTCATCCAGAGTTAACAGATAACCATGACCTTACCGCATACTTCGTCAAGATGGTGAAGGAAGCTAAGCACAAACAATTAGTATAAGGTGAAACTCGTTAATGAGGAATAATCTGGTTGCATTTGGTTGATAATTATAGTAAATTAAGTAATACAAAATCATAATAATGATCAAAGCAATGAGAGGAACTAGTAACAAGAGCCTCATTCTACAAGAGAGCCGGTGGGTGGTGTGAACCGGTGGATGAAACTTGTGAATCCCTCCTCGAGCAAGGTGCGGAACAGCTCATTAGAGGTCAGTATGTACTTTCGGTTAGAAACCGTTAACGTTTTTTCGAGGTGGACAGTTTTTTCTGTCAACCAGGGTGGTATCGCGAGTAACTCTCGTCCCTGTTCTAGGGGCGGGAGTTTTTTTATTTTTAAGCGGAAGCGCCCGTGCAGTGTCGTCTCATCTCAAAATTTTTATAAAAAGGAGTGCCAAGTGTATGCTAGATATTAAAGTATTAAGAGCCAATTTTGCAGAAGTAAAAGAAAAGCTTCAAAATCGAGGGGAAGATCTATCTGCTCTCGATCAATTTGAAGAGCTTGACCTCAGAAGACGTGAATTGATTGTGGAAACAGAAAAGTTAAAAAGCCGCCGGAATGAGGTTTCTCAACAGGTTGCAGCATTAAAGCGTGAAAAGCAGGATGCCGATCATTTGATCAATGAAATGCGTGAGGTCGGTGACCAAATCAAAACGTATGATGATGAACTACGAGTGGTGGAAGAATCCTTAGAACTGTTGATGCTTAGCATTCCAAATATCCCGCATGAAAGTGTTCCTGTTGGCGAAACTGAAGAGGATAATATTGAAATTAGACAATGGGGCACTGTACGCGAGTTTGAATTTGAAGCGAAGCCGCATTGGGATATTGCTGATCAGCTAGGAATACTTGATTTTGAACGGGCTGGGAAGGTAACGGGAAGTCGCTTTGTCTTTTATAAAGGGTTAGGGGCTCGTTTAGAACGTGCATTAATGAGCTTTATGTTAGACCTTCACGTCGATGAGCATGGGTATACAGAAATTTTACCGCCATATTTAGTCAACCGGGCGAGCATGACTGGAACAGGCCAGCTTCCTAAGTTTGAAGAAGATGCCTTTTTGATTGAAAATGAAGATTACTTCCTGATTCCAACAGCTGAAGTCCCTGTTACCAATCTTCATCGTGATGAAATTTTAAGTGCGGAAACCCTGCCAATCCGCTTTGCGGCCTACAGTGCATGTTTCCGTTCTGAGGCAGGCTCTGCGGGCCGCGATACACGTGGCTTGATTCGCCAGCATCAATTCAATAAGGTGGAACTTGTGAAGTTTGTTAAGCCTGAGGATTCTTATGATGAACTTGAAAAGCTGACAAATGACGCGGAACGGGTATTACAATTACTCGAGCTGCCATACCGTGTGCTAAGCATGTGTACGGGTGACCTTGGCTTCACTGCTGCGAAAAAGTATGATATTGAAGTTTGGATTCCAAGCTATGGAACGTATCGAGAAATATCTTCTTGCAGTAACTTTGAGGCCTTTCAGGCAAGAAGGGCAAACATTCGTTTCCGTCGCGAACCAAAGGCTAAGCCGGAGCATGTTCACACTTTAAATGGTTCAGGTCTTGCGATTGGCCGCACGGTCGCTGCCATCTTAGAAAATTATCAACAAGCTGATGGAAGTGTTGCTATTCCTGCAGTCTTACGCCCGTATATGGGCAATCGTGATGTGATTGCACCGATGTAAATAAACAAAAACTGGGCAGATAAAATATTTGTCCAGTTTTTTTATTTACTATGTTGACATAGTAAAATGAATGTGGTAAATTATATTTTGTTGATACGGAGGAATACCCAAGTTTGGCTGAAGGGATCGGTCTTGAAAACCGACAGGCGGGTCATACCGCGCGGGGGTTCGAATCCCTCTTCCTCCTCCATTAATCTTTAATAATCGCGCATAAAAGCTGGAGATAAAAGTTCGTTACATATTATGTAACGGATTTTTTTGCTTTTTTGGATGTAATGAAAGGGTGCTTCCACTAATAAATAAAAAACACATATTGGATTACCCAATATGTGCTGTTCTTAAATTTAGGATTTCTTTTAATTTATCTTCCACCGCAAGGCAAACCTTAGTTGCATCTTCTGCGTTTTTTACGACGTCTGTCGTATCCATATCAATCACCAATACCTCACTAGCGGCGTATTGATTCATAACCCATTCATCATAACCCTTCCACACTTCGAAGTAATATTCTTTTAGCTCGGGGTTAATTTCGAAGCTTCTGCCGCGGGCCATAATCCGATCAATAACCGTATCAAACGATCCTTTTAAATAAACCATTAAATCTGGCGCTTTTTTTGGAAGTTCATTTAGTTCTTCTAACATGTTTTCCACTAGATCTTCATATATTTTAAATTCCAAATCAGATATTCTGCCTAGCGATTTATTTACATAAGCAAAATACCAATCTTCATAAATGGAACGGTCTTGAATTGTATAAACAGGCTCTTTCCAACTGACACATTCTTTAACGGTTTTAAAGCGTTTATTTAAAAAGAATAATTGAAGAAGGAAAGGGATTCTTTTTGCATCTAATTCTTCAGGTGTCAGCTCATAATAGAGAGGAAGAATGGGGTTATCATCCACCGCTTCATAAAACACCTTACTCTCAATTCCTTTATTTTGAAAGTGTGCATTCAATGTGTCTGCTACACTTGTTTTTCCAAGACCAATCATACCACCAATAACGATACTCACTAACATCCCCCTGTTCTATAATGTTTTAGTCCAGCTGCCTTTTTTTAAAGCTAATGATAACTGTTCAAAAATATAGTTTAAATCTTGTTCATTTTTGACAAAATCCAATTCATCCCCACTAAAGCGAAGAACTGGTATTTCTGGATGTTCTTTTTCAAAGATCGTCATTGATTCTTCATAGTCAAGCGATAACTGCTCTAAATATAAGGGGCTGAGATTCTTTTCCACTTCACGCCCTCTTATTTTGATTCGTTTTAGAAGTGTATCTAAGCTGGCATTTAAATAAATAATGACATTAGGCTTCGGCATATCTTCGGTTAGTATTTGATAAATTTTATAATATTTTTGATACTCATCCATATTTAATGAACGCTTAGCAAAAATTAAATTCTTAAAAATATGATAATCCGCTACGACTGATTGATTTTGACTTAAGAAATGGGTATTGATATCCCCTAATTGCTTAAAGCGATTGCAGAGGAAAAACATTTCCGTTTGAAAACTCCACTCCTCAATATTTTCATAGAATTTCCCTAAAAATGGATTCTCATCAACAATCTCTTTTAGTAATGCAAATTCAAATTGCGCTGAAATGGCTTTTGCGAGAGATGTTTTTCCAACACCAATCGGCCCTTCAACGGTTATAAAGGGTGTACCCCCCATTGCAAGTCCTCCTTCTCCAACTGCCTTCAATCTATGTTTTACCAAAAAATCTGGATATATAGTCACTAAAAAACATGCAAGATTTATTTTATCATAATCTTACTCAGGAAGGGATAAGGAATATTTAGAAGAAATATGTTTTTTGTCAAATATATGAAAAAACTGCCGAATTTCGGCAGTTTTTGTAGAATTATATATTTAGGACGGACGTTTTGTAACATTGAAATTATCGACGATTAGCAGCCAGTTTTGCGGGAAGGCAAGACCGAGTTTCCAATAACTCATGCCCCTAATATTTAACTCTTTAATTAAGTCAAACTTTGCCTGGATCGAACGGGCGTCTTCAAACCAAACTTCATGCTGCTTGCCCGCATCTGTATATCTAAAAAATGGTGCCTGGGCCTTTGTGTCATATTGAATTGGAACATTGTGGCTTGCGGCGAGCTGTATGGCCTGCTGTGGACTCACTGCTTTGGCTACAGATCCTTGGACAAATGGCAGGGTCCAATCATAGCCATAGAGGTTTTGCCCCATCATAATCTTATTCGCAGGAATATCAGTTACAGCGTATTCCAATACTCTTCTCACTTGATCGATAGGCGATACGGCCATCGCAGGGCCGCCGCTATAGCCCCACTCATAGGTCATAATGACTACAAAGTCTGCAATCTCCCCATGTGCCTTATAATCATGCCCCTCGTACCATTTTCCTTTTTGCGTGGCACTTGTCTTTGGAGCAAGGGCGGTTGACATGAGCCAGCCTTGCCTGGAGAATCTTTGTTTTGCCTTTCGTAAAAAGCGATTATAAGCCTCACGGTCAGCCGGACGCAAAAACTCAAAGTCAAAGTGAATATCACGGAATCCATACTTATTAGCAGTGGAGACAATGTTCCCTAGAAATTTATCTTGAATCGCGATATCATTTAATAAAATTCGTCCGAGCTCATCGTTAAACTGATCATTCTCTTGGTTATTAATGACCATCATTAAGACGTTACGGTTGGCTTTAGCAATGGCAGGGAAGTTATTCAGTAAGGGTTCCTTTAAAGTGCCGTCTCGGCGTGCTTGAAAGCTAAATGGGGCTAAATAGGTTAGATAGGGTGCGGCCTCACGGGCACTGGATTCTAAGACAGGGGCTACAGTAGTGCCGCGCGGTTCAACATACGCGTTAAATTCGGCATTTCTTTTTCGGCCCTGGGGAATGTAGAGACGAAAACCGACATTAAGCGGTTGATTAGGGTTAATCCGGTTGACGGTGGCAATCTCCTGGTAAGGGACGCCGAACTTTCTGGAAATGGTGAATAAAGAGTCGCCTGGCTGCACGAAGTAAAAGTGTCCAATAATTGGGATCACAAGTGACTGTCCAATGACAAGATTATTTGGATTCGGTAAATCGTTGGCCTCTACAATGTCCTGTACGGTTGTATGATATGTTCTTGCAATTGTTGTTAATGATTCATTTGCTTTTATCACATGGATTTGCATCCGTATCCCTCCCAACAAACATACGCTAAAACTATGTTATGAGGACAGATACGGATACATGATATAATGTTGATAATTTTCCTGTGTATTAGTGAGAGAATCGTTTTTATTCTAGTGCCTAGATATGTAAAAGGGGGGAATATCATGACAAGTGAGGACACACAAGATGAATATTTTATGAAAGAAGCCATAGAGGAAGCGAAAAAAGCAGAACAATTAAATGAAGTACCGATTGGTGCGGTGCTGGTCATAGACGGAAAGATTGTCGCGAGGGCCCACAATTTACGTGAGAGCGAGCAAAATGCCGTTGCACACGCTGAGCTTCTAGCTATTGATCAAGCTTGCAAACTATTGGGGTCGTGGCGTCTTGAAGAGTCAACATTATATGTAACGTTAGAGCCATGTCCAATGTGTGCAGGGGCGATTATTCTATCACGAGTGAAACGAGTGGTGTACGGTGCGGTTGACCCTAAGGGCGGTTGTGCGGGGACACTGATGAATCTATTGGAGGACAACCGCTTTAACCATCAAAGTGAGGTTACACGCGGCGTTTTAGAAAGAGAGTGCGGGAAAATGCTCTCGGACTTTTTTAGAAAAATAAGAGAGCGGAAAAAGCTGGTGAAAAAAATGCAGACAGACAGCCTTACAGAAATTGACAGTGAATAAGGATTGCTTTTTTTCGAGAATATTTGTATACTAAGAAAGCGTCATAGAGACGCACAAAACTTTGGTATCAACTTTGCCGTGCTAGGTGGGGAGGTAGCGGTGCCCTGTACCCGCAATCCGCTCTAGCGGGACTGAATCCCTTCCCGAGGCTAACGACCTGTAGGGTCTGCCTTAAGTAAGTGGTGTTGACGCCCGGGTCCTGCGCAATGGGAATCCATGAACCATGTCAGGTCCGGAAGGAAGCAGCATTAAGTGGACGCTCCCATGTGCCGCAGGGTTGCCTGGGCCGAGCTAACTGCTTAAGTAACGCTTATGGGCGTTAGTCGACGGAAGGTGCACGGCAGTTAAATTACATAAATTAACTCATCTCAGACTTGGGATGAGTTTTTTTGTACATTAAATAGATTCATTTTGTAAAAAGCAAAATGGTTAAGGTATAATAAGAAAAGTGGAAATGCCTATTTAGCGAAGAATACTCGCAGCTGGGTGTTAGAGCCAGACAATCATAAGGATGAAAAATTTGAAGGGGGCGAGTGTTTTTTGGCATATCAAGCTTTATATCGTGTTTGGCGGCCTCAAACATTTCTCGATGTAGTAGGACAAGAACATGTAACCAAGACATTGCAAAACGCCCTGCTTCAACAAAAAATATCCCATGCATATCTTTTTTCCGGACCAAGAGGAACAGGAAAAACAAGTGCGGCTAAAATATTAGCAAAGGCGATCAATTGTGAGCGGTCACCTGTTTCAGAGCCTTGCAATGAATGTGCGGCCTGCCGGGGCATAACCGATGGAACCATTTCAGATGTGTTAGAATTTGATGCGGCCTCGAACTCACGTGTGGAGGAAATGCGTGATGTTCTTGATAAGGTTAGATTTGCACCTACATCTGTAAACTACAAAGTCTATATTATTGATGAAGTGCATATGCTATCCATTAGCGCTTTTAATGCCTTGCTAAAAACATTAGAAGAACCGCCGAAGCATGTCATCTTTATTTTAGCTACAACGGAACCTCATAAAATCCCCTTAACGATTATTTCAAGATGTCAGCGCTTTGATTTTAGACGTATTACTGCTGGGGCAATCGTTAAACGGATGAAATTAATTGTTGAGGAATCGGGGATTGCTTGTGATGAGCGCGCCCTTCAATTGATAGCACGGGCAGCAGATGGCGGGATGCGGGATGCGCTTAGTTTATTGGATCAGGCAATATCCTATAGCCAGGACCATGTCGCAGTCGAGGATGCATTAACCGTTACAGGATCGGTGTCACAGGGATTTTTGAATAAACTTGCCTTGGCATTCCGAGAAAAGGATGTTGCAAGCGGGCTAGGGGCATTGGATGAACTTTTATTTCATGGAAAAGACCCGATGCGTTTTATTGAGGATTTAATCTTATTTTATCGGGATATGCTGCTTTACAAAACAGCGCCAATGCTGGAAGAATCTCTGGAAAGAGTTTTGCTGGATGATGATTTTCGAACTATGGCGGAAACGATTTCTACGGATCAGATTTATCAACTTATCGATCTATTGAATAAAACACAACAAGAAATGCGCTGGACAAATCATCCAAGGATTTTTCTTGAAGTGGCCATCGTTAAGCTATGTCAAATGGAAGGTAAGCAACCAGCACAGGCCCAACCGGCACAAATTGACCAGTTGTTAACACGAATCGGGCAATTGGAGATGGAACTTGAGCACTTAAAGGCAAATGGTGTAACGGCTTCCACGCAAGAGGCAGCACCGCAATCGCAAAAGCCAGCTCAAAGATCGGGCAAAAAAGCGTTTCAACCGGCGGTTGGGAAAATTAATGAAGTGTTAAAGCAGGCAACAAAAGGTGATTTGAATCTGATTAAATCTAATTGGGCTGAATTGCGGGCAAGTCTTTTAAAATCACAAGCTGCCCTGTTAAACGATGCGGAACCGATTGCCGCATCAGCGACTGCTTTTATCATAAAATTTAAGCATGAGATGATTTGTCAAATGGCTATGAATCGTTCAGATTTTCTCGATGCGGTTAATAGTGCATTATATAAATTAACGGGCAAAAGGTTTGTACTCCTAGGAGTTCCGGAAGATCAATGGCTGCCTATTCGCGAAAGCTTTTTGAACAGCCATGATGGTGCTGAAGGAGAAACCAATGAAGCACCTAAGGAAGAAGAACCACATATTGCCGAGGCGAAAAAATTATTTGGCGAAGAATTTGTGGAAATTATTGATTAATAACTAACTAACTAACTAATTAACTAATTAATTGGAGGTAGATGGTAATGATGCGTGGTGGCGGAATGGGTAATATGCAAAATATGATGAAACAAATGCAAAAGATGCAAAAGAAAATGGCAGAAGCACAAGAAGAATTAGGTGAAAAGAAAATTGAAGGATCAGCTGGCGGCGGTATGGTTACTGTTGTGGTAACAGGTCATAGGGAAGTTGTTGACGTGATTATTAAACCTGAGGCTGTTGATCCTGATGATGTTGAAATGCTTCAAGACCTTGTTTTAGCTGCTACAAATGATGCCCTTAAAAAGGTAGAAGAGTTAACAAACAATACAATGGGGCAATTTACAAAAGGAATGAACCTTCCTTTTTAGGAGTGGAATAGCAAAAGATGCATTATCCAGAACCAATTTCAAAGCTGATTGACAGCTTTATGAAGCTGCCAGGTATCGGTCCTAAAACGGCCGGACGTCTGGCTTTTTTTGTCTTAAGTATGAAAGAAGACACTGTGCTTGATTTTGCTAAAGCACTTGTCAACGCCAAACGAAATTTAACGTATTGTTCTGTCTGCGGTCATATCACCGATCAAGACCCTTGTTACATTTGTGAAGACGTACGCCGGGATAAGAGCATCATCTGTGTTGTTCAAGATCCTAAAGATGTGATTGCGATGGAAAAGATGAAGGAATTCAACGGATTGTACCATGTCCTTCATGGTGCGATTTCCCCAATGGACGGGATAGGACCAGAGGATATCAATATCCCTAACCTCTTAAAGCGTCTTCAAGATGAAAATATAATGGAAGTGATCTTGGCAACAAACCCTAATATTGAAGGGGAGGCCACAGCCATGTACATCTCCCGTTTATTACGGCCATCAGGAATTAAAACAACGAGAATTGCTCATGGACTTCCAGTGGGCGGGGACCTTGAATACGCAGATGAGGTAACCTTATCCAAAGCGATTGAAGGCCGAAGAGAATTTTAAGAAGACGCGGAGGAATCTATTATGTTTTTTCAGCGTAAAGGGCGGCTTCGTAAAGAGTATAATCAAAAGCTTTTACAGCAGCTGAATCGATTCAAAGAACATTGGCAGCAAGAAAAGCTGCTTTTAGAAAAAAGCTTTGATCCTTCCGATGAAGTAATTTGTCAAACGAAAATAGCCGAGGCAAAATATATCTTTCTATTAAGAGAAGCAAAGCAGCGAAATGTTAATTTAATGAAATCATAAATAAGCTATTTCCTTTTTTAGGTCTATTCTTGGCAACTTGTACATAAGTTGTAATCAAAGTGACTTAAGAAGGGGGATAGCTTTTTTGGAACCGATTATCGTAATATCTATCCTAGGCGGCTTGGTAATTATCCTATTATTTACTGGAGCTCCCTTTAAGCCCGCTCGATTTGTTGGTCAAGCTGCCATTAAGTTAGTTATTGGAGCGCTATTTTTATTTTTCTTAAATGCAGCAGGAAACCGCTATGGCATTCATGTGCCCATTAATTTTGCCACCTCCGCAATATCAGGCTTTCTAGGAATCCCTGGCCTAATCGCTTTAGCGGCAATTCAGCATTGGGTACTTTAAATCGTAAACCGCTGAAAAAAGGCGGTTTTTTCTTTTTTAAAGGCTCTGTTAAACTTGCCTGTTGATTTCCGCTCCAATAAACAGGGTGCCAAAATTAACAATAAGCTTTAACATAGCCTTTTGAAAAAATAAGACATTTGTTAATAAAAATAAATTTATAAAAAGTATTGACCAATGGTTGGATATGCTGTAATATATGAAAAGTCGTCACTGAGGCGATGCGAAACAAATAAAAAAAGTTGTTGACTTATAGTTGATAACTTGGTATGATTATAAAGTCGCTTTTGAGCGATAGAGACATTGTTCTTTGAAAACTAAACAAACAAAATCGTGCAAACAAACAATAAATTTTAGTTTCAATTACGAAGCTAAGCCAACGTAACAAATGAGCTAATCAACTTTCTTGGAGAGTTTGATCCTGGCTCAGGACGAACGCTGGCGGCGTGCCTAATACATGCAAGTCGAGCGAACCAATAGGAGCTTGCTCCTATTGGTTAGCGGCGGACGGGTGAGTAACACGTGGGCAACCTGCCTGTAAG
>NZ_JBJORY010000032.1:0-14198 GCF_046562815.1 Neobacillus sp. 204
AATAATGAAATTAAAATTGATTGTTTGTTTGCACGATTTTGTTTGTTTAGTTTTCAAAGAACAAGCTCGTTACTTCGTTTGAAGCAACTTTATAAATATATCATTTCAGCAATTCGTTGTCAACACTTTTTATCAACGTTTTTCAACACCAACAAGTTAGTAACTTGTCATTAACGACTGCTTTAATATATTACCACCATGCCTAGGCCACGTCAACAAAAAATCTAAAATTAATTTTCTCCATTCAACTTTCTTCTATATAAATAGAAAAGCCGGCCCTTCATTAGGGCCGACCTCTTCTTACTTCGTAATCTTAATTATTCCCTCTTGCTTCAATTCAACTTGACCTTGTTTATTAATTACAACTTTTTCACCCTCGGCTAAGTTCGTGAAGACAATCGGAGTGATTGTGGATGTCGCATGTTCTTTAATGTAATTTAAATCCACTTTTAATAACGGCTGTCCCTGTTCAATAACGTCATTTTCAGAAACTAACGTCTCGAAGCCTTGACCTTTTAAATTAACAGTGTCAATGCCCACATGAATCAGGATTTCACGCCCCGTATCAGATAAGATACCAATGGCATGTTTTGTAGGGAAGAGGTTTACGATTTTTCCGTTAACCGGTGAAACAACTGTTCCTTCAGCTGGTAAAATCGCAAAGCCATCGCCCATCATTTTTCCAGCAAACACCTGATCAGGCACTTCAGTAATCGGCTTTATTTCCCCTTTAAGCGGTGCTGCAAATACTTCATTTTCACGCGCTTTTTCAAGTGCATCTGTATTTACATTACTTTGTTCCGCACCTTTTTCTACTGTATCAACAGAAGCCTTAGAAGGTCTTTTACCAGACATAATATCCTTCATTTGCCCCTTAATTGTTTCAGAACGTGGTCCAAAAATCGCTTGAATGTTATTTCCTACTTCTAACACACCCGCAGCACCAAGTTTTTTCAACTCAGCTTTGTCCACGTTTTTAATATCATTTACCGAAACACGAAGACGTGTAATACATGCATCTAAATGAGCAATATTTTCCTTGCCACCCATAGCATCTAATATATTGGCTGCTAAATCACCTGTACCTGATTTTCTTGTTGGTGCTTGATCTTCTTCTTCCTCTAGTTCACGACCTGGTGTTTTTAAATTAAACTTACGAATCGCAAATCGGAATCCAAAGTAATAAATAAGCGCAAAGACAAGACCTACTGGAATAACGATCCATGCATTTGTTTGTGGATTGATTAATCCAAATAGCACATAGTCAATTAATCCACCTGAGAACGTCATCCCGATTTTTACATTTAACAAGTGCATGGTCATAAATGATAATCCTGCAAAAATGGCATGGATTCCAAATAATACTGGTGCTACAAATAAGAATGAGAATTCAATTGGCTCTGTAATACCTGTAAGGAAAGAAGTCAAGGCTGCAGAAGCCATTAATCCCCCTACGAATACTTTCTTTTCTGGTCGAGCCTCATGATAAATAGCGAGTGCAGCAGCAGGAAGTCCAAACATCATGAACGGATATTTACCTGTTGTGAATGTACCTGCCGTTAAATGTTGAACATTATCTTTAATTTGTTCCATAAAAATACGTTGGTCACCACGAACAAGATCTCCAGCAGCATTTGTATAGCTTCCAAATTCATACCAGAATGGAGCATAGAAAATATGATGTAATCCAAATGGAATTAACGAACGTTCAATTACTCCAAAAATAAAGGCAGCAACAGTTAGGTTTGCATCAACCATGTTAGTGGAGAATGCATTCAGGCCTGTTTGAATTGGCGGCCAAATAATAATCATTAGCAATCCTAAAAGTACAGTACTTGCTGCAGTTACAATCGGAACAAAACGCTTACCAGCAAAGAAACCTAGATATGATGGTAATTCAATTTCGAAGAATCTATTATACATATAAGCAGCAATTAGACCGACGATGATACCTCCAAAAACACCTGTTTGCAGTGTCGGTATACCTAAAACAGAAGCATAGCTTTGAGGATGCTTCGCAAGTGCATCTGCATCAATTCCCAAGGCAGTACCCATTGTTGCATTCATAATCAGGAACCCTACAATCGCAGCTAGTCCGGCTACACCTTCTCCTCCAGCTAGTCCAATTGCTACCCCAACGGCAAATAATAATGACAGGTTTCCGAATATAACACTACCAGCCTGTTCCATAATCTTCGCAACCATGGCAATCCCACTATTATCTAAGAACGGGGCGAGATCAATCAATGTTGGGTTTTGAAGCGCATTACCAATTGCTAATAATATCCCGGCAGCAGGCAAGATTGCGACCGGTAACATAAGTGCTTTACCGACTTTTTGTAAAACACCAAAAGCATTTTTAAACATAAAAAATACCTCCTATTTTTTTGTATAAGCTCATAAAGCGGTTACATTCTTGAGAGAAATACCAACAAAAAAAGGCATGAGTAAAGGTTCAATAGAATGAAGGTATGGGTATAGATTACCCCATTCACTTCATTTCAATTAAACTTTTTACTCATGCCTGATCGAATCAGTAACACGTAAAAAATAAGTGCTATTTATATTTTTTTTGAAGTCGCTGTAAATGCATTGTAAGATAAACTGCTTCTGCATCAAAGACTTTCAATTTTAAGGATTGTTGCATCACTTTTATGAGCTTCCATGAGAGATTATAGCATATCGGATATTCATCTTTCAATAGGGAAGATATTTTTTCTGGTTCATCCACTTTTTCACCCTTAACTACTCGTTCAATAGCAAAGCGTAGGTGACGAACAAGTCTCATATAATCGATTCCTTCTTTATCTATCACTATTTCAAGCTGCTCTTCCACCATAGCAACCAGTCTGCTGACGAGCTGGGAATGTTGGTTCACATCCGAAAGATTCTTATTGGTTATTGCACTATGAATGTGCAAGGCAATAAAGCCAATTTCACCAATCGGAAAGCTAATGCCAGTGTTTTCCTTAATAAGCTCCACAACTTCTTTAGCTATTTCATATTCATGGCGATAAAGGGCTTTTGTCTCAACTAAAAATGGATTTTTCATTTCCATCCCTTGTGAAGCTCGCGTTAAGGCAAACATCAGATGGTCTGTTAAAGCAACGTGAATATGTTCATTTAGCATCGAATTCGTTCGTTGTTTGATTAGCTCAATCGATGCGATGATAACCTCTAAAAATTCATTATCAATAAAAGGAAGCAATTTAATATAATTTTGCTGTTCCTTTTCATTTTTTAAGACAAAGAGTTTTTCCGCAGAGCCTGTTTCGATTAAATCACCGTGTTTGCGATTAAAGCCAATACCTTTGCCAATCAAAACTACTTCTCCGTAGGACGGGTGTTCAGCAATCAAAACATTATTATTTAAAACCTTTTCAATTTTCAGTTGCGCCATACCCTTTTCCCCATTTCTCCCTTTTAACCTTTTAACCTTTTATTTACAGAATAAAAGAGAGATAACAGGAAGTCAACGACAAAGTTCGACAACATTATGTCTTGTCAGATGGTAAATTATTCGAATCTTATTCCTATCGAAGACTCCTGCGGGAGGATGGGGCTGGGGAGACCCCACAGGCGCTTGCGCCGAGGAGGATCCCCGGGCTGCCCGCGGAAAGCGAAGTGTATTCAGACTGCGAGTTAATAACAACGAAAACATCCCTAGGAAAAACAAAAAAAGAACTGTGCCAGCCCACAGTCCTTTTAACTTTATTTTAAGAAAATGAAATAGAGAACAAAGATAACAAAGAAAAAGTACATAACTGGGTGGATTTCTTTTGTCCGTCCCTTTACGATCATCGTAATTGGATAAAAGATAAACCCAACAGCAATTCCAGTTGCAATGCTGTAAGACAGCGGCATCGCAATCATTGTTAAGAATGCCGGAACCGCAATTTCAAAACGCTGCCAATCAATTTTCCCTAAGGAAGAAACCATTAATACCCCTACAATAATTAAGGCAGGTGCCGTAACAGGAGCAGTTACAACCGATAATAACGGAAAGAAGAATAGCGATAAGATAAAGAATCCTGCTGTTACTAAGGCCGCAAATCCAGTTCTAGCCCCAGAAGCAACCCCTGCCGATGACTCAATGTAAGACGTTGTTGTGGATGTTCCTAAAACCGCACCTACAGTTGTTGCAATCGAATCAGAAATTAACGCCCGTCCAGCTCGAGGCAGCTTATTGTCTTTCATAATTCCTGCTTGGTTCGCTACTGCAACAAGCGTCCCTGCATTATCAAAGAAATCAACAAACAAGAAGGTAAGAACAATTCCAAGCATTGCTGTCGTATAAAAAGAACTATCTCCAAACGAAGAAAAGGCTGCACCAAAAGTTGGTGATAAACTTGGTACAGAATCGACTACTTTATGCGGCATATCAATTAAGTTAAAAATCATTCCAACGATAACTGTGATGACCATTCCGTAAAATACTGCACCATTAATACCTCTTGTCATCATAATGACCGTAACAACAATCCCAAAAATAGCAAGAAGAGTAGGTCCTGCAGTTAAATCACCTAACCCAACAAGTGTTGCATCATTATTGACTACAATTCCAGCGTTTTGTAATCCAATAAAGGTAATGAACAAGCCAATCCCTGCACCAACCGCATGTTTTAAATCAACCGGAATCGCATTAATGATTTTTTCACGCAGGCCAGTAAGAGTTAATAAGAAGAAAAATACACCTGAGATAAGAACAGCGCCAAGGGCATGTTGCCAAGGAATTCCGCTTCCTAAAACAACCGTATAAGCAAAGAACGCATTCAAGCCCATTCCTGGTGCTAGTGCCAGTGGATACTTCCCGAGAAGTCCCATAACAATCGATCCTAGTGCTGATGCAAGGGCTGTCGCGACAAATACTGCACCGTAGTCCATTCTTAAGGCATCCGGATAGTCCTTGATCGATGCTAACGATAATGTTAGCGGGTTAACAACTAATATATAAGCCATTGCTAAGAAGGTGGTTAGTCCCCCAATAAATTCGCGGCGATAATTTGTACCGTGTTTCTCAAACTCAAAATACTTCTGCATTCCTCTTCCCCCTAAGGTTCTTTTTCTTTATTATGCAAAAAAGCTCCGGTATCATTCTACCGGAGCGTGACTTTAGGCATGTGCAATAAAAAGAGGCATGCCTCTTTTTTATTAAAACACTGCCTCGTAGTCAAGCCATTTACGGTGGCTCGGTAGAAACTTTTGGGCCATATTCCCAAGATTATACGATGCAATTAATTATTATTCTCTTAACTCGATTTTTATTTTAGCAGGAAACAAACATCTTGTAAATAAAAAATACGAACGATATTAAAAATAAAATTAAAATCGTTCGTGAATAAAATCCTTCCTAAAATAAATAAGAACTGGAACCATTTTAAGTTCCAGTTCTTACGCTGTTGCAACAGCAATTTAGATTTAATTATGGTCTAACTACCGCTTTTCTTATTGTCTAGCTACAGCGCCTAGGGGCTCGGGGTCATAAGCCAATCTGTCAAGAAGGTTAAAGAGCAACCTTCTCGCCAGCTTGTCTTATGCCTGACGCCCCTGAACAAGGCGCTTCCGCTTTTCTTATTCCCACTCAATCGTTGCAGGCGGCTTGCTGGTAATGTCGTAAACCACTCGGTTTACATGGGCTACTTCGTTCACAATACGCGTCGAAATGACTTCTAAGACATCCCAAGGAATTCTTGCCCAATCGGACGTCATTCCATCAATAGAGGTCACGGCACGAATGCCAATCGTGTAATCGTATGTTCTTGCGTCCCCCATGACACCGACACTGCGAATGTCCGGTAATACAGTGAAATACTGCCAAATTTCCCGATCCAATCCAGCTTTTTTAATTTCCTCGCGGAGGATCCAATCTGATTCACGAACGATTTCAAGTTTATCATCTGAAATAGCTCCTAACACACGAATACCAAGACCCGGGCCAGGGAATGGCTGCCTCCAGACGATATCATCCGGAATACCAAGCTCGGTTCCAAGTGCACGGACCTCATCTTTAAATAGTGTGTTCAACGGTTCGATCAGTTTAAACTGCATATCTTCCGGTAAACCGCCCACATTATGATGAGATTTAATCGTTTGTGCAGTTGCCGTACCACTTTCAATTATATCTGTATAAAGCGTACCTTGGGCTAAAAACTCAATCCCTTCAAGCTTTGTCGCCTCATCATCAAATACATAAATAAACTCATTGCCGATGATTTTTCGTTTTTTCTCAGGGTCAGAAACACCTTCCAACTTTGATAAGAAACGATCTTTGGCATCAACTTTGATTACATTCATATGGAAGCCTTCCGAAAAAGTCTTCATCACGCTCTCCGCCTCATTTTTACGAAGCAGGCCATGATCGACAAAAATACAAGTAAGTTGATCACCGATTGCCTTATGAATCAGCACGGCAACAACTGAAGAGTCAACCCCTCCACTTAAAGCACAAAGAACTTTTTTATCGCCAACCATCTCACGAATTTTTGCCATTTCCACCTCAATGAAGTTGCCCATCGACCAATCGCCAGTGCATTCACACACATTAAAGACAAAATTCCTTAACAGTTCATTGCCATAAATGGAATGACGTACTTCCGGGTGAAACTGTACAGCATAAAGCTTTCGCTCCTCATTACTCATGGCTGAAATCGGGCAGGTTGGGTTCGTGCCATCCACTGTAAAACCTGAAGGTGCTTCTACCACAAGGTCACCGTGACTCATCCACACAGTCTGTTCATTTGGCAGACCGCTAAATAGCGCTGATGGATGCTGCACCGTCATGGTTGCTTTTCCGTATTCACGTTGGCTCGCTTTTTCAACCTTCCCATCAAAATGGACGGTCATTAATTGCATCCCGTAGCAAATTCCAAGGATTGGCAGACCCATTTCAAAAATGGCCTCATCACAGCGGAAGGAATTTTCATCGTATACACTGTTTGGACCGCCGGAGAAGATAATCCCTTTTGGATTTAATTGACGAATTTCTTCGGCTGTAATGGTATGCGGATGCAGTTCACTATATACCCCGAATTCACGGATCCTGCGGGTAATTAATTGGTTATATTGACTCCCAAAATCTAATACAATAATCATCTCATGCTTGCCTGGCAAAGCATCCACCTCAATTTTCTCAAGTTATAGTTATTATGAACCTTTACAGCAAAGGATATAAAAAAAACTAGAATTCTCCCCCTAAAAAATATCAGGAAGGCAGAATTCTAGTTTTCTTGCAAAAGCCACAGAAAAAAATCCTGCCTTCATAGTCAGATCATTATACGGTGACCCGGTAGAGACTCTCGAACCTTATTTTCGAGGATATATGAAGGAAACGTACTATATTTTGATAAGCGTAAGCACCTTTTCAGTTTGGTACTCGTGCTAACCATGAATTAGTACATATTGTAACAATAGGTCGTTTTTGTGGTCAAGCAATTGTTTTTTTGATTAAATTTTCCCATAATTCATACGATTCTTTCCAAGTTCCCTTTGGCAAGTTTTGATGATACAAATAATTTTCATAAATGGCAGTCAAACGAGACATCTCTCGCGTCGAGAAGAACGAATCAATGTACCGTGCATAGTTTCGAAGCGTTTGGTTTTTCTTCCGCTTTAAGCCATAGCGATCGAACTGATCCAATAATGCCAAGTAGGCAGCACCAATACTTTCATCTTTTTTCTTAAATCGGTAAACCGCTAGCAGACTGTATGGCACCCACTTCCCGCGAATTCGATACAGAATGCCGGCTACTGCAGAAAAGAGAAGGATCATGAGAACCATCCTCTTCCAATTGTTGTTAAAAAACAATTTAGACTCTGCCCAGATTCTTTTGACATCAAAGAATTTATTCGAATCGGTTGCTGTATCGGTATCATCGATTTCTTCTTGCTGAGGCTTTTTAACCGGTGGGGTCGTGGTCGCTTGATTATTAGATCCTGAACCTGATGATTCGTAATTGATGTTAATTTGATTAGAAAAACCTTTTGTCGGTTCGAATGGTACCCAGCCTTGATTAGGGAAATAAACCTCCACCCAGGAGTGGGCATTATTATTCGTTACCTCATAGATTTGATTTCCTAAATTCTCATCACTATATTGCAGAAAATCTCCACCTGTGAATCCTTTTACCCAACGCGTCGGAATTCCGAGCGTTCGCAGCATAACGGCCATCGAGGAGGAGAAATTGTCACAATACCCCCTTTTTGTCTCAAACAAAAACTGATCAACATAATCATCGTTGGTGTCAGGCACCGCGACATTTTTCTGATCATAGGTAAACTCGGATTTCCCAAAATAGCTTTCAATCGCTTTGGCTTTATCAAACCAATTGGTTTTTGACGCAGTAATCTCCTCAGCTAATTCTTTTACTCTTGGCGGGAGCTTTGCAGGCAGGAGCGTATACCTTTGATAAAATTCTTCGTTGATGCTTGTTGGGTTGAAACTTTTTGTTTGGACTAAGTCCTTGGCCTTGTATTTTGGAACTTCAAATTCAACAGTAAAGACACTCGGTACCGAAGGGGTATTGTCATTATCGAAAAGGCTGATTCTTTCATTGGTTGTATCGATTTCAAATCGATTGCCCTCTGGGAGCATCTTTAAAACTTTGGTAATTCCAGCTGGGTACATAAGATAATTGAAGTTATAGGCCGGATTTGTAGCCACCCGTGCAGATTCTTTAATTGTCTCCACTGTTTCAGGCACAGAAAAGACAGGGACAAGATCTTCCTGACGAAAGGTTATCGGGGTCGTCCCAGAAGCCAGCCAGCCTTTTCCTGTATACCTATCCTTTGTCTCCATCTTCCAATAATTCTTTCCGTTTCCTTCATACCTAAAGACTGGGTTGTTATCCCCTATAAACGGACCGCCTAATTGAGCATCATTGGTCCCGTAACCTATACGATGCACCCCACTAACCTTACGTTCGGGGACCTTATCGTTATCGGCTGTTAAATAGGGGACAGGGTCAGGCCAAATCGGCGCAGCTTTCGGTGCGACTATTCCCACTAGGACACTTAGCGAAATCATAACAGCGAGCGGAACCATCCACTTGCGAAGGAACGTCGGTTCACCACTGACATTTTCCTTTTTAATGATTCGGTAATACGTCAGCATTCCCATCACTGCAAAACCGGCAACCACCGTTCTGACAATCGCAGCCTTGGCCACATAGGGCGTAAATGTATCTAGAACTGTAATATAAACTAGGGTCATAAAGAAAAAAATAAAGATCCGCTTTCGGTTTAAGACCCAGTAATTAAGTAAGTAAACAATAAGCCAAAGCAGGATAAAAAATAACAATGTCCTAAACTCATTGGATAAGTCATTCCAGCTCCTTGCTGCGAGCAAGCCAAGATTATCGGTCAAGTCTTTAAAGAATGCCTTTATCCATGTTGAATCAAAGAAACCTTCTACAAAATGAATTCGGTTAATTGAATATAAAATAAAGATCGTTTTTATACTATATTTCCAAATCCTTTTCAATTGAAAAAAGGATAATGCAAATGAAATAACCAAAAAGATAATAAAGGTCTCAATATGGTCTGTTTCTGTTAATTGTTCAATGGGCCGCAGCCATTCCCATAATAATAAAAAACTAAATGTATATAACAAAAATGATGATAAATCTTTTTTAATCATCGGAAGTTCACCTCCGAAAAAGCTGCCATGTGTTCGCCTTCCTGAACCAAAACCACCCGGACTCCACGGGCATTAGAAATCCCCATCAGTGACCGTTCCGTGTCTGTCGGTGCTTCTTTCTCTCCTTTAATCAGAAAAAGCGTAATGGCTCCACCTTTTCGCTGTCCTAGAAAGCTCGCTTTTTCAATTAGCGGTTTTGTAATTTGTGCGGTGACAAGCATAAACGAAACGGTTTGCTGAATAAAATGACCATCTGTATCTAATACCTTTTCAAATGGCATGATACATTTCGCCTCTATTTTTGCCAGATGATAAAAGAGCTGCTGAAGATGCTGTTCCCCGCCGCGAATCGGGAAAGTGCCTCGCTCGTTACTAACCGTTAACAGACCAGTCTGGGCTCCCTTTTTTAAAATAGCCCGTAATAATGAGGCCGTAAACGAAACCACTGGCTCAAAATGCTTATTCGCTGCACAGTCCATAACCACAAAAACATCATGTGATTGCCGCTGCTCAAATTCCTTCGTCATTAGGATATTACGCTTGGCGGATGCTTTCCAGTTGATCCACGAAAAGCGGTCACCCGGCTGGTAATCCCGTACCCCAGTCGCCATGGATGTATCACGCTGGACACGTTCCCTTGAGGCAGTCAGGCCAGAATCATAATGATTTTCAAATGATCGATATAATAACTCTGTATAAGCCGGATAGACAATGATCTTGTCCTCCATGACAACCTTCTTTTCTTTTTCAAATAATCCGAGCGGATCCCCGATTCTTAGGGTTAAGGATTCAAATAAATGTTCTCCGCGCGGCAGTTCATCAATGATATATTCATAAGAAAATTCTTTTTTTAAACCGGGAAGAAGCAGGGCCTTCGACTTCTTTTGCTGGGGAGCAAATTTCAAATAATCATTTAATTGGTCTTCAATCAGTAAAAAAAAGAGCGGAAAGGATTTTGCTCTTTTCACTATAACTGTCACCTTTAAAGGCTCTCCGGCATTGTAGTCGCTTTTTGGCAATACCCTTGTCACTTCAAGCTCATTTAAGGAGTACAACGATAGGGCGACACAATAAATCGCAAAGGGCAAAAAGCTATAAAATAAAAACCAGCTTACAAATCCCCCTTGGAACATTGCATAGGAAAAAGTTAACAGAATCAAAAAAAGCAGCAGGATAAACTTCCATACTTTTTTCAATATCATCCAAATTTTTTTCATTTATTTCACTAACCTTTGGACTGGAACCGGGACTCTGGCAACCACCTGGTTCACTAATTCTTCTGCTGAAATCCCTTCGAATTTTGCCTCCGACTTTAAAATGATCCGGTGGGATAAGACAAATCGAGCTAAATATTGAATGTCATCTGGGAGAACATAATCGCGGCCATACATATAGGCATAGCCCTGTGCTGCCTTCATCAGGGCGATTGACCCCCTTGGACTTGCCCCAAGGTAGACACTTCCGTGGCCCCGTGTACGGTTAACGATATCGACAATGTAACGCTTTATCGTGTCATCGACGAACACTTCCTTGATTTCTCTCTGTAAATCGAGAAGACCTTCAAGGTCAATAACTGGCGTTAACTCCTCGATTGGCGGGATCTTTTGAGCTCTGTTTAACACTTCCATTTCCTCTTGTAAGTCTGGATAACCCATTCTCATTTTTAATAAAAAACGGTCCAACTGTGCCTCGGGAAGCGGATAGGTCCCTTCATATTCGATTGGATTTTGCGTAGCCATAACGAAAAATGGCTTATTCAGTTGATGGGTTATTCCATCAATCGTGACACTTGCCTCCTCCATCCCTTCTAAGAGCGCTGACTGCGTCTTCGGGGATGTCCGGTTAATCTCATCGGCGAGAATAATGTTTCCCATTAACGGGCCCGGACGAAATTGAAATTCCATTTCTTTGGGATTATATATGGAGACCCCGGTTACATCGGATGGCAGTAGATCCGGAGTGAATTGAATTCTTCGGAAATTAGCATTTACAGACTTGGCCAACGCACGGACCATCATCGTTTTTCCGACACCTGGTACGTCTTCTAAGAGTACGTGGCCACCTGCTAATAAGGCAACCAAGCTAAGTTCGGCAACGTCCCTTTTTCCAATCATAACCTTTTCAATGTTTACTAGGATCTTCTCTATTGTGGGATTCATTTGTTCAAGAGACAAGGTGATTCCTCCTCAGATGGTTTCTACCTACTTTTTGGCATTATATGTATGTATTCGAGGTTTTCCTGAGAATTCCTGTATTAAGTGACACACATTATTCAAATTTACTAAAATAGTAGTTGGAGGTTGATTGGGGAAATGGCTAACTTTCAACATGAATCGGCCAATTATACATTTTATGGAAAAAGAAAAAGCCTACTCTTTAAAAAGAGTGGACTCTATTTCACTGCTTCACATCGAAATTCTCTTGGATAAATTCCATTTCTTCTTCAGGCGATGCTGCACCAATGGCTTTTCCTACCGTTCCACCCTGCAGCGACCAAATGGCATTATGGTTGCTAACCACATTATCAAAATTGCCTTTTTCCCAAGCTCTTAATATGCCTAAATATAAATCTGCATTTTCATACTTTTTCTCATTTACTTCGACCACTTGTAGTAATCTTTTAACTCGTTCAGCCGTTAGAGGTAATGCCCCCCATTTTTTGTCTGCTAATACCTTTTGATGGGACATATTATGTATCGCTTGCTGAACAGCGTTTTCACTCATACTAAAGGAAAATTCACTATCAACCTTTTTTGTTTGTTCATGGACTTGAACCATTTTTTCACCCTTCGGTGCAGTTCCTACGCTAACAGAGACATTTTCCTTATCAAAATAGAAATAACCCCCAACCAATAACCCCACCAGAACAATTGGTATCCATATTTTTTTAGGAATTTTTTTCATAGTTTCTCCTGCTCCTTTAACGAGAAGGTCTGGAGAATCACCGCCCCTCTATGATAGGATTAAAATTAATAATTCCACATTTCTCCTTTATTTTCCTTTAATACCATTTAAAAAGTGTGGTTTCTAACATAAAAAAGCCTACTCTATAAAAAGAGTAGACTCGTAATTTATAAATTGTTTGGATTGCTTGCTGTTACTTCTCGTTATCTATTACATAGGGCTCCTCTAATGTTACTTCTTTTCTTGTAGTTGATTTGCTCAAAAGGTCTTCTTTAACATGAATAAGTTGGAAATCATCATCTGAGCCAAGTCTTTTTGTAAAAAGATCCCTATCTTGATAGTTCAGATTACATTCTCTTCCGATATTTGGATCGACTGTTACAATTTCTATCTCTTTCCTATCCATAAAATGAGCAACAACAAAGAATTCATAATTTTTATAGCGAGCCATAAAATACTCTCTATATAACTCTGAAACCTCTTCTTTTTTTATTTCTTTTTCATATAAATCTTTATCGTATGCGGACATAACAGGAATGAAACCCTCTTCTGCTCGGTGCAAAAATAATTTTACCTTCGAAATTTCTCCTTTAGTTCCTGTGGAATAAGCTTTATATCTTTTATTTTTATAAACAGCAATGCATCTATCCATAATGCCTCCATACTCTTAATATTCATTGAATATTGGGTTTATATTTTGTAATGATTTGTTCAGGATTTTAAAAAGGGATTCAAAGCTCATTTGACTTTGAATCCTTGATTTCCTATAAATACACTCATATTAATTTCAATTTAAATCATGAAGATACTCTTTAATCAAATGATTTGGGATAAGCCTTCTGCTTACAGGATATCCCTCATACATTAAAATTGGTCTATTGATTTCAATTAGGGCTTCCACGTCATTTAAACCGATGTCCTTTTTAAAAACAAATTGGATAATAAATCTACTGAAATAATATTTTTTCTGTTCTCAATCTTTTAATAAAATTGGCAAGCGCATCACTTTCATTATCAAATACCGTTATTGAACCTTGTACAACACTAGCTCTCTCATCAGTTACAAATACTTCCCAATGGTTACTATTACCAATCCTTATCCCTACTTCATTTTCATGTAAAGGATGTTCATTATACCAATTAAAACGTTGTAGCCCTTCATTTTTGATAATTTTCTTTTCTTTTTCATTCTTCATATTATATCTTCCTTAGGATAAATTTAAGTTTAGTAAAATTATAGTTAATAAATTATTAGCCATTACCTTAAAACTTGATTCCTTAAAATATTTAGTCACTTACTCCCCTTTTATGGATTTTTTTAATAGGCAAAATTACCTTTTTTAAGCAGTGCAGTTTTTAAATTAATAAAGAAATTCATTCTTCCTCTTCCAAAATTATTTACATGATTTTCATCCCCTTCACATACCACCACTGGGGATTGATCTATTTCTGATAAATATTCCATACTATATCCGTTAGGTTCACTTATTTCAAATACGAGATTTCCCACTAAGTCTAACCCAATAATATTACTTCCATAATCTTTCGTTTTTAGTATTAAAATTCTCTGTTCATCTGGATAATAGGATGCCTGTTTAATATTATCTACTTTCTTTTTACACCAAGAACAGAAAAAAACCTGCCATGTTCACGGCGAGGC
>NZ_JBJORY010000033.1:0-11678 GCF_046562815.1 Neobacillus sp. 204
CGAGGAGGGTATCCCCAGTTCCGTTAATTACTTTCCTAACATGTCGTTCCCCTTACCCCGAGAGATTCTTCGGTGCTGCTATTCCAAGTTCTTCACACCTTCCATGGTCTTCGCCCATCTTATCAAGGCTCGACTTCTCTTTATCCACCAGAAGGTGGGTCCTTTTGACGAGACGGCAGGATTCACTTTATGTTACAACCTGTTAGTTTGCTTGCACTCAATGAGTTACTTTGTCACAGGGCTCCAACCTTAGAATTTCTTCACCAGTTGCCTGTCAGCTACTGAGCGTCTTGGTACTTACTCAGATTGGACTTTCACCAATTAGCAATTAACGGCTTGCTGGGCATGCACAAGAAAAAAGACCGCCGCAGCGATCACTTCTTTAACTCTTGCACCTCGTTAGCTGCGTAAGGAATATACAAAATTAATTTGTAGAATTTGCGATTTTTATAAGTTCGTTTTGGGATAATTTAGTATTTCCTTTGTACTTTAGTTCCATTTCTAATTCTTTTTTCTTATTTTTCCAATTTAATAATTGTTCTTTGGAATTTTCGCGATAAAAGAATTTTGTTCCTGATATTAAATTTTTCTTTTTCCATTAGGATCTTTATATGAACTAGTATTTTCTGAAGCAGTTATAGTAATCTCCTCTTCAGAACTCTTATAAACCAATTTAATTATGTCACAGTTTCTACCACATCCCTTTGTAGTAGCATAACTTTTAGAATAGTTTATAGGTAAATATCTAGGTTTAATATGAATTCCTACTGATTTTTCTGCAAAATTTATTGGTTCTCTAATAACACCAGAATAAAACACCAAAATAAAAAATATTGTAAAAATCACATAATAAATTATTTTCTTTTTTTTCATACTTATTCTTCCTTAATGATTTAATGCACTTCATTTGAAATAAACATACAAGCCATATTTTTTAAATAAAATTGTTTACTCGAAATCAATCGCTCTAAAATCTATATACAAATTTTATCATATCTTATTGAACTAACTGCTCCGTTAGTGAAACAAGTCCTTTTGTTCTATTGCACATTTTCCTCGAAGTATGCAATTACGAATAGTAAATGGTTTTTTTATACAAACTATACTTATACTAAAAGGAGGTTCTGTTATGCGTGATAATACCAATTTGGCTGTTTTTGTCTTTTTTTCACTTTTAGGCTTTGTAGGAACAATAATTTTTAGCAGTGTCATAATATCTCAAAATAACCAAATTAAATCAAAACTTGAAAACGCAAAACAAACGTGATTCCTTTCAAGAAAAACTTGAGGGGATTTTTTATGTCATAATATAGTTCAAATGCGTCCTATTATTCAACTCCCTCAGATTGATACGAATATCTCTTGAATGCTCACTTATTCGCAGGATTTCATAACCCCTATAAATAGATTGACGGGTAATTGGAAAACATCTTCACTTAATCCTTTATTTTTACTTCAGTTATATTTAATACTCCCTTTTTACTCTTCGATGACAAACTCCAGGGAACGACAACGAAAATAAGGTGCTCCCTTACTCGCTAAAATTGACAATAGGCAATTTGTTTAATTACATACTTTCCGTTTTTTATTATATTACAAAATAGTATAAATCATAATCATTACGTTTTATATTGACGGAAAATTTAAAACATAGTATATTCATAAAGGTGTAAATAGTAATGGTTACGATTTCCACTGAACATTAAAAAGGAAATGGAGAGATTTTATTTATGCAAAAGGAACTTATCAAATCAATACTTGTGTTTTTCTTATTAGGTGTAATCCTTACAGGCTGTCTAGAAAAAGTAGATACACCTGTCGAAAATGCTTCCTCTAATTCTGAACCTGCTTCTTCTGATTCCAATTCTGAATCTACAGACAGTACCAATCATAGCCATGATCATGACCTTAGTGGCGATGGTGAAAAACAAAAAGAAATATATTCAGGGATATTTGATGATGACGAAGTTGAAGATAGAGAATTATCAGATTGGGAAGGAGATTGGCAATCAGTCTATCCATACTTATTAAATGGAACTTTAGATGAGGTCTTACATAAAAAAGTAGAAACAAAGAAAGATAAAACCTTTGAAGAGTACAAAGAATATTATAAAGTTGGATATGAAACAGACATTGAACGAATCGTTATAAAAGATAATACGATGACATTTTATAAAAATGGAGAAGGAAAAACAGGAGAATATAAGTATCATGGATACGAAATTTTGACTTATGAATCTGGAAATAGAGGCGTTCGTTATTTATTTGATTTAGTTGGAGAAGCAGATGGTGTCCCAAAACATGTTCAATTTAGTGATCATAGTATTTATCCAACAAAAGCAGAACATTACCACATTTATTTTGGAGATGAAGATCATGTCACTCTTTTAAATGAATTAGACAATTGGCCAACTTATTATTTTTCTAATTTAAGTGGAAAAGCAATCGTAGAAGAAATGAATGCACATTAATTTTATAAAACTGTTTTTATAGTGTTAACCTTTTAGGATAGTTTTCCAAGAGTGAAAATTTTATTAAAAGACGAATAGTATTATTTTTCACTTTTAGTTCGAGAGTATATATATAGCTTTAGAAATAAGCATATTTTATACTCTTGAATACTTATTTAACAGAAAATGATAACTTACAAATATCCCCGTTCTTAAAAGGATATACTTCATGAAATTTAGTTTCTTTTTTCCTTTGTTTAGCGGAAACTCAATTCTAGAAAAAGGTGCTCCCACGGAATAAAGTATCTATAAACTTCGCCACATATATAATGCACTTCTACCTAGTTAGTTTGCTTAACCAGTAGGCAATGATAAATTTCTTGTTCCAATAACCTGCTTCATTAGCTGAAGAAGAAAAAAGGATCACCTCATCAATCCCCTTTCTTCAACTTTTGCACCCGTTAGTTGATTAACTCAAAGAAATATTTCAGCCTTCCAACTACTTGACTTTGATTTTACTACGATTAGGCTTCTTCAACATAAGTCTCAATAATCGAAGAAGGTAATTTCGAATATGCCTTAATTGCAGGCACAATGTATCATCTAACTAACTCAGAAAACTCTTAAAATTTCGCTTGTTTTGAATCTAATTCTAAAAAAGACATATAGTCATAAGGAACAAATATTTGAACTCCCTCAGTTTGATACGAATATCTCTTGAATGCTCACTTATCGCAGGATTTCATAATCCTTGTAATTGGATTTACGGTTAATAGAAATGAGTTCAGATCATTTTGGCTTCGTGAAGGCATAATTAAATAAAGGAGTCAGCTATCACTCCATATTTTACCATATAATGTGCTACTCCACGCCGCCCTTGGAGGCTTTCCCTTCCATTTCTCAACGGGTCAATTGCCCTCTCAAATTTAAAACAAATTAAGGACTTTTGGGTCTAAAATATTGACATAAAAATCCTTAATATCTTGCACACTGTCACAAAATTGATTATAAGCAAGATAACGGTGTATTCTTTCGCTTGTTTTTAAATTCCCCTAGCATCTCTATCTATGAAGAAGTAACCGCTTTCTAACGAATATAAACAGTCATTCACCAACTTGCCGTCGATTTGAGTGCAATTTGGCACGATTTCATCCAAAAACATTCCAGCTTTCTCCAAAACGCGGCGTGAACCCAAATGCTCTTCAGAACAAACTGCAATAAATTTTTTGAATCCTAACGTATCCACTGCGAACTCAATTATGATTTTGATTGCTTCGGTAGCATAGCCCTTGCCTTTATATGCTTCCAGTATTATAAAGCCTACTTCCGCAGTGAGTTTCTCTAGGTTGCGGGTGCATATGCTGATTAAGCCAACGTTGTTACATGAGGAATTTTCGTTGATTATCCACGTTAGCCAATGGGTGGATTTGATGCTCCACGGAGCGATTTCCTTATCAAAGGTACGGCGGATTTCTTCATCGCTCTTTACCTCTCCGATGTGTTTCATAAGTGCAGGGTTGGAATAGATCGAGTGGATTAGTTCCCAATCTTGTCGTGCCAGTCTTGTGAGAGTCAGGCGAGGGCTAAGGATTTGTTTATTCATGTTATCCTCCTTTGGAGATAGTAGGGTTGTCGATAGGGTGCATCCACTTCCTATAACAAATGAATGTAATACAATATTACCTTTCTTGAACTAAACTGCTTCTTTAGTTGCATAAGAAAAGCCGCTGTAACTGGCAGTTGGATCTTCAACTATTGCACCCCGTTATTTGAAGAAGCACAAGTGTAATTCACTGCCCGTTGGTAAATAGCATTATTCCTCATCACCAAAGCCAATCATCACTCCAACAACCTCTTTTAAAATGTTATATTTTACTTTTACTTCGTACATTCCGTCTCCATAACCAGACATTGAAACCGCACCACCTGGGACAACTCCCCCCTGTGCATCTGAAGCAACCATATCAGAACATGCAACAAAATATTTTAATCCAACTTCATCAATCTCTATGTCATGGACATTTTTCACTTCAAATTGGAGGACATCGTCTCTACCAAATGTTTTTAGGTCAAAAATTCCAGCTTGTGCAGAGTCAACTCCAATTAACTTTTCGCAAACACGCCATTTTCCACTAGGTTTTTTTTCTCCATAATATACGATTAAACTTTCAACGACTTCTTCAGCTGTGTAAAATATGGATGCTGTCCATTTCCCATTTTTCACATTTGAAAGTATGTTTTGCAATTCTCCTTCTTCATCTACCTCGTAACAAGGGTCAGTAACAATTAACTTTCCACTTTCTACTGTAAAAGTACCCACTGTTTTAGGCTTATTAGTATTCACTTTTGGCACATACCAATCAATAAATTGGCTTAAAGTTAATGCTTTACAATCGCTTATCCCAGTTTTATCTTTCCAAAGAAAGATTAATTCCTGCATAAATCTTTTTCTAATGCGGTAGCAAAGTTTATCACCATTGATATTTTCACCAATACAAATCATATCACCCGGCACATTTTCAGGTCTGTATTCCCGATTTTGTTTTACAATATCAATTGCTAATGATGATTTTTCATTATTTTGAATATGGAACAAAGTCCAATCACCAAATTTTGCTCCATTCGTTTCTAAAAAAAGTTCTTTGAATTCATCTGGAAAAATAGCACCAAGTGCTTTTTCTGTTTTTTTCAATTCAAGTAACGAGACTCCAGCCACTTTCGATCTTGGATTAATCATGTTTATTACTTTCTTCATCTCTTCCTCCATGATACTTTCGGATTACTTTGTCATACTACATTCAAATTAACTATGAGTGTTTTCGATATTTATTATTAAAAACCCTCTATTTATTCAATAAAATAATGCATTTCTTCTTCTACTAACCTGCACCGTTAGCACAAAAAGAAAAAAAGACCGTCGCAGCGATCTTCATCTTTAACTATTGCACCCGTTACTTTAAGGACAATTCTTCACAAACTTACTTTTACATAAAAAAAGAGCTGCGGTAGCAACTCAATATTAAACTTTTACACCCGTATTTACTCTTTTTTAAAATTCAGTGCCTTGGTATTCATCTTGAAATAACTTTCTGGTGTGATTAACTAAAACGAAATTTAAAAATAATAACCAACGTAAATGTGACGTGTGCCAACCGCCAAAAGCGACACGATAACGTATAGCGAATAAAAAAAGACTACCCATTGGGTAGAAAAGATGTGTTAACTATATATGAAAAGAGGGTAATGCTATAAATCAATGTATGTTATGCCATCCTTTTTGAGTGATTTCTATGACCCGAATTTTCCTAACAAAATGTTCATTTATAAAAATCTCTACAGTCTTAGAATATCTGTCATTAATCACTGGATTCATACTCCATATGTTCCCCAACCCCTGTATACAGTTCATATTTTCTAGTCCGGGTTTTCTGCCCTCTCTAAGAAAAATTCTAGCAGAACCAATTCCGTTTGCCGGGTAATGTCCGAGTTCTTCTACTTCATCACATGGTGTGGGCAATTGACCAATGAGTCTTACAGTTATTAAACCGTCTACTCTAAATGCATCAGCTTCGGTAAGCATAAAATTATCTCCTCGTATTAATTGATTAAAATAACTGTAGTATTATATGTATTATCCATGGCATGGTACCGAAGTTTAACCCGCCGCAACCACCCTCCTAATTCAACTCCCTCAGTTTGATACGAATATCTCTTGAATGCTCACTTATTCGCAGGATTTCATAACCCTTATAAATAGAATGACGGGTAAATGGAATAAATTCAGATCATTTGGCTTCGTGAAGGCATAGTTAAATAAAGGAGTTAGCTATTCCTCCATATTTCACCATATAATGTACATCTCCACGCCGCCCCTGGAGGCTTTCCCTCCCATGTCTCAACGTAAGGACTCCAACAAAAGGTTTTTCCTAGATAAACGCAACCATTGCTTAATCCTTTTTTAAGTTATCTAGAATAAATTCTTTGAATACGTTCTTTGCATTCTCCAAGGTGTTCAAGGTTCCTGTAATTTTACTACAAGGGATGTTGTTCGTAACTGGTATTCCAAGAATTGTTCTTTGGCATTTCCAAATGGGAACCCTTATTTTTATTTTGTACTTTTCTAAATGGGGTTCTATTTCCACTAAAACTAATGAAACGTAACCTGGCGTAAATAAATTGATACCGTTTTTTATAACCTCTAGATGAAGCCTTTGGTTTTTCTTTTTAAACATAGGTTCAATTTCATTCATTAAGAAACTACAATGTTGAACGAAACTTTGTTCAGTAGATTTTATCATCTTATTTAATTCATCAGAAAAATCACTCTGTGAGTATTCCATAAGAAACCTCCGATTATCTATTTAACTTTCTTGTTAAGCTAACCTGCCCCTTTAGTGCAATAAGAAAAGCTACCTAATGACAGCTTGATCTACAACTCTTGCACTCCGTTAGTCAATAAGTACATACCATTTTCAAAAGAGGTAACAATACAATTGAATTGGAAAAGTCGTAAAGAGGTGTATAGAACAGTTATTAAAGGAAGGAGTATTCAGCAATATGAATTTCCATTGGTTACTTGGTTTATTATTTTTTTCTCAACAAGTAAATATGCCAGACAGTTTATTAATTACTAATAATGGACACACTCTCTCAACGAAGAACCGTTCTGATTTTTCCATGTACTACCCTGAATTACCAATTATAAATACAGAAAAGCTTAACGTGTTAATGGATGAAATCAACCAAAAAGTCTCAAAGATGCCTAAAAATGCAATTATAGATCAAAAAGGAAATATTATACGAGAGCAAGTTGGTTACCGTTTAAATCGTCAAACATTTACAGAACAAGTTTATTCTTTTTATTTTAACAAAGATACATCTAGGTTAGAGATCCCTTTACAACTTATTTATCCGAATGTGGACAGTGAATTACTTGGAGAAATTCGAAATGAAAAGATTGGAGAATATGTGACATCATTCAATTCATATAACCAGGGACGAACCAATAATATATTCCTTGCAACAAAGGCGATTAATAATTTTGTACTTTTCCCAGGTGAAAGTTTTTCCTTCAATAAGGTTGTTGGAAAAAGAACGTCAGTAAAAGGATATTTGCCTGCCGCAGTAATTAGTAAAGGAGAATTATCAGAAGATATTGGTGGTGGAATTTGTCAAGTATCATCTACCCTTTTTAATGCTGTGGATAATGCTGGATTAAAGGTTATTAAGCGTTTTTCACACAGTAGGCCCGTAAATTATATACCACCTGGGAGGGATGCTACTGTTAGTTGGAATGGACCTGATTTTGTTTTTAAAAATAACTACAACCAACCAATTCTGATTCAAGCAAAAACGTTAGGAAACAAATTAATTATCGAGTTATATTCTTCAGATGTCATTAAATTTTTTCCAAAAGAGGTTCCAAACCTACCTTATGAACAAAATCCCCCAAAGTAATGCTATTTTAGGCTTTTCGCGGCATATAAGATAAGGGGATTTATTCCTTCGAAATCTAACGTGTTAGTTGAACAAGAAAAAGGCGATGCCTTCTTAAAGTATCGCCTCCTTTAGTGGAAAAGATTTCCTCATTATTTTAATCGGAGCTCCCCCAATCTTATTAATTCATAAACTGCCTGTGTTCTTTCTTTTACGTTAAGTTTTTTTAAACTTTACTAACTTCGTACAGTAGCATCACTAATAAAATGTATATTAGCAACTTCTTTTGTGGTTTTTCCCTTTATCAATAAATCGAATACTTCCCTTTCTCGGGCGGTGAGTAAATTCTTTAATGTAAAAAATGCTAAAGGACATTCTCTTTTAAAAACTTATTTAGTACGTTATGTTCGGATTACAAATGAAAAGATATTAGTGTAATAATCAAATTAATTTTATAAAAAGCTTTTGTCCACTAGTTTAAATCCATCCTTATATGTAATAAGTATGGATTTTTTTCTGTATTTATATATCTACGTAATAACATTTCTTCTTAAACTAAACTGCCCCTTTAGCTCAATAAGGAATTCAACAAAAACGTGCCTTAATCCTTCTTAGATTAAAGCACTCCGTTATATTTGTTCCTGAAAGCCACTTCTACAATATTTTTTTATCCTTTTTAGTTTCATTTGATTGACTTGTTTGTATATCTCTTGTAAAATTTTGTTAAGTTTTTACTTTAGATAATGCACTTACTTAAAAGTAAGGGGATGATTTATCAATGATTCATCAGCGTGAATGTCCAGTTGAGACACTCATTCATGTTTTAGGTGGCAAATGGAAGCCAATGATTTTATGGCATTTGATTGAATCCAATAAGCGATTCAACGATCTGGAGAAGCTTATACCTGATGTTTCACAAAAAATGCTATCACAACATCTCCGAGATTTGGAACGAGAAGGCATAGTCGATAGAACGATCTACCCTACCATCCCTCCAAAAGTAGAATATTCCCTTAGTGAATACGGCAAAACATTGATCCCTGTAGCAGAAGTCATGTGTGCTTGGGGAGAAAATCATAATAAGCGGAAATATAAAGAATCAGCGTCTTAAAGCTGGTTCAATGAACTTGTACACTAATTCAATCTACTCAAAACAAAAGCTGCCACGGGATACCGGGCAGCTTTTGTTTACCTACAGTCGGTACTCCTGTTATGAATTAATTTTCGGGTTTGAGTTAATAAAACTCCTGATAGTGTAGGATTGTCGCCAATCTGTCTTTAGAAATTTCCTGTCCTCCCGAACTCCGCGTGAACAATTAAGTCATCCCATTCTGTCATGCTTACTTTTAAGTAAGTACCTTACTTTAAAGTGGGTTCTTAACATAATATTATAACGATGCTAAGCTTGAGTTAACCAAATATTAAGAGCCATTTAAGAGGAGGAAAGAACAATGAAAATTATTGTTTTTGGAGCTACGGGGAATACAGGAAAAAGAGTGTTGGCGCGAGGGATAAAAATGGGGCATGAAATGACAGCATTTGTGCGAAATTCTGAGAAGCTTTATGATCAACTAGGTGAGCATTCCGCACAGCATGTGAAGGTGATCGTGGACGATATTATGGACCCGGTCAGCGTCGGTGAGGCGCTCGCGCATCAAGACGCCGCTATTATTGCAGCCGGCCATGCGGGCCAGGGAGAAGAGTTTGTTCGTATCGTCGATAACATTATAACCCAATGTGAATTCCAACCTAGTTTCTCTGGGCGGGTATGGATAATGGGAGGAGCCGGACTGCTGGGTATTCCATATACCGATCTTATCGGCAACAATTTACCCGGCTTCCCGCCTGAGTATAAAAATCACAACCGGAATTTTGAACGGCTACAGCAGACTCAACTCGATTGGTCCATTATGTGTCCAGGTACAATGATTGATTCGATAGAGCATCCAGATCCGGTTCATCTGCATGTAACAACGGAAACCTTGCCCATTCCGATTCCGGAGATGATCAAGGAATATTCCGAGGCAGATATAGCACGTCACTTGTTCAGCCGACTTCAAGAGCTGGATGTTGCTTATGACGATGTCGCGAAATGTATGCTGGACCATATAGATCTCGGAGGATCGTTTAAAAGAAAAAGGGTCGGTCTTGCCTATCAAAGCGATATTCCGGTGCACTGAGGAGAAGGGAGATAATCGGTTTGTTTGGATTACTGCTCGTTTTGCATATATTGGCTTCGATCGCCATAATTGGTCCCGCTTTCGTGATGCCCATGGTAAAGAGATGATATTAGGGGCCAACCTTGAAGGGAGAATCATAGAAATTCGCAGTTTCCCAATAAAATCCGTTTTAGGCGAGTTATTATCAATGTTGCTTTAAAATAAAAATTGATTAAAAACACCCCGCAAATCCACATTTTACGTTAAATTAAATGAACCTGTTTTGAAAAGGATTGTTCAAAACGGGTTCATTCTTTATGAAGCAGTATACAATTTTTATAAAAAAGTTTGATCATTTTCTACCGATGATCTACAACAATCGCTCCCGATTGCGGAATAATGAAAAATCAAAAAAAGCTTTCACTTTTTTTCTATTCTTTAGTCCTCTAATTTGTTCCATACCTTTTAGCTGCTCTAGTACGAGCACGCTCAGCTTCGACCTCACGATTCCGTGGCTCGGAACTCGTTACCAGTGTGTTCAATAGTTCTCTAGAAACCATTGCAATCTCATTGACTGCACGAATAAACGCCTCCTCATTCGCCTTTGAGGGCTTGTTATAACCCGTTATCTTTCTAACGTACTGAAGAGATGCTGCATGAATCTCTTCTTCAGTAGCTGGTGGGTCGAAATTAAATAATGTTCTAATGTTCCGGCACATAACTTACTCCTTTTTGTGTTCATTATTGTTGGTATTGTAAAAAGATTGATTAAATTTCACTCTATATCCTTTATTTCATTGCATATAAAAATTCATCTTTTCGAACAAAATTGATCAAAACGATGGCTCTTTTCTATTTTTAGAATTACCATTGATGGAAAATTCCCCTTCATATCTAACACCTACTTTTAAAAAAAGGCTAAGGTATTTATTCTCCATTGCTTTTAACAATACCTTCTTTCACTAATCTGCTTCGTTAGTGGAGTAGAGTAAGAAACTGATTTCAATGGGATAGCCTTCGGCTATCTCTTTTTCTTTCAGTCCCTCCTCATCAATCCATACGTGAGGTTTTCCCTCATACGGCTTTCCGACGTTCTTCTTTCTTTGGCATTATGGTAACTAACTAGCCAATTTCACCAGAATATGACCAAATTCTTTTCTTACGTCTCTTAAATTCCCATGTTTCTTTTTCCTATTTCTCTTATTGTTATAGAATAAATTAAGGCGTTCTAACACATACCAATCAATTCGATTAAGCCATTTCTTGGCGTGAGATGATATTTGATAGTAATTCTTGAATCCTTGCAGTTTCTTGTTTAATCCCATCACCAAGTTATGTATATCCATATACAGTTTTCCTCTTGGCTCTGTATATGCCTTAATCTTTGCACGCATTTTTCTTCATTGCGTTCTTTTTCGGTATATACGACATGACGTATATTGTTTTACCACCCTTTAAACGGAGTGGAAATTTCCGATTATGAAAACCCAGAAAGTCAAATTCTTCTATATCATCCTAGAGATGGACTAATCTTGATTTATCCCTATTTATTGAGAGGTCAAGTTTTTCCATAATAGCTTGAATCACCCGAATACTTTCGAGTGCATTTTGTTTGGTATTGCACATGATGACG
>NZ_JBJORY010000034.1:0-9321 GCF_046562815.1 Neobacillus sp. 204
GTTTACGCCGGGGTAGCTCAATTGGTAGAGCAACTGACTTGTAATCAGTAGGTTGGGGGTTCAAGTCCTCTCGCCGGCACCAGAGTCATGGAATTTGCATAATATGTGGAGGGGTAGCGAAGTGGCTAAACGCGGCGGACTGTAAATCCGCTCCCTCCGGGTTCGGCGGTTCGAATCCGTCCCCCTCCACCATTTTATAGGGGTATAGTTTAAAGGTAGAACGAAGGTCTCCAAAACCTTTGGTGTGGGTTCAATTCCTACTACCCCTGCCAATTATATAGTGGCGATTGTGGCGAAGTGGTTAACGCACCTGATTGTGGTTCAGGCATTCGTGGGTTCGATTCCCATCAGTCGCCCCATAGTATAAAAATTATTAATTTAAAAACGTTGGGCTATAGCCAAGCGGTAAGGCATCGCACTTTGACTGCGACATGCGTTGGTTCAAATCCAGCTAGCCCAGCCAATTTGCGGAAGTAGTTCAGTGGTAGAACACCACCTTGCCAAGGTGGGGGTCGCGGGTTCGAATCCCGTCTTCCGCTCCAATATATATGGCGGCATAGCCAAGTGGTAAGGCAGAGGTCTGCAAAACCTTTACCACCGGTTCGAATCCGGTTGCCGCCTCCATAATATTTGCTAAGTATGGATTAGAACAGGTAATTAGATTTCGCCGGGGTGGCGGAACTGGCAGACGCACAGGACTTAAAATCCTGCGGTAGGTGACTACCGTACCGGTTCGATTCCGGTCCTCGGCATTGCTTTACCTAAACATTTTAATACGCGCCGGTGTGGCGGAATTGGCAGACGCGCACGACTCAAAATCGTGTTCCGTGAGGAGTATCGGTTCGACCCCGATCACCGGTATCAATTTGTTAAAAAAAGTTGCTCATAATTTTATGGGCAACTTTTTTTTGACTAAATTTTGTTTCGCAGCTTTCTACTAGAATGTGTGTTTCATTAATTCGCTCATAGAAACACGAAATCTGCCCACAAAAGGTCGGAATTCGCCCAATAATACCAAAAATTCGCTCATAAATCTTAAAAATTCGCCCTTGAAGGGAAACTCATTAAATCACACATTAAAGTGTATATAATAAAGTGTAAATTTACATAAAATATCAATGAAACATCAATTTTCTATGAATTCCTTATCAAAACAGACTTTTATTCTTTTTTTAATGAATTCCGCAAAAAGTTTCTCTTTAAAAGCAATTTCGACAATATTTGCATTTTTCCCTTGACTATAGTAAAAATAGTGTGTAATATAATAAAGGTCAGTTGCTGAATTATCAATTTATAAAGTGCGGGTGTAGTTTACTGGTAAAACCTCAGCCTTCCAAGCTGATGTAGTGGGTTCGATTCCCATCACCCGCTCCATACATATTAACTAACGCAGTTTATCGTTACATAGGAGAACGATGAATTGCGTTTTTTCTATGTAAAGAAAAAGATGCCCTACGGACACCTAACGATTTGAAAGAAGGCTTCTCCTCCATGTATTTGGGTAAACATGCTCATTAAAGACTCTGTTAGTCTCTTCGCATTTTCAACATCTGTTGATGGTCTCAAATATATAATTTGCAGGGCATTTTTAGTAGCAAAAGTTACTGGTGCTCTATCAGAATCGACGAAGGGACTTCCGAAGGGTCCCAGATTATCTGAAGATACAATTAGATGATTCAAAGAATTGATTCGACCATTCAAGTCAGTATATTCCTCTCCCTCCATTCCTAATCGAATGCTTATAGATCCATTCAAGTTATTCAGGTCGTAAATTCCAATAGGTACTTGATATTGTAAAGAGAAAAAATTATTAATATCAATTGCACTTTGCACAGATGAAAGGTAATTTTGTTTTTGTACTCTTCTGTACAAAGCTTCGACTGAAGGACGATACCGATTCGGGTCTTTACCATATTTCTTAAAAATTGAACGCCACTCCTGAATGCCAGCGAGTTCAGGAACATTTTTATTTTCTAAATCAAAATAAATAGATTCTTGGAAAAGCTGAAGTCTTCCTCTAATCATCTGCGGAGATTCACTGACAGTAATATCTTTATATTCAATTATCCCTACTTTAAAGTTAGGAATGTGTTTGATTATTTCCTGTGAGAGTTTAATTTCCAACCATTCCACCTCCAAATTTCAATGAAAATAGTTTATCATAAATAGATGAGCAACTAATAATTTTACTATCCAATCTTATAATAACTATCTTCTAGGAAAGGAGGGGATCCAATGAATGTCCAAAAGTTAAAAGAAGAACTAATTACTTATAGTAAAGAAATTGGAATCGATAAAATAGGTTTCACGACAGCTGACACGTTCACTGAATTAAAAAATCGACTCATAAGGCAGCAAGAACTTAAATACCAGTCAGGATTTGAAGAACCAGATATAGAAAAACGGGTGACCCCTTCCTTATTACTAGAGGAGCCCCGTTCAATCATTTCTATTGCGATTGCTTACCCCTCCAAAATGAATAACCGTGTCGAGAGCAAAAAGGGGGAGAGGAGAGGCATTTTCAGCAGAGCCTCATGGGGTCTTGATTATCATCATGTGTTAAACGATAAACTAAAAAAATTAGAGGAGTTTCTCACCACAAAAATGCCGGATGCCAGATTAAAATCGATGGTCGATACGGGCGAACTCTCTGATCGAGCCGTAGCGGAACGGGCTGGAATCGGTTGGAGCGGGAAAAATTGCTCTATTATTACGCCAGAGTTTGGCTCATATGTTTATTTGGGAGAAATGATAACAAGTATACCTTTTGAACCAGATAAACCAATGGAAGATCAATGCGGGTCTTGCACAAAGTGTTTGGATGCTTGTCCAACTGGGGCTCTGGTTCAAGGTGGCCAAATTAATGCACAGCGCTGTATTTCTTTTTTAACACAGACAAAAACATTTATTCCAGACGAGTTTAGGGATAAGATTGGGAATCGGATTTATGGTTGTGATTCTTGCCAAACCGCCTGTCCGGTTAACAAGGGGAAGAACTTTCATTTTCATGAAGAACTTGAACCGGACGCTGAAGTAGCGAAACCTTTATTAAAGCCGATTCTAAAATTAAGCAATCGGGAATTTAAAACTAAATTAGGCTACGTATCTGGTGCTTGGAGAGGGAAAAAGCCAATTCAGCGGAATGCGATTATTGCGCTTGCCCATTTTAAGGATGAAACAGCAATTCCAGATTTAGTTGATGTTCTAGAAAATGAGGGAAGTCCAGTTTCAAGAGGCACAGCAGCATGGGCACTTGGGAAAATTGGCGGTGAGACGGCTTATGCTGCCTTAAAAAAGGCCCAGAAACATGAAATAGATCTTGATGTCCAAATTGAAATAGAAAAAGGCTTACGCTTTTATAGATAAAATGGGCGAACTCACCTGGTTCGCCTATTTTTTTGATATAAACCCTTTCTTCTCTCATATGTATGAAAGAAAGGGGTGGTGAATATGCTTCATTTATTACAAGAGTTATTTGAAAAGAGAGTAAATCAATTTGTTTTTGATAAAAGAACACATAAAGTATTTTTTCCAAAGGCTGATCAGAAGCAGAGTACGTTAGAAAAAAGGTCGGCAGAAATTGTAAAAGTAAAAACCTCAGGCAAAATAATAGAAAGGAATACAGAGGATGAATTTCAAACGGTAAAATATCTTGCTCATTATCAATATTTAATAAAGCAAAAAGCCTTTATTTATATGGAAGAAGAGGTTGAAGAGAGATTAGCTAAGTTTTATAAAGGGGCCTTAGTGATGGATGAGGAAATCAACCCTTATGCCCCCCAAGAAACTTATCAGCTGCCGATTGAACTTGTTTTAGAGGATAAGGATGAACGATTGAGCTATCAGTATAATCGCTTAAAGGCAGTTCAATATGCGGAACGATGGTGGAATAGCTACAATCCTGCTTACAAAAAATTTGAAGTAGATTGCACCAACTTCATCTCACAATGCCTCCATACTGGCGGGGCACCTATGAGAGGGTATCCGAATCGTGGAGCAGGCTGGTGGCTCCAGAATAATAATTGGAGCTATAGCTGGGCAGTGGCGAACTCGTTAAAAATTTACTTGAATAATTCGAAAAGTGGTTTACGAGCAAGGGAAGTCAGCAGCCCTGACCAATTGTTATTAGGAGATGTTATTTGCTACGATTTTGAAGGGGACGGACGGTTTAATCATAATACAATCGTTACTGGTAAGGATGCCTACGGAATGCCATTAGTGAATGCCCATACGTATAATAGTCGAATGAGGTATTGGGCATATGAGGATTCATCTGCCTATACACCTAAAATAAAATACAAGTTTTTTTCAATTATCGATTAAAGATGCTTAATTATTGAAAGGATATATCATAATGGTATAATGGCATGTAGAGTTTTTACCCGAGGTGAATTCCATGTCAATTAATGTTGTCTTATATCAACCGCAGATCCCTTCAAATACGGGAAACATTGCTAGAACATGTGCAGGAACAGACACAAATCTCCATTTAATCCGTCCATTAGGTTTTTCTACGGATGACAAAATGTTAAAAAGAGCAGGCTTAGATTATTGGCAATACGTTAATATCGTCTATTATGATTCTCTTGATGAATTTTATGAAAAGAATGCAGGCGGTGAATTTTTCTATATTACTAAATTTGGCCAAAAGCCTTTTAGCAGTTTTGACTATAGTAATTCCAGCAAAGATTATTATTTTATCTTTGGACGAGAAACGACCGGACTGCCGAAAGAGGTCATTGAAAAAAATAAGGAAGTTAGCTTGCGGATTCCTATGAATGAAAATATTCGTTCCCTAAATCTGTCCAATACAGCCGCCGTTCTAATCTATGAAGCGCTGCGACAACAAAACTATGCGCATTTAAAATAATCTGAGGGGGTCCCAAGGGGCCTCTTTTTGATTAAAAGAAAGGAAGTTTGTCATGAATGAAGTAATCGAAACGATATTAAACCATCGCTCTCTTCGTCATTTTGAGGACAAGCCACTAACAGCAGAACAAATTAAAACAATTGTTACTTGTGCTCAATCTGCATCTACATCCAGTTTTATACAGGCCTATTCCATTATTGGCGTTAAGGATAAAGAGAAGAAGAAAAAATTAGCCGAGATTGCAGGGAATCAGGAATATGTTGAAAAAAACGGCCACTTTTTTATCTTTTGTGCGGATTTATATCGCCATATTACTATTGGGGAGAATGAACACATAAATGTTTCTCCTTCGATTGAAAGTACGGAAAAGTTTATGGTAGCTCTAATTGATGCCTCTTTAGCAGCACAAAACGCAGCGATTGCCGCAGAATCAATGGGGTTAGGAATTTGCTACATAGGTGGAATTCGCAATAATCTAGATGAAGTGAAAAAGATTTTAAAAACACCAGAGCGGGTAATTCCATTGTTTGGTCTAGCAATTGGGGTTCCAACCAAATTAACGGAAAAAAAACCGAGGTTGCCGTATGATCATATTTATCATGAAGATGAATATGAACAAGACAAGGAAGTTTACCTTAGTCAGCTTCAAAATTATGATAACTTGATTTCTAGCTACTATGAAGAGCGGACAGGTGGGAAAAGAAAAGACCGCTGGACGGAACAAATGGCAATAATGCTTGATAGGAAGAGTAGAATGTATATGAAGGAATTTATTCAAAAAAATAAACTGGATCTCAAATAAAAAAAGCTGCGATTAAGCAGCTTTTTTTATTTGGTTGAACCTGGTTTGTCGTTATAACCTGATGTGAAGATTGCCGCTAGAAACGCAACAAATACCAAACAAACGATGAAAGTGTTCATATTTATGTAATCCCCTTTCGTCATACATTTTTCATTTATTCTCACATATAGTTTTATTATAGCCTATCTGATAAAAATGAAAAGAGGAAGATTCTTTTTATTGAAATAAAAAAGATAGACGCTAACTCGCAATGGTTACGCATGTTCAAAAGCTTATCAGCATAGAGTATATTAAATCGTCTCTGATTAACCTACGGGGGAGGGCCTTATGGATATTCTAAAAAAAATCGAGATGTATCGCGAAGAAGAAGAAAAGCTACGTTGGGAAGGGTCATTCGCAGATTACTTACAATTGTTGAAAGAGAAGCCATGGGTTGCACAGTCGGCACATTCACGAGTTTATAATATGCTTAAGGATGCAGGAATTACGGAAGAAAAAGGGACGAAGAAGTATGAATTTTTTAGCAATCAATTATTTGGGTTAGAGGAATCGCTTGAGAGGCTTGTTGAAGAATACTTCCATCCGGCTGCAAAAAGACTGGATGTAAGGAAACGTATTTTATTGTTAATGGGTCCTGTGAGCGGCGGGAAATCCACTCTTGTAACCATGTTAAAAAGGGGACTTGAAGCATACTCGCTCACTGATCGAGGCTCTGTATTTGCGATTAAAGGATGCCCGATGCATGAGGATCCGCTGCATTTAATCCCACATCATTTGCGGAAGGATTTCTTTGATGAATATGGCATCCGCATTGAAGGTAATCTTTCCCCGCTGAACATGATGCGTCTAGAACAAGAGTATGGCGGACGAATTGAAGATGTATTGGTTGAAAGAATCTTTTTCTCTGAAGATAAACGAACAGGGATTGGTACATTCAGCCCATCCGACCCAAAATCACAGGATATTGCTGATTTAACGGGTAGTATTGATTTTTCAACGATTGCGGAATTTGGTTCCGAATCAGATCCTCGTGCCTATCGTTTTGATGGTGAACTTAATAAAGCTAACCGCGGGATGATGGAGTTCCAGGAAATGTTAAAGTGTGATGAGAAATTCTTATGGCATTTGCTGTCTCTAACCCAAGAGGGGAATTTCAAAGCCGGACGCTTTGCCTTAATTAGTGCAGATGAGTTGATTGTGGCTCACACAAACGAAACGGAGTACCGATCTTTTATCTCCAATAAGAAGAATGAAGCACTCCATTCTAGGATCATTGTCATGCCAATCCCTTATAACTTAAAGGTGTCACAAGAAGAAAGAATTTATGAAAAGATGATCAATGAAAGTGATGTTTCTGATGTTCATATTGCACCGCATACGTTAAAGGTTGCTGCAATGTTTACCATTCTTACACGCTTGAAGGAACCGAAAAAAGGTGATATTGATTTACTTAAGAAAATGCGCCTTTACGATGGTGAAAATGTGGAAGGTTTTAATACAGCGGATGTGGATGAACTTAAGAAGGAATATCCTGATGAAGGTATGAGTGGTATAGACCCTCGATACGTGATTAACCGAATTTCTTCTACAATCATTCGAAAAGAAATACCATCAATTAATGCACTAGATGTATTAAGATCATTAAAAGATGGGCTTGATCAACACCCGTCCATCACTGCTGAGTTACGGGAGCGTTATATGAATTATATCTCATTAGCTCGCAAAGAGTATGATAATATTGCCAAGAAGGAAGTCCAAAAGGCTTTTGTGTATTCGTACGAAGAATCCGCGAAAACATTAATGGATAATTATCTTGATAATGTTGAGGCCTACTGCAATAAATCAAAATTACGTGACCCACTCACTGGTGAGGAAATCAATCCAGATGAGAAGCTTATGCGCTCTATTGAAGAACAAATTGGTATCTCCGAAAATGCGAAAAAGGCATTCAGGGAGGAAGTCCTCATTCGGATTTCTGCTTTTGCGAGAAAAGGGAAACGATTTGACTATAATTCTCATGATCGTCTTCGTGAAGCCATTCAAAAGAAATTGTTTGCTGATCTAAAGGACGTAGTGAAAATTACCACTTCTTCAAAAACACCTGATGAACAGCAATTAAAGAAAATAAATAACGTAGTTGCAAGATTAGTGGATGAACATGGTTATAATACAACGTCAGCTAATGAATTATTGCGTTATGTAGGAAGTCTATTAAATAGATAGGCTGGATTTAAAATAGCAGGGACTGGCAGAAGGAAATCTGTCAGTCTATTTTTTTCCTTATTCGAATATAAAAAAATAAGCTTGTTGGTCCCATTTTGCTAATTTGTCCAATTTCTTAGGCGAATGCACAATTGTCGAAATAATTTGTAAATTATTCTTTAATTCTGCATAGGATAAAGTAATCCATATTTATCTTAATTTCTTTACTCCGTTATAATATGTATTTGATTAAAATTTGTGCATTTTGGAACCTATTAAATTAATAAGGAGGGGTTTACATTGTCAACTAACAACCATCAATTTGTCATTTCAAGAGAAGATTGGTCCCTCCACCGTAAAGGCCACGATGACCAGCAGAGGCATCAGGAAAAAGTCCAGGAGGCAATTCGCAACAATCTTCCAGACTTAATTACAGAAGAAAGCATAATCATGTCTAATGGTCGAGATGTAGTAAAAATTCCAATTCGTTCATTGGACGAATATAAAATTCGTTATAATTATGACAAAAACAAACACGTGGGCCAAGGTGATGGTGACAGTCAAGTAGGGGATGTAGTAGCACGTGATGGATCCAGCGGACAAAAGGGACCCGGAAAAGGCCAAGGAGCTGGAGACCAAGCAGGAGAAGATTATTTTGAGGCGGAAGTATCATTAATGGAGTTGGAGGAAGCATTATTTAAGCAACTAGAGCTTCCAAATTTAAAAAGAAAAGAAGAACAAGAACATTTAGTTGAAAACATTGAATTCAATGATATTCGCAAAACAGGGTTGATGGGGAATATTGATAAGAAACGGACGATGATGTCAGCTTTTAAACGGAATGCGATGACTGGAAAGCCTGCCTTCCACCCTATTTACAAGGATGATTTAAAATTTAAGACTTGGAATGAAGTCATTAAACCAGATTCTAAAGCAGTTGTTATTGCAATGATGGATACGAGTGGTTCAATGGGGATCTGGGAAAAGTATATGGCTCGCAGCTTTTTCTTCTGGATGACTCGTTTTTTAAGAACCAAATATGAAACAGTAGAAATTGAATTTATTGCCCATCATACCGAAGCTAAAGTTGTTTCAGAGGAAGATTTCTTTTCCAAGGGTGAAAGTGGTGGAACCATTTGTTCATCCGCATACCGCAAAGCACTCGAAATCATTGATGCCAAATATAATCCACGAAAATTCAACATCTATCCATTCCACTTTTCAGACGGTGACAATCTCACTTCGGATAATGCCCGTTGTGTAAAGCTTGTTGAAGAATTAATGAAAGTATCTAATATGTTTGGATATGGTGAAGTAAATCAATATAATCGTCATTCAACCTTAATGTCCGCCTATAAAAACATTAAAGATGATCAATTCCGCTACTATATTCTTAAACAAAAAGCAGATGTATTTCATGCCATGAAAAGCTTTTTCCAAGCTGAAG
>NZ_JBJORY010000035.1:0-7162 GCF_046562815.1 Neobacillus sp. 204
TTTTTTTATTTGTTGGTAAAATTCATAATAGTTGTGCTAAAATTAAATTAGTAACAGGTACTAATATCAGATATAACTTCAATTGCCTAACATTGGTAATTCACGAATATTTAAACCGGTATATAAGGGGCCATTTTTACCTTTTGAGAGTATTTGTACGCTAAACTAACGAATATTTACAACAACGGGGGATTTTGATGTTAACAAACGATTTGGACTTTAGATTGGAGCCGAAACTTATAGCTTTATATGAAGAACATAAAAAGCGGTCTGAAAAAATAGATTGGGGTTATCATGATTTCTTACCGTGGGATAAGGCAATGGATTTTCGACGTGTTCCCTGGGATGAAAGCCAGGTCACACTGCCTGCATCGATTATTACTGCGGTCGAAACGGCTCTTCTAACCGAAGTGAACTTACCGTGGTTTACCTCCCATCTCGATCAAACGTTTAAGGGTTCTTTAACGGTTATTAAAGATTTTGTCCATACTTGGACTGCAGAAGAAGATCAGCATTCAAACCTGATTGAAACGTATTTATTAATTACACGCAATGTAGATCCCATGCGACTCCACCAATTACACAAACAAACGGTTGAGAATGGCTGGAATCCTGATTATCACACGCCTTTTGAAACCATGGTATATACCTCATTACAAGAACTGGCAACCATGGTTTTTTATAATAACGTTGCCAAAGTAGCTGGTTCGCATGATAAGGATTTAGCTAGTCTGCTTCGCCGTCTTGCAAAGGATGAAACGTTGCATTATGCCTTTTATCGAGATGTGATCAAATTTCATCTCCAATTGGAACCTAATTACTGTTATCATTTAGGACATGTCATTAAGAACTTCCAAATGCCTGGAACAGTAATGCCTGATTTTGAAGATCGCATGGCCATTATTGCAAAAGAGGCAAACTACGGTCCATTGGAATATTTTGATCAAGTTCTAGATGTGATTGTTGATTATTGGGAGTTGGAAAAATTAAGACCGATTGCACCAGAAGCAGAAAAAGCTAGACTAGACATTCTAAATTATCACTCCCGATTGAAAAGAGTAAGAGATCGTTTTTATAAAAATAAATAAGTTAGTTCCAAATAATAGAGAAAATATTGCCAATTCAATCGAAACTGAAACGCTTGACAACAATAATAGAATTTATTATTCTTGAGCAATAGTAATTTAATAAGTTTATTTCGTATAACTCCAATGATATGGTTTGGAGGTCTCTACCAGGAACCTATAAATTCCTGATTACGAAGAAGATACATAAAATTGTATTTTCTTCGTAGTCAGGAATTTTTTTTTTACTTTTATAAAAATTAGGAGGTAAGTATCGAATGAATTTTGCAACTTTACCTAAAATAGAACTTCACTGCCATTTAGATGGTAGTCTTAGACCTGAAACAATTATTGATATCGCAAAGCGAGAAGGGATCAGTTTGCCTTCTCTGGATATGGACGAAATACAAAGAGAACTCGTTGCTCCATTAGAATGCGAATCACTGGATGAATATTTAGAGAAATTTGCTATCCCCAATTTAGTTATGCAATCAAAGGAAAACCTTAGAAGGATTACCTTTGAGCTTTTTGAGGATGCAGCGCGTGAAAATGTGAAATACATGGAGGTAAGATTTGCTCCGTTACTTCACACGGCAGCGGGATTGAACGTTGAAGAAATCATCCAAAGCGTCTTAGATGGATTGAAGGATGCCGAAAAACAATATGATATAAAGGGAAACTTGATCCTTTCCTGTATGAGGACGATGTCTGCGGAACGTGCTTTTGAAGTCGTGGAGAAGGGGAAGAAATTCCTTGGTGAAGGTGTAGTGGCAATTGATCTATGTGCATCGGAAGAGGAAGGATTTTGTAGGGAATTCGTAGAACCGATTGCCTTAGCTAGAGAATATGGTTATCGAGTAACGATCCATGCGGGTGAAACAGGCGTAGGTAAAAACGTATTAGAGGCGGTTGAACTCTTGGGTGCAGAGAGAATTGGTCATGGTGTATTTATAAAAGATTGTGATGAGGCGTATAACATCGTGAAGGAAAAGGATGTTGTGCTTGAAATGTGCCCTACAAGTAATGTTCAAACAAAAGCAGTGAACCAGTTTAGTGAACATCCCATCTATCAATTTCATAAGGACGGGATAAAGGTAACTGTTAATACGGACAACCGGACTGTATCGGATACAACGATGGCAAATGAATGCAACATCGTATTTAAAGAATTCAATCTAAGTGAAAATGACTACAAGCAAATTTACATCAATAGTGTAGAAGCAAGCTTTGCCGATTCCGAAACAAAGGGAATCCTGAAGAAATATATGTCCTAACCTTCACAAGCAACAGTATGAAAAGTGAAAAAGTCCTTCAATTTGAAGAAGTTACAAAATAAATGAGAAAGAAGCACCAAGCATTTTTGGTGCTTCTTTTTTGTATATCAAAATCATTTCTTAAGCTAACTTTAAGATTGCGATGCTAGATTTGAGTTACTAATGATGATGATGATGAGATTAGTCAACAAATCAATCGCAAAGGGGTTAATACCATGAATATATTATTAGTGGAAGATGATTTACGTCTCGGAGAATTAATTGTTTATATGCTAAAAAAGAAGGGGAACTACCAAGTCGAGTGGGTTACAGATGGAGAGGATGCTTATTATTATGCTACCTCCACCCACTATGATGTAGTAATTATGGATTGGATGATGCCGAATGGAACAGGTGTGGAAGTGTGCGCACGATTGCGGAAACAAGGTTATTCAGGTGCTATCCTGATGCTAACAGCCAAAGATACCGTTGGAGACCGAATCGAGGGATTAGATTCCGGTGCCGATGATTACCTTGTCAAACCGTTCGAAATTGATGAACTCTTGGCACGGCTCCGTGCACTTTCCCGCCGAAATTATGCACCGATTTTGGAGGAAGAAATCCAAATTCATGGATTGGTTCTGAATCGGATGAGCCATATTGTTCGCTTGGAAAGAGAGGAAATTCAACTAAGCCCCCGTGAATTTCAGTTATTAGATTTAATGGTGAAAAATATGGGACAAGTTCTGCCGCGTGAAGTGATTTTAGAGCGAATCTGGGGCTTTGATTCAGAGGTAGCCCCTAAAACCATTGATGCAACCGTCAAATTAATTCGCAAGAAGCTCCAATCTTTCGGAAAGCAGGATTTGCTTCAAAGCATTAGAGGGGTAGGGTACAAGTTTGGAAACTAAAGTTGGATCCTTCATTCAGACATTTACAAACCGAGGGAAAAAAGATATTTTCACGCAGACACAAGGTAGATTAACACGCATGTATAGTGGATTGTTAATACTTTTTCTAATCTTTTTTATAGCGCTTGTTTATATTGTCCTTCATGTTGTCATCCTAAACAACCAGGAACGTGAACTTCAATCGTTAGTGAATGAAGAAGCAAGTTTTATTGAGAATTATTTAATAAAAAATAACCAGAAGAACCTGCAAGGAATGGATGACCAAGAAGTTGTGTTTGCTGGGGTCAATCAATACTTTTATTATGTCGTTAATTCAAATGGCGAAATAATGATGGGCAATGAATCAGATCGTGGGGTACGTCCTAACTTACTTCGACTAATAAATGGAAGTTTTCAAAATGAAAGGGAGATTCGAAAGGAAACTGTGCATGTAGAAATGAATGCAAATGGAAGGGGGATGAAGGGAGAATTTCATCCGCGGGAGGCTCCACAAGATATTCGGCTAATAATTGGCAGCCAATCCATTTATAATAATGGTCAATTCATTGGGAAATTGTATGTTGGAAAAGACATTACCTTTACGTATCAGCTATTCCGCTCTCTGTTGATGATACTTATTGCGATAGGCATCATATTTTTGGGTCTAGCCATATATATGAGTATGATCATGTCTAAAAGAGCGATGGTTCCGATTAGCGGCGCATTTACAAGGCAGCGCGAATTCGTGGCAGACGCTTCGCATGAATTACGGACACCATTAAGTGTCTTGCTATCTTCGATTGATGCTATAGAAATGACGATTGAACCTCAAAAGAGTGATATGGTAGGGAAAATCCTTACTAATATGAGACAAGAGGTGAAGAGGATGACACATCTGGTTGGCGATCTACTAACGCTAGCTCGTTCTGACTCAAACACCATTCAACTTAGTTTGGAGACCTTTGACTTCCATCCCCAAGCAGAAAGGGCGATTGACTCGGTTCGTCCGCTGGCAGCAGCCAAACAAATTTCGCTCCATTTGAATTCGCCAGCTTCGCTGATTACAATTGGCGATCCGCAAAGACTATCACAGCTATTATATATTCTCTTAGATAATGCGATAAAGTACACTCCGAACGGCGGGGAAGTGAGGCTTTCGCTGACAATAGTAGGACAACAGCTATGTATCTCCGTTCAGGATACAGGAATCGGAATTAAAGAAGAGGATTATCAGAGAATTTTCGAACGGTTTTATCGGTCCGATAAATCTCGTTCTAGGCAAATGGGGGGGCATGGCTTGGGACTTTCCATCGCCAAGTGGATCGTTGAAACACATAAAGGGAAGATTAAAGTTACGAGTGAACTTGGAAAGGGAAGTACTTTTATGATTCATATCCCACAAGTTTTTTAAGGATAGATTCATACGGACGGTGCCTGACACCGTCCGTATGAATCTATATTTCTAAGAAACTACTATTAATGATTTAATAGTTACTTTGCCAAATTTTTTTCATAATCCATTGCTGCGTCTTTTCCTAACAAGCCAACTTGGATAAGGCCATTAAGAATTCCGTGATTAGAAGAAGTCGTAGTGATTAAATCGGCTGCAGCCTTTGCTTCCGGTACCCCGTTACCCATCGCAATACCCGTTCCTATCATCGTTAACATTTCCAAGTCATTCAAACCATCCCCAAATGCAAAACAGTTCTCGTTATCGATATCTAAGTACTCAAGTAATTTACGTATACCGACCGCCTTTGAGGCGCCTTTAGGAAGGAAATCATATGCATAGTCATGCCACTTAACGAAGTTCAAATCAGGGTAACGGTCGACGTATAGTTGTTCGTCCCCGCGATTACAATAAAGATGCCCTTGATATATCGGCCGATTTTTATAATATACTTCATCCACCATAGGATAGGACATCATCAATGAATCAAAGCTGGACTCAATAAATGGATGGTTTCCTTCACTGACTTTAAAATCATCGTGGCTGCAGTAGGCGAGGGCATGCCCATTGTTTGCTGTCAAAGTGGAAATGGACTGTAGCAGTTCTGGATTGATTGGATTTGCATAAATTTCTTGCCCTGCAAACACGACGAATTGTCCATTCATGGAAACAAAAGAATCGATATTTAATTCTTTTTGAATCCAATAAAACATTTTCGGGACACGGCCAGTAGCAATAACTGTATGGACTCCTTTTTCCTGAAGTAAACGAACGGCCATCTTTGTAGAATCTGGAATCAATTTATCCTCGTCAAGTAGTGTACCGTCTATATCAAAAAACACGATAGGTTTTTTCATTTTCTATTCCTCCTTTAGATCACAACACTGCCGTTACGCTCAGGGGTTCTGATGACGCCGACCTTGTGTTGTGAACTCTTGCAAAAACAGAATATTTTATGAAACGCGTTTCAGGTCAAGTGGTTTGAAAAAAATTCTGTTTTAACTGTAGGCAAGGAAAGAATTTGGGTGTGAAATCGTTCGTTTCTTGAGACTTACACAGTTCCTCGCTCAATTAAATTTACAGGGATTTCATATTGTGCAATCTTTTCATTATTGAGGATTCCTTGTAAAAATAGTTTTCTGCCAATATCCTCAAGTGGGATTTCAATCGTCGTGATATTCATCATTTTAGCGATGGGTTGATTATTGAAACCAATAATTGCAAGATCATTTGGTATCATAATATCTTGATTTTGTGCACAGGTGACAATCCCAGCTGCAACCTCATCGCTTGTCACCAGTAACGCTGTTGGCGGATGCGGCATTTGCTTAATCCGATTTACAATCTTTTCCCCATCCTCAAAGTGAAGACAATCCTCAAAAATATTTACAGGGTCATAAGACAAACGGTGGTTTTCTAAAAAATCCTGATACGCCAATGCTCTGTTTCTACTATTTGTACCCGATCTACGTCCAATGCAATATCCAATTTTTTGATGACCTTTTTGATATAAGTAGTCTAATGCGAAAAGGAAACTTTTATAGTGATCCACAAAAATGGAGGAGACATTTTTTCCCCTAGTATCTTCACACATAATGATGGGTCCAAAAGGCAAATACGCTTCAATGGTGGACCATGTGCATATTCTTGAACAAATAATTAAAGCATCAATCTGTTTTTGTTGCAGCATTTTTAGTGCATCTAATTCCCGGCTCTCCACGTAGTTGGTCTGAAAAAGAACCAAATTGTAATTATTCTTTAACGCTTCATTTGCGATCCCTTTCATTAACAGGGCAAAATAAGGGTGATCGATAAAAGGAACCACAACACCAACAAGAAACGTTTTTCCCATGCTTAAATGGACAGCATTTATATTTTGTTGGTAATTACTCTCCTTGATCGCATTTAAAACTGCGTTCCTTTTTTCAGTACTTACATAGGGATGATTATTTAACACTCGAGAAACAGTGGTTACAGATACGCCGGCCATCTTGGCCAGATCTTTAATATTTGTCATAAAATTACCTTCCTTAGCGGTGCCTGACACTCTGCATTCTGGATTCCAATCCCGCTATTTTCAGTTTATCTTTATTTAATTGTATAGTATCTGTGGTTCCTTGCAGTAGTATGATGAATTGTTGTACAGAATAACGAAATGATTATTTTAAAAATGAAAATAATATATTTTGTAGAATACTAGTTGACTTTATTCATACATGATAGTAATATAGTAAATCTGATGAGGGTGTTGCACTTAAGATTATGTTCTTTCTGAAAAAAACAACCCTTCACCAGTTGACAAAAATGATTATGGTTGATATGATAGTAATCTCGTCGATTCGGAAAATATTATTTTAAAATAATGTTTGACTTTCTGAAGATGAGATGATAAACTATAATCCTGTCACAAAATAGTTCTTTGAAAACTAAACAAAGCAGAAACGTCAACAATATTATATTAGTGAATCTTTCGTATGAAAGTGAAACTATGCCAACGTAACTTTT
>NZ_JBJORY010000036.1:0-5181 GCF_046562815.1 Neobacillus sp. 204
CACGTTAGTTGAACAAAAAAAGAACCGCAACTGCGACCCTTTTGTTCAACTCAAGCACCCTTTCAAAATGTTCACTCAATATGGATTTTTCACCTTTCTTTCCACTTGCGCCCTCAATTACGTGATTTTCTGTTCGCTTATCCCCGTTGATTATTTTACGAATTTTATTTTTCACTTAAAAAGAACGCATCTGTAAAAAATGCGTTCTTACACTATCGTCTATCTTTCGAATGTCTCACTGGCATAATCTACACACGTATACCAAGGTCCAGGGTCAGTGGCTTTGGTTTTTGATCGGCTAAACGACACTTTTCCCCAATCGAATCTCGCTAATGAGAGATGACAAGCAAATGTGACCTTGACAGATAGTATAAACCTTCCATTTCCAACAACTTTTATTGTGTCGTTACCTCTTTTTTCGCTTGGACCCTCAATTCTGACGTCTCCACTTAAACGATCTAATTTCCATTCATAGTAAATCCAGATATCACGCCCAAAACAATCCTCAGGATAATCGTCACATATAAGATTCGCATCAGCAAAGAACTCATCGCCTCCTCGACCACCTCGTTGTTTGATTCCTGGACGTCTAAGATGGGACCCACGACAACATCCTCCGGTTGGAGGATCTCCAGGGCGCAAACGCATTCTATAGTTTTTTTTATTACAATTACAACCCATTTTTTCACTTCCTTTAAAAAAAGATATATTCTATTATTTTTTGTTTAGATGCTTGTCCATTAATGCATAAACGTCTAAATAACAGAATTCATATTATATGAAATGTTAAAAAGTATTCGTTTGTGTGTACGCTCGTCCTTACTGGCGCAAATAATCTTAGAATTTTCAAAAATAACACTTATTCCATTGGCATTACTTGAAAACCCGTTGATATAATTCATTAAATTGACTGTTATTGAGATCCAACCATTTATGAACTACGCCACGGTCAACTGTGCAACTTAGTTTCCGCAGTAGCACCTCTGATACAATAACAATTTTTCCTGGGAATCAATCTTTGTACTTCCCTACCTCGAGATTCCCAATCTAATGATTGCCTCTCATAATACTCCTTAAAAATCTAAAAGTGCTAGTTAATTGTGATAGCTTTTTTCCTTTACTTCCTTCGCAATATATGTAAAATGCAACATAAAAAACCTATCTATTTTCAACCTTGTTCTTCAACTATTCTGCTTACGTTAGTGGAACAACGTAAAAAGGCTGCCGAAGCAACCTCTTGTTCAACTCAAACAACCTATAGTTTAAGTAGAAACCTTCACAATCTCTTATACATGTTAACAAAAGTTCTAGAATCTAACTCATTACAAAAAGACGCTTAATCTATTCCGGAAAAGCGCCTTAATGGAATATCATAACTGTTGTTTTAACCACTTTATTTTAAATAGAGGAAACGACCTTAACGCAAATCGGATTGCTTGTGATTATTTTCTTCATGACATTCATGGTTTAGAAAAAATTCTTTAAAACATCTATTACTGCAAACATTTAAAAGGGCCGTCCTGGCACTTTTTTGTTTTTCCCAAGAGGGTACTTGTTTGAACGAGAGCAATCTACCTTTGTGATAGTCTGCCTTTTGTCTCCATTTGTAAAGCATAGAGGAATTTTTTGATGTCGATTCGGGAAGTTGCGGTGTGTTTTTTTCCTTCCAGTTCGAGCATTTTCATTCTTACTTGGGTGTAGTCGAACAATTTGGATGAGTAATATTCAAATGTTGGGTTGGCATAATCGGTTAATCCCAGCGAAGCAAGATGCTCGAGCACCTGTTGGAGGATGCGGCGGATCCGTTGTTCCACAGCCTTGGCTTCTTTTCTTATTTCCTCAGGAGAGACGGACGAACCAAGCCGTTTTTTGGCCGCCTGCTCATACAGATCCTTCAAAGGCGGAAGCTCCCGATTTCCCTCCATGTCCCATTGATGTAAAATTTCCAGAAGATCCAACAAATCCTTTTCACCATTTTTGCCAACAATCCCAAGTTCAAGCAGGATGCTTTTGGCAAAGGACGGAAACAAAGGTTGTTTACTTGGGAGAGTGTTCTCAAACAGCCGATTTTTTGTATTGTGCGTAGTTAAAAAGCTTAATGACTTTTGAATGTTATGAAGTGATTTTTCCACTCTCAGATAGTCACTTACTTTCTTAATGACACTTACCACCTCAAGCCGGTTAATCGGCTTTGTGATATAATGCTCGACACCTAGGGAATACGCTTCGCTTATCATATCCTTCGTTTCGACTTGGGAGATCATGATGATTTTTCCCCGAAAGGAGGGAGCAATTTCTCTGACTGTCTCAATCCCGTCCCGGATGGGCATGAGCAGGTCAATCATTAGAATATCAACTTCCTGTACATCGAGGGTATGGGCATCTACTTCAGACCCGTCAGCTGCCTCCCCCACCACCGAACCCAATCCCTCTTCTTCAATAATATTTGATAACATCCCTCTGATAGTGGGGGCATCATCGACAATAAAAAATTTCACCGTAAATCACCCCTTTTTCATTAAATTTACAACCGGAAGCTGAACTTCAAAGGTTGTTCCTTTTTCTTTTGAAGACTCAATCAGGTTAATTTTGCCATCGAGATCTTCAATGACACTTTTTGTGTAGGATAAACCAATTCCATTAGAAGCGATTCCGGCTTGGTCAAATTTCGTCGTAAAGCCTGGTTCAAAAATATACGCTTTGTTTTTTTTAGAAATCCCGTTTCCATTATCCTTTATCGTTATTTTGACTAGGTCTTGAACCTTTTCAACCGTTACTACAATCTGTCCCTCCTGATGGATGGCTTCCACAGCATTGGCGACAAGATTATTGATTAGGGAAAGGAGGATAAAAGTGTGGTACTCTGGATGTTCACCGGAAATTCCTACCTGGAAACCAATCGTTTTCCCGAGCAACTCACTATAATTTTTATTCGAGATGGCTGCAACAGAAATGATTTCCTGAATGTTCATAAAATCATCTAATTTTTCTTTGGCCATTAATTTGGACAAACCGGCATATATACGTTGATTATCTTTTTTAATCTCGTGTAATTCCCCGGCGATTTTCAGCATCTCTTGCGCTTGATTCTGATTGTTTTGAGCTTTTAAATCACGATAAATGGCATAGCAGGCGCTGGTTAACTTCTCCGCATCCTTCGCTGATTTTTCCAATTGAAACATTTCTACATACAAATTTGAGACTAATAGTAAAACCTCCTCGGTCCGCTTTTTTTGCTGCTCTTCAGCCAACCTAGTTTCCCGCACTAAGATGGTATTGAAAAAACCGAGGACAAAGAAGCTGCGAATGATCGCTACCCCTATAATAATCAAGAAGCTCGAGGTTGCCATTTTCATATCGGTTGTAAAATGGCGAATGGTCATTTCGATAACATTCCCCATGATTTCGAGCACCATGCCAAGCAGACCAATGAGAAGCGGCCGATGATACAATTTCTTTACCTTAAAAATATAGAAAAACATGCCGAAGACCATGTAATAAAAAAACACGGGAAAATGGATAGGGAAATCGAATGAGCCAACCTGTACCTTGTCCAGAATAATCCGAAAACAAACAACTGCACTTCCCGTTAAAAAGCCGGCTAAAACGGGATGGATTTTTCGTGACCATAATAAAATGAAGAAGAATACAGTTGTGCTCATGCTGAATCTTAAATCAGCACCGCTTAAGGGGTAAAACTTTAATTCTCCAGTAATGGGCACAGCAATAATCATAAATAAATACGCTAATAATTTATCGCGAATACAATCACTCCCTTTCTATCGTAAAAAGAATATTATAAATTGTAAAAATATTTTTTATCATTTTTGTAGTTTTTTGTAGTTTATCGTAGTTCTGCCGGTATGATGTAAATGTTGAAAACGTTTACAAGCTATATTCTACTATAATATTATCAAAAAACTTATCGATGGGAGAGAAGTTAGTGAAAAAAATTAGTTTAGCATGGCAAATTTTTATTGGTTTAATTCTTGGGATAATTGTGGGTGCCATTTTTTTCGGAAATCCGCAAGTTGAGCAATTTTTACAGCCGATTGGAAACATCTTTTTACGATTAATTAAAATGATTGTCGTGCCGATTGTTATTTCATGCCTTGTTGTCGGTGTGGCCGGTACGGGCGATATGAAATCGTTAGGGAAGCTCGGCGGAAAAACGCTACTTTATTTTGAAATTATTACAACGATCGCAATCTTTGTTGGGTTGTTAATCGCCAATGTTTTCCATCCTGGTACAGGCGTGGACCGTTCACAACTTGTTAAATCGGACATCAGTTCCTATGTTACGACTGAAAAAGCAACGGAGTCACACTCACATATTGATACTCTTGTGAATATCGTACCGACTAATGTTGTGCAGGCGTTCGCAAATGGGGACATGTTGGCAATTATTTTCTTCTCCGTAATGTTTGGACTTGGCGTTGCGGCAATCGGTGAAAAAGGCAAGCCGATTATCGCGTTTTTTAGGGGTACTGCTGATGCGATGTTCTTTGTAACCAATCAGATTATGAAGATTGCTCCATTTGGGGTGTTTGCCTTAATTGGGGTTACGGTTTCGAAATTTGGGCTGGAATCATTAATACCGCTCGGAAAATTGGTTTTAACCGTTTATGGCGCAATGATATTCTTTATTATTGTGGTCCTTGGTATTGTTGCGAAAATAGCTGGCTATAATATTTTTAAGCTATTAGCTTACCTGAAAGACGAATTAATTTTAGGGTATTCCACAGCAAGTTCGGAAACCGTCCTTCCAAAAATTATGGAAAAAATGGAGCGAATCGGCTGTCCGAAAGGGATTACTTCATTCGTGATTCCGACTGGCTATTCCTTTAATCTCGATGGTTCAACCTTGTATCAGGCGATTGCCGCACTGTTCATCGCGCAAATGTATGGCATTCATATGAGCATTGGACATCAGATTACATTAGTCCTTATTTTAATGGTTACCTCAAAAGGGATTGCAGGTGTCCCTGGTGTTTCAATTGTCGTCCTGCTTTCAACCTTAGGAAGTGTCGGTGTTCCAGTCGAGGGCTTGGCGTTTATTTTAGGCGTAGACAGGCTGCTGGACATGGCCCGTACATGTGTAAACATTGTTGGTAACTCACTAGCTGCTATTGTTATCACAAAATGGGAAGGTCATAAAGTCAAAGACCACCCCGAAGAACT
>NZ_JBJORY010000037.1:0-4353 GCF_046562815.1 Neobacillus sp. 204
AGAAGATAGTTTACTGGAGTTTCCTAAAAACTAATTTTAGAAATTGTGAAATATTTTACTTAAACAAACGGGTGCTTGAGTTTAACTACGGGTTGCTGCGGCAGCTCTTTTTCTTGTTCCACTAACGTGCAGGATAGTTGAACAAGGGTTGCGTCAACAGCCATTCACTTTGTACAAATTGTGCATTTAGAGTGAAAAAGAGCGAAATTCCCCCAAATTACAAAATAATACTATTCATATACAATTAAATAGTCGAAATAATACGGCTAGGTCACAACCTTTGGAGGGAAAATTGACATGAAAAAAGTGATTATCGGAATTTTATCAGTGTGTGTGGTATTAGTAATTGTTAGACTGGTTCTTAGACCTATCTTTTTTGTGAACGGTAATAATAAAGAAAATATTATTAACGTTATTAATTCGAGTGATTTATTTAAAAACAAGGAATCGATTAAAATCTTAAAAATCATTGACGACAAAAATGAACGAATCGTTCCGTTTTTGTATGACAATCGTCCTTCGTATATTGTTTTTTATAAAGATAAATTTGGGAACTACAAGTTTGAAGACTCAGAAACAAGGTCAAGTGAATTATCGGTTTTCCCTATAAAGTTTAATCTGAATAGAGTAATTATCGTATCGAATTATTATAATAACGTCACTAAATTAATCATAAAGGTAAACGGTGTAAAAATACTTGAAGATGAAATTAGTGTTCCTAATGAAACAGCCTCATTTTACAAAATACATAACTTACCAAAACAAAGGGATCATGGCTATCATGTGGAATATGAGCTGTACGACAAAGAAGGTAAACCAGTCAATAAAGATGTTTTTTAAGAAAAAAAGACTGAAATGGTAGACTTTTTGTTTTGCTGGCGGTAATCATCTGGTGTCGATTCACAACTGATTCTGAGAGCAATTATTCATAGCATCTTGTGCACTAAAGGGTGCTTGAGTTCAAGATATGGTTGCCTTTTTGGGAGCCTTTTTTGTTCAGCCAACGTAAGCAGTTTAATTCAAAATTTAATAAAAGTTGGGAATAATGCATATGGAAAGTATTCTTTTAAAAAGGTGATATTATGGATTTGATTTTTCTAATCATAATTACCGTTTTAGTCGGTGGTGCAGGTGCTTATGCCCTTTATCATGCTTTTAAACCATATAAAAAAGATGATAAATTCTTTGAAGCATTAGATACAGATATCATTTTAGTCGAATTACTTGTTGATTTTCTTTTATGGTTAAATAAAAAAATTTTCCCTGAACGTTTTCATATTAAATTGTATAGAGTATTTGCTTTTACATTTGGATTACTTATGTTTGCAATAGTAGCTTTGTGTTGGTTTTTTCTATAACCTTTATTCAAGTAACGGGTGCAAGAGTTAAAGATGGGGACTGCTGCGGCGGCTTTTTTTCTTGTTCCACTAATGTAAGCAGGTTAGCATTCCTGTAGATCGTTAAATATCAGGTTTGAAAAAAATAGAGCCCCTCAGTAAGATACGAGTATAGAGACCAATCTAAACTCATTGTCTTAAGGAGGAAGCCCTACTATGAATTTTAAAATGCAAGACAAACAAAATCAACTAATAGAAAGAATTTCCGATACACACCTTATTGTTGGTGTGGATATCGCTCAACAACTACACGTTGCTCGAGCTGTTAACTTCCGTGGAATTGTAGTTGGAGATCCTCTTTCATTTGAAAATAATGAAGAGGGGTTCGTAAAACTATTAAGTTGGATTCAAAACTTACAAAAACTAAAAAAATTAGATTCAACAATAGTTGGTATGGAGCCTACAGGTCATTACTGGATTAACCTATCCAAATGGTTATATAACCAAAACATTGAGGTAGTAACAGTCAATCCCCACTTAGTAAAAAGGAATAAAGAGAATCGTGATAATACCCAATCTAAGAGTGATAAAAAGGATGCGCTCGTTATCGCGGATATGGTCAAAAACGGCTACTATTCCTTCATTCGCCTATCATCAGAATCATTTGAGAAACTTAGAGTTCTAATGTCTAATCGTGATGTGATTGTAAAACGTCTCGTCATGTCTATTAATCAAATAAATCGATGGGTAGATGTTGTCTTTCCAGAGCTACGGCAAGTGTTTAAGGATGTTTCGTGCAAAGGGGCCATAGCAACCCTTCGTTTGTTTCCAACTCCAGATGAAATATCTTCAATGGAGCCACTAGATGTCATGAGGGGATTGAAGTCATTAATGAAAAGACAACCAGGACCTAAAAAAGCTCAATTACTGATCAATCTAGCAAAATCTTCTATTGGAACCGAACAAGCACTTGATGCTTATAAATTCCATTTAGAACAATTATTAGAGGAATATGACCTCGCTGCAAAACAACTCGAAAGAGTTGAACAACAAGTTAAAGATGTCCTCAACAAAATACCATTCGCGAAAAAACTACTTATGATTAAGGGAATAAGTGAAATTTCATTAGCTGGGATACTAGGTGAGTCAGGAGATTTAAGTGGATTTTCCCACGGAAACTCTCTATTACGTCTTGCAGGATTACATCTAGCTGAAGCAAGTTCAGGCAAATGGAAAGGTCAGATCGTCATTTCGAAGCGTGGAAGATCAAGACTCCGACGCTTCCTCTACTTAGCAACCATGAGCCTTGTGATGAATAACCCTGAATTTAAAGCCATGCATTCCCATAATGTGAAGGTTAAAAAGATAAAGAAAATGAAATCAATCATGAAACTGATCGGTAAATTAGCAAGGATTTTTGTAGGAATAATACGACGAAACGAGTCTTACTGTCCAAATAAAATACAAGAATTAATCCCTTTAGCAGCATAGAAATAAAACATTAGTTAAGTAGATGCACCATCTAAAATAGTTAACTTTAATTATTGAATGTTGTCTTATTCGTAGGATTTCAAATATGTACGGAGTACCAGGTTTCTTGAACAAAAGGGCATTGTGACCCATCAGGTTAGCATAACTGGCCTCCACCCCTTGGATAGGCATGACGAAGGAATGAGAGGGCAATTGACCCGTTGAGACATGGGAGGGAAAGCCTCCAGGGGCGGCGTGGAGATGTGCATTATATGGTAAAATATGAAGTATTAGCTAACTCCTTTATTTAACTATGCCTTCACGAAGCCAAATGATCTGAATTCATTCCAATTACCTGTCATTCTATTTATAAGGGTTGTGAAATCCTGCGAATAAGTGAGCATTCGAGAGATATTCGTATCAAACTGAGGGAGTGGAAGAAGAAATGGTAAAATAAAATATGTAATATTACAAATTGGTGGTGTTTGATACAGATAAAACGCAAATTTTTGAAGAATTGAAGTCTATGCAACAAATTATAATTAATCCTTTTCCTTCTAAAGATACAGCTAAGATGCAAAAAGACTTTAAAAGGAAATTTTCGAAACAAGATTGTTTAAACGCTGATTTAAATACTTATTGGATGAATATACCTGGATGTTTAAGTTATGTTCTTAGGGGAAATCAAAGCAAAATCCCACAAGGTCAAATAGAGGGGCTTAAATTATCCTTCTTTGACACTTTTGAACAATATCGGTTTTTAGAAGAAAACATCTCTAATTATCCAACGTTTTACGATGAATATATGAACAATGAAAAGACTAGAAAATTATTGTTAGAATATTTATCTTTTTAACTAATCCTTGTTAAGCTAACGGGTGCTTATCTTCAATTAAGACAACATAAATGATCCTCCACAATCGGGCGCAATTCTTGTACAAGGAATTGTGTCTTTTAAGTTATCATTATGTCTTAATAATTTAGTAATGCATAATTGACGTATATTGGGTAATAAAATAAGTGCTGCTAAAAATAGCAACACTATATGAAATAGCTTTTGTAATAAAAGAATGTAACGATAATGGCACATAAAGTATATGTAACGGAAGCAAGGATTGGTATTCTACCAAATTTAGCGCCTCTTTTTCCCTCAACTTCCATGTAGGTTTTGCTGTTAAATAGATCGGTCATTGGATTATTTCGTGCTGTTACTAGGATTCCCAGGATTCCTACAGGAAAAGTTAAATCAACTATATCGGCTTGAAAAAGATGTGCTGCACCGAAATTAAGAGCCATTAGTATCGAAAAGGTTACTAAAAATCCGAGTGTTTTGTTCACGTTTTTTCTCCCTTTATTGTTATGAATACATTTAGTTTAAAAGAGGGATAAGTTTTGGGCAAGTGTACATTAATTCCAATTTAAGTCTTTTACAAATAAATATTAAGTGAACGATACGATTCTAATATGCAATAGCTTATTCAAGAATGGGTGCTTATGTTGAAGACCAGCTGCCATTCTTGGTGGCTTTTTTCTTATTCAGCTAACG
>NZ_JBJORY010000038.1:0-4131 GCF_046562815.1 Neobacillus sp. 204
GTTAGTGGAACAAGAAAAGCTGCCAAAATGACAGCGCCGGTCTTTAACTCTTGCACCCGGTAGTTTAAGAAGGAATATTCATCTACACCTCCCCTTTAGTAAAATCTACTTTTATTCCCCCTATAAAATAAAAATAGTGCCAACTTCTCTTTAATAGAAATCGGCACTTATTCGCTATACGTTATCGTGTCGCTTTTGGCGGTTGGCATACGTCACATTTACGTTGGTTATTATTTTTAAATTTCGTTAATGTTTTTTCAAAGTTGCTACCACATGCACATTTAAATAGTAACTTTTGAGAAAAACCGTGATATTCCGTCGTTAGCAACTTACTTTCCGAATTTTTCTCAACAAATTCTTTTATTTTACCAATCGTCCATCGTTTATTCATTCTAATACACCTCCATATTTTATCGCTATGCGAAGGCTTTTCTTGGCATCCGTTCAATTATAAGTAAAAATAGTAATTATCCTAAGTTACTCATTATAACATGAGTTGGCACTCAATTAAACAGATGGAGGGAATCTTATTAAACTAAACTGTCACGTTATTTGAAGAAAGAAATAAACCGCCTTACGGCGACCTGAACTTGTTGTAATAAAGCACCACCCATTAGTTTAAGTACAATTCTTCACTAACATTTTTACGAAGTTATAGAAGTAAGTATTAAAAAAGAGAAGCTCATTTTTCTTGCTTCCCTCAACAAATATTTTACACTGTCCTATTCAATAAAACCTTTACTTAAATTTAATACCGTAATAACGCATTGCATCTAAACTACCTTCATATTCAAAAATTCCCTTTTCGATTAATTTCCTAACCCTATATTCCAGAAAACTGTCACCGATATATTGAAAAATATGTCCATAAACTTCACCGACTAATCTTGCACACATCATAAACCCCTTTTTCTTCCCAATCAGCTTCTTAGCTTTTTCGATTATAAAATCATCATAATAGTCTTCAGCAACAACTTTTATTTCTCCATTTTCCCAAATTCTTAAAGTACCTGGATTGTTTGATAGGTCTAACCACTTTTTTTCAATATGCTTACGCTCTGCGTCAGATAAAATTTGCTTGTTCTCTTGGCTATATTTATATATGCTTTGTAACTCACCTAAAATTATTTCACCTGAAAAAAAGGGTACATACTTCTTAGCTTTTTTTTCAAACAATCTTCTATACAATGTTGCAGTATCAATGATAAAAATATTGTTTTTCATTTCCCGTAACAAATACATTGTAAAAAGAAGAGCTGTTTGTTCATTGGCATTTTCTGATACCCATATGTAAATTGGAACATTTTCTGGAATTGTTAATAATTGAGAAATTACTCCCGGATAACTCTCTTGATAATTTTCAATTTCATATTCATCAGATAGATTTTTTTTTAACCAATCAAATCTATCTGTTTGTCCTTTTTCTGTATCCAAACTACCTATAGGAGCAATAGCAAAATTGTCGTGGAAAGTAATAGTAAAATCTTCTTCAAGTAAGTTTAATTCTTTTAATAGTTGTCTTAAATACGGGTATCCAAATTGTATATGAACTTTTGTGTAATTACCTTTATCAAACTGATTTTGGTTTGTGTCTTTTGGATAGAGAATTTCGTTATAAATTTCTTTAAGATCATTTACAAAATCAACTAAAGATTCTTCTTTATCCTCCAACAATGCAATCTTAAAAAGAATAAATTGCAAGTATAACCTTACTTCTTGTTCTGGTAAGTCCTTTACTAATTTTTTTATTTCAAGAAAATCCAACAAAAAAACTCCTTATTTAATCTAATAAATGTACTCAACAAAAATTCAATAATGTATCTTTTTGTAGGTATTTTTCCCAAACCTTATTGAACTAAACTCCATCGTTAGCTCAATAACAAAAAAAGGATCACCGGAACAATCCTCGTTCTTCAACTCTTGCACCCGTTACTTTAAGTGAAACGTTTCACAATATGTTCTCTTTTACAAACACGAATCTTTTTAGTGTTCGTTTCCTTTCGCCTTTATTTGCACGTGTGAAATGAACAAAGCAGCATAAGACATACATATTAGAGTGAACTAGGTAAGCTGATTTTCATAATACATTCCATTTTTCTTCTTATATTTTGGATATTTCACCTGATTACATTCCTTGCAAAAATAAGAATAAGAAGAGGGGCAGGGCACAAACTATGCTAAAAAGGAGAGTGTATATCATGGATGAAAAGGGCTTAAAACAGAACGCTAGTAATACTTTACATACGAATAAACAGAAAACTCTAGATATAATAGCAAGTATTGATGAGTTGAAAAAAGAGCATGAACCAGAGTATGTCTTTTTATATTGGGATGAATTGAGATAAGAATCTTAAGAAGAGAAAATGGAATGGATATTGGATAGAATAATACCAAAATAAAGCAATTCTCATTATAGAGAATTGCTTTCAATTTGCCAAAATTAGCAGTAGGATATTCAAGTAATGCATCCCGTTAGTCAAGATTCTGCAAAAATTCCAAAAGCATGCTTGTGACTACCTTTGGTTGTTCCTCTGGGGCGTCATGACCTACGCCTTTGAGCAAAACTTTCGTTTGCATATTTGGCATAAAATTTTCCAGTTTATCGAAGATGGGCATAAAAAATGGGGCTAGTACGTCATCGGCGCCACCGATGAACATGGCCGGCTGCTGCTGCTTAACTCCTTCCAAGAAAGCCATCTGCTCCCAGTTACGGTCGCGGTTACGATAATGATTCAGCATCGGGGTAAATCCGTTCCGCGAATATTCGCTGACATAGTAGTCCAGCCCTTCATCGCTCAACCAATCAGGGAACTGCATGGGATTCAATAACGTGTCGAGTAAAGTTTCCCCTTCCCCAATAAGCGGATTCCAACGTTCCTCACCGATAGCTCTTCCGGAGACAGAGTAGAGAATGCTGCGCAACGTCTTGCGGATGTCCGCATTCAACACTGGATCCACGTGAGGATTTTGAAAGTAATCGTGATGACCGCGCTTTCCTGTTGCGATGCGCACTTTTTCCCAGGATACACTTGGCCTTAGGACTTCCCTTGGACCCACAGGCGTATTTAACATGACTAATGCCCGGAATAAATCAGGGCGAAGTTGAATGGCCGCATTTGCAACCCAGGCTCCAAGATCATGGCCGACAATGACAGCGGTACTTTCGCCAAGCTCTTCCATAAGTCCGACCAAGTCACCGACCGAATAAAATAAACCATAATTCTGTACGTCGGACGGACAATCACTCTGACCGAAGCCGCGAATATCTGGCGCAATCACCCGATAACCGGCCGTCGCGAGCGCACGAATCTGTCTTCGCCACGTGTACCATAAATAGGGGATACCGTGAAGCAGAATGACGAGCGGCCCTTGTCCTTCTTCGACAAAGTGAATTCGTATTCCATTGATTTGCGCAAAACGATGAGTAAAGCTATTTGGATCGTCTACGTTTTTGTCGTTCCAATCCACGCCAAATCTTGCCTTTGGATCAAGCTCGACTGGAAAATCCTTATTCCTCAAGTCAAGAGATTCCATTGATAATTCCTCCTAATTTATGATAACAATAATGTTATGAAACTCGCGTATAGTCAACGTCATAAGATTAACTAATCCGAAGTTCTAATTTTTAGTATATTTATAATTATTAATTAAATAAAATTATTATTTTTAACTTGAAATTAAGTTTTATTAATATATAAGGTTTGATTATTATCCCCTTTAGCCAATATATCTTCAACTGACCCGTTAAAGGAATAAGAAAATGCCTTGCCCCTTTTATTGAAGCAAAGCACCCGTTCGTATTATAAGGTCAGCCAGATATTTCTGGTTGACCAATTTTTATTTGGTTTTAGTATAACGGTAGCCGGGGTAGAACGTAAGCACCCGTGGGACATAGATCCCGTCAACTAAACAGTTCGCCCCCTACTGACTCTTACCTCCTTCCAACATTTGAACGAAGCAGGGTATTGGCTTTGCCGTCCTTCCCTAGACAATGTTATGTTGTCATTGCCATCATTTGTACTATGACCCCCTCCGACTCCCTCTCATCTATCCACCATTTCGTATATCACTTATAGGTTTCTGCTTTACTTTCGTATGAAAGTGACGAGGTGTGACTGCTAGAATAAAGTA
>NZ_JBJORY010000039.1:0-2885 GCF_046562815.1 Neobacillus sp. 204
AATTCTAGGAGTGAAAAAGCCTTCTCACAAATTGCAGAAACGCACCCGTGAGGCTAGGATCCCACAACATTCTATATGAAGGGGGTATGACAATGTCTGCATTACGTATTTGAAGCATAATAAAGATAAATATATGGTAAAATTAAACTGGATTTAAAGAAAGGATGTGTTTTAGTATGAAAGGAAAACATATCATCATTGATGCATTTGAGTGCGATAGCGACTTACTAAATAATAAGACATATTTGGAACAATTACTTATTAAAGTTGCTAAAAACGGCCAGATGAAGATTTTGTCCTCCTACTTCTATCCATTTCATCCACAAGGATTGACCGGTATGATCGTTTTAGCTAGTTCGCATATCTCCATTCATACATGGCCTGAAGAAGGTTATGCTGCATTAGACATATATACTTGTGGTGATAAAGATCCCATATACCAAGTGGAATATATCTTAAAGGAAATTTCATCAAAAAGGGCCATCATTCATCACATTTGTCGTGGAATAACAAAACCTTGGAATTCCCAGATATATCAGTGGCCGCTAGCTCCTACATCAATTTCAAGGGATCAAGACAGTGATGAAACCTATTTTGAAAATAAATGGGACATAGTTGGATTGAGAGAGATTCTGAATGGGAATCACCGTAAAGTATTCACGGGTAAAAGTCAATTTCAAAATATCCAAATCGTTGAAGCCCTTGATTTAAGAATGTACCTAAATGGGCAGTTGCAATTCAGCTCCTTAGATGAACAGGTTTATCATGAGGCACTCGTCCATCCAGCTCTAACCATTGCATTAAACCGAAAACAAATTCTTATTTTAGGTGGTGGTGATGGTCTTGCCTTAAGAGAAGTACTAAAATATCCGGATGTAAAGCATATTACTCTAGTTGAATTAGATCCCTTAGTATTAGATGTTGCCAAAAATGTATCAAACCTAGCCAAACTTAATCAATACTCACTTCACGATGCCCGTGTAACGATTTATCCTCAAGATGCTGCTACCTTTCTAGCCACCAATCATTTTCCTTATGATGTTATTATTGTCGACCTTCCTGATCCATCAAATAGAATCATTAGTGACCTTTATACATTAGAATTTTATTCCCTATTAGAACGTTCTCTTACCGATGATGGAGTTTTCGTAAGTCAAGCAAACGCACTTGATCATACACCAATTGTCTTTTGGAGTATTGGAAAAACCATAAAAAGTGCCGGGTTCCAAGTACTCAGCTATCATACAATTGTTCCGTCTTTTGGAGATTGGGGTTTTCACATTGGATCCAAAAAATCGATCTTATTTGGGGATAAGAAAGTTCAAGTGCCCCATCGAACTTTACCGCCCACACTGGAAACTTTGGCTTCTTTCTCACCTCTTTTATTAGAAAAGAAAAAATTTTCTATCTTGAATTCAAGAAAAAACCTACTCCTGCATGAGATATTTAAAAAAGAAAGCTTGTTTTTAGGAATTGAATAAATCGAAAAATAAGATCAATAAATTAACAAAATGCTGATCTTATTCCTTCACATTTATGGTGTACACAATTTACTTTTTATTTTCCTTTGCTATTCCTTCTTCAACTAAACTGCTTCTTATATACAGTATCAATTAACAAAACATTGATATGGTGCACCCTTTATCTTTGTTTATATGTTTCCATAGAATAGGTGTTTAAGGACTTGACTTGGAGCGTCTGGGGTACGATTTGTCTTGAAAGGCTGAAGTCTAGGTTTCATCAGGCAAACGAGCCTATCATACCCACCTCTCCAAGTAAAGTCCTATCGTTGTTTACGTTGAAAACTATAATTACTTACTGAATATAATAAGTAAACAAAGTTATAAAAGAGGCTGTTTTTGTTTTGTTATTTACTATGAATACGGTCAAAAATCATACTGTATATAACTGCAAGTTAGTTCAACAAGAAAAAAGACCGCCGTGGCGATCACCGTTTTTAACTCTAATCCCTTTGAATAATCCCCATAACTTTGTCACCCCGATATAAATAAACTACTTCAACATTACCATAAAACGGTAAAATGGGTGACAAAAATTTTGTTTTTCTTAAATTAACCTGATCTGTTAGTTGAACAAGAAAAAAGCCGCCACACTGGCAGCTTGATCTTTAACTCTTGCATCCGTTAGTGAAATAAGGACATTGTGACTTTATTAAACCTATGTAACCCAAAAAATAATTTACCTAAACAAAATTTTGCTTACTTCATCAACAGATAGCACTTTGGCAAAACGATTATTCCATATTTTATAATTATAAAACTCATAAAGTTTTTCACCAGATAGATACTCATTATCAAATGTTGTATTTGTTTGTTCTGGAATAATTACCCTATATCCATTATCAAATGCACTTTTCAAAGTTGCATCAATACAATATTCTGTTTGAAGTCCTGTCAAAATAATAGTATCTATTTTTTTACTCTCCAAATATTCCTTTAAGCCAGTTTTGAAAAATGCACTATTATATTTTTTTTCAAAAACCCTTTCATCCTTATTAGGTGCTATTTCATTATAAATCTGCCATCCATCAGTACCATATTCTAATTCTTCACCTATACCATCATCGTGCCGAACATATAACACTTCTTTATTAGAATCTCTTGCAATAGAGATAAGTTTTTTGATATTCCCAATTACTTTTTTCTCATTATATGGATGTTCTTTAATCAATGCTGTTTGAACATCAACAACTAACAAAACACTATTACTCATAAAATATCATCCCTTCACATAAAATTTAATGGTCATTCTTATTATACCGCCACAGCCATCCCCACTGTTCAACTATTGCACCCGTTTGTTTAAGTAAAATATTTCACAATTTCTAAAATTAATTTTTAGGAAACTCCAGTAAACTATCTTCC
>NZ_JBJORY010000004.1:0-417846 GCF_046562815.1 Neobacillus sp. 204
GAAAGTTCATTGAACTTTCAACTGCCTCTATTAAATATTGGACTTTTTCAGTGCCCTCGAGCTCTTCGGGGGTATTTTTTTATCACGAATAAATGCCTCCTATCTAGGAGGGAATAGAAGTTTTGTGGGTATCCAACATGGATACCTTTCTTTGTCTTAATTTCCAATTATTGTAGAAACCTATATTAATATATTGCAAATTTTGTTAAAATTTAAGAAAGATACATGTGAAAAGGATGGGGAAATAGTTGAAGACGAGACGTTTTTTACAAGGAATGATAATCGCAATTATATTATTTTCCATGATCATTCCTGGGCAATATGCAAGTGCAGCAGAATTAACAGCACATCAGGATTTTACAAAAAAGGTATCGAGTGAACTAAATAAGTACATAAAAAAGTCTGGCGGCCGCGTTACATTAAAGTATCAGGATTTGGTTACCGGGGAAACTTTTCAAATTAAAGGGAATACTTCAAGTCGTGCTGCTAGTACGATTAAACTGCCGCTTGCACTCTATATTATGGAGCAGGCAGAAAAAGGCAAGATTAACTTAAATCAGAGGCTTACATACAAAAGTTATCATTATTATGGCGGCAGCGGCGTCATCCAAAAAGATAAGGTTGGGACTACCTATACAATTAGAGACCTTGTTAAAAAGGCTATGATTTACAGTGATAATATTGCCTTTATCATGCTCAAGGAAAGAGTCGGGCAGCGGACTTTTATTAAATATATGAAAAGCGTTGGCGGCCAATATGCTTATCCGAATGGGCAAAATCTAACCTCCGCGAATGATTTAACAATCTATGCAAAAAGGCTCTATCAATTTTCCAATAAAAGCCCGTTAGGCAAAGAGCTTGTTGGCTATTTGAAAAAGACTGTCTATAATACGACGATTCCAAGCGGGATTAAGGGAACAGCAGTTGCCCACAAGGTAGGAATGATTCCTAATGACAGAATCTATAATGATGCAGCTATCGTTTATGATCGAAACCCCTATGTGTTAGCGATAATGACAAAAGGGATCTCCTATGAAAAATCACAAAAGGTCATTGCTAATTTAGCGGCAATCGTGAATAAGAATCATAAAGCGAAGGCGTCAGCCCAATATTTTAAGAGTAAGGCAGATGTAACAATCTATCAAAATAGTTCTAAATCAGCTGCGATTGGTACATTGAAAAAATACCAAACTCTGAAAATCATCTCAAATAAGGGCACCTGGTTTGGGATCAAATTTGGTAAAGGGACCGGTTATATTGAAAAAAAATCGGTGATTGCTCTAAAGAAAGCTTCAGTAAGCGGATGGGCCGCGAATCTTCCACAAATCGGCATCATCAAAATGAAGGCAAACGCGCCAGTGGTCGACAAAATGACTTCTGGGAAGGTTATTGCCTATTTTAATAAAAATCAAGATTACTATTTTTTCAAAAGGGAAAAGGATTACTATGTAGTTGATTTGGGTGGAAGAGTTGGGTATGTCGCTAATAAATATATTACTGATCTTAGTGTGGGCATGTAATTTACCGTTTTAACTAGGGGAGAACTAGGACCCTAGTTTTTTTTACATAATCCCTTATGTTAGGAGAAACTAGATATGAAGAAAAAGAAAATAATCATAGCTTTACTCATTTTATTAGTGTTTGGAGCAAACTCTAGTATGACAGAAGCGGCGGTGGTTACCGATAAAACGCCGCCTAAAATGCCGACTGTGAACCAATTGACTAATAAATCCTTTACAATCAGCGGGAAGGCTGAGGCAAATTCCATCGTTTATGTAAAAAGGAACGCTAAGTACTACTTGAAGAAAGCAGTAGACAAAAACGGGAATTATTCTTTTCCGATTCCACAGCCAAAAAAACAAACAGTCATTGAGGTTTACTCTGTTGATAAGGGCAATAACAAAAGTCTGTCAAAAAAAGTGATTGTTAAGTCACAGCCCAAGCTAAAAAAGAAAATCCTTAATGTCCCGATCGTGCGTCAGATGCCAGAGTTACCGCGTGGATGTGAAGTGACGAGCCTAACAATGCTATTGAAATATACCGGGATAAAAGCAAATAAAATGACGCTGGCCAAACAAGTGAAAAAAGATCCAGCGACGTTGAAACGAAAGAATGGAAAAATCTATTTTGGACATCCCAACTATGGGTTTGTCGGTAATATGTATACCTTCAGTAAACCGGGATGGGGTGTATTTAATAAACCAATTGAAGCCTTGGCAGAAAAATATAAACCGAATCGAATCAAAAACTTGACTGGGAAACCGTTCGAAACCATTCTAAGTTACGTTAGTGCAGGACATCCGGTCTGGATCATAAATACGAGCTGGTTCAGCCGTGTTCCGAATTCTTATTGGCAGACATGGTATACCTCTCATGGGACCGTTCGGATTACTTACAAAGAGCATTCAGTGGTTATCACTGGCTATGATTCCAAATATGTCTACTTCAATGATCCATTAGATGGGACGAAAAATAAAAAGCGTCCAATCAACTCCTTTGTTGAAGGCTGGAAACAATTTGGAAGTCAAGCGATTAGTTATTACTAAGGAGAGCTTCCCATCCTCGTTTTTCTGAAAAATGGCAAGTGAGCCAAACGGATTAGTAAGTTAATGCCAATCGAAACCAAGATGGTTAGGATAAACACCCAGATCACGATCAAAGTGGAATAGTAAGGAGCAAAGCTCATTTCTTGAAAAAAGTAATAAATAAAAAAGGTATGTGTTAGCCAAATAATCGTTGAGTGTTTCCCTAAAAGAAGGAATAACCTTTCTAAAATAGTGATATTTTGAACCAGTTTCACAAACGAGAAAATCACGATAGGTGCAAGTATAAAATCCGTGTAATTATAGATTCCATCTATTTCAGGTCCTCTTGTTTTAATAATAAATGGGAAAGTGTACTGTCTTAAATAAAAGCAAAGTACAAGCAGCAGCAAAAACACGATTTTACTATTTAAGTGAATTTTAGAGAAAAAAGCATCCCATTTTTCAAATAAAGAATATTTGGAAAAGTAGATCCCGGTAATGAACATTATTTGCCACTGAAATAATGTACCTAAATGATTGATCGCAATCTGAACTAATTCAAAGTTAGAAAAAAAATCATCGACATGCAGAAAGAAAGCAGAAAGAAACAGGCAACTAAAGGAGAGATAACTAACCAAAGTTGGCCATTTTTCAATTAATTTAACAATCAACGGGAAAAGCAATACTAATTCAATATATACAGAAATGAACCACCACTCGCCATTATAGGTATGAATCAGGGCAAATAAATTATAAATAAACATTTTAGGATTCCAAGTATACCTTAAGGTATCATCAAAGTATTTGAGTCCAATCGGAATAAAAATAAAAAAGACGAGCCAATACAGTGTAAAAAAGTTGATGGCTCTTTTTAACCCCTGGCGGAAGGTAAATCTGTGTTTTGATTGGAAACTTTTATAAAGGCCTAACCCGCTTAAGAAAAGGAAAGTCGACACACATAGCTTGCCAAATTCACCAATAAGCTGGTCTAAAGGTAAGTCATCCACCATCATGATGGGAGAGTAATCAACAGTTTTGATACGGTCTGGAAAGGCAAATAAATGATGATAGACCATTAAGACGATGGCTAGTCCCTTTGCAACCGCGGTCATATTTCTAGAAAAAATAAATGGTTTATCTTCCATGCATTATTCACCTCGAAAAAAACTATCTTGATTCTATCCGTTATAGGTTGTTTGGATTAATGCAGGATTATTCATGTTGGTGGATTATTCTTTTTGAAAGAAATGGGGAAAAGCGTCACCTGCATATCTTAGAATAAAAGATTTAAAGAGTTTTTTATTTTTAAGGGGGAAAAGATATGTTCAAAAAAACAACGACGGTCATACTAGCCATGTTGCTTTTAATTAGTACCTGCTTTTTTTCAGCAGAGTCCACCTATGCGGCAGAGACAAAAACTAGTAAGGTTGTTTATTTGACTTTTGATGACGGCCCCAATAAGTACACCCCGAAAATTCTTGATATCTTGAAGAAGAAAAAGGCACATGCGATCTTTTTTATGATTGAAGGCAATATCAAACGGAATCCGAAAACTGTTCAACGGGTGATTAAAGAAGGAAATTATCCGGCGTTACATAGTGTTTCCCACGATGTTCGTAAATTATATCGGGGAAGCTCTAAAAATGTTGCCATTGAAATGGAGAAAACACGTCAAACTTTGTTAAGAGTTTCAAAGTTTAATAGTAAGTTAACCCGCGCTCCCTATGGAAGCAAACCTTATATGAAGAAACCACTCCGTGATGCTTTAGCGAAAAAGGGCTTTAAAATGTGGGACTGGGACATTGATACACTCGATTGGAAATATAATCGAACAAGACCGACAATGATAACCTTGAGGGTCAAATCCGGTCTCAAGGGCAAAAAGGGTCCCATCGTGATTCTTTTCCATGATTCAAGAGGAACAGCGCAGCAGCTTCCAATTATTATTGATTATCTGCGCAAAAAAGGCTATTCATTAGAGGTCTATAACCCTCAAAAACATTTTGTAAAGAACTTTTGGAATGATAAGCGGTTTTAATTCTTCCATTAAAATTTATTTACTAAAGGCTATTTTCTCATAGATTGTTGCTTTTCGTAAAAGTTTATCAACCCGAATAACTATATGCTTCGTGGCATCCTTTCGTAAGAACCTTTGCGAAAATTGCCTAGAAACTTAGAAATGATCCTTATAAAGTTCCTAAAGCAACAAAGTTTACGAAAAGAGCCTTACTATAGTAAAACACGAAAGGACTGCCGTGGATGCAGTCTTTTTTGTGTTTTAAAACTTTCCACTGAAAAGAATGAACGATAGATAAAAAATATTGCGAATACCCACTTTATTTTAAGAATCATAAATTTTAATACCAATAATGTGGAAACCTACCAAAAAAGGCGCGGCAAACAAAGTATTACAGAAACTTTATTATTTAGCATGTTTATACCACAAACAGCAGAAATTTGTTAAAATCGATAAGGTAACTTGTCGAAATTTCAGGGAGTGTGACAGAATAAGTATGAATACTAAACAAAAAGCGACGGTATCAATCATAATCCCGTATTATAACTCCATGGAATTCATCGGAGACTGTTTGAATTCTGTATTATCACAAAGCTACACTAATTTGGAGATTCTTATCATAAATGATGGTTCGGATGCAGAAAATACAGGATACATTGAAACGTTGCTACAAGACAAAAGAATTGTCTATTTAAAAAATGAGTCAAAACAGGGAGTCGCCTATTCAAGAAATAAAGGCTTGAGTTCTGCAACTGGGGAGTTTGTGTTTTTTCTAGATAGTGAAGATATCCTTGCAGAGATTGGGATTGAAATTCTTGTTGCTCATATTGAAGAAGCACCTGCGATTGCTGGGAAAACCAAACGATTACTAAAGCCAACGGATTTAGAGGTTCCTCAGCATTCGGAAGTAATCGTCAGCCATATACCTAGCCCCCAAGTTTTTCATAGCGGCAGTATTTTAAATGTATTAATCAGGAACAGTTTTATCAAAGAACATACGATTCGTTTTTATGAGGAAACGGAAGGCGCCACGGATATATCTGGGGTAATCCCGTTCATCTTATACGTAAAAAGTATACCCAGCTTAAATATCCATACATATTTTCAACGGGTTAGAAATGATCCGATTTCAAATCCAAGTCTGGTCCAACGCTCGATCCAAGAGCGAACCCGTGATTTTGTCCAAGTCTATATGGAAATGAATAAACAGTATGGATCGTCTGAACCCGTCAAGTCATATTTGGATGGATTGCTCTTAAGGTTTTACCGCAGACAGGTTATTAATATTTTTCAAGAAAAAAAAGATTTGGATGAGTTCTTTGCCTTATTGTCGTCCGCAATGAAAATTCTCAACCCTGCTAATGCCATATCACAGCCTAGCCATATTAAAAGGGAAGTCAACCAGTTACGGGCTGGAGATAAAGACAAATTCATTAGGGGATATAGATTCTATGTGGAAGCAAGGGACTTTAAAAATGCGATTAAAGGGTTCACACGACTGAAAAGGTATATCTATAATAAGTTTTTCTTGAGATTCCCAATGAAAGAGAATTACATTATTTTTGAGAGCTTCTTAGGAAAAAACTATTCGGATAGTCCCCGTAATATTTACGAATATATCATTGAAAATAATCTCGATTATCAGTGTATTTGGGTGTTTAATGATAAAAATCGTCAAATCCCTGGAAACGCAAAAATTGTAAAAAGATTCAGCCTTGCTTATTATTATTATTTTGCGGTATCGAAATACTGGATCAATAATATGCGTCAACCGCTCCATCTCGTCAAAAGAGAGGGAAATGTCTTTTTAGAAACCTGGCATGGTACCCCGCTTAAAAAACTGGTGTTTGATATGAAGGATGTATACTCGGCCAATCCAAGATATAAGCGGGATTTCTATATGCAGTCGCGGGCGTGGGATTATTTATTATCGCCGAACCGCTATTCTTCTGAAATTTTTAGGAGTGCCTTTAAGTTTGACAACGAAATGCTGGAGTTCGGCTACCCTCGAAATGACATTCTATATTCACCGCAAAAAGAAGAAATTGTTGCGAGGGTAAAGAAAAACATTGGGATACCAGACAACAAAAAGGTGGTATTATACGCCCCAACCTGGCGGGATGATGACTACTATGAGCCGGGTAAATATAAATTTAAACTTCAATTGGATTTACAAAAAATGAAGGAAACCCTTGGAGATGACTATGTGGTCGCACTAAGGATGCACTATTTTATTGCAGATGATATTAACGTGGAAGGCTTGGATGGGTTTGCGTTCAATCTTTCAAAATATGATGATATTGCTGAATTATACCTGATTTCAGATATTCTCATCACCGATTATTCTTCTGTATTTTTTGATTATGCCAACCTAAAACGGCCGATCTTATTCTTTACGTATGACCTTGATAAGTATCGGGACCAATTAAGGGGCTTTTATCTAGATTTTGAAAATGAAGGACCAGGACCTCTGCTTAGGACAAGTGATGCCGTCATTGATGCGATTGCCAATATTGATGAAGTAAAGAAGGAATTTGCAGATAGATATGATGCATTCTACGAAAAATTCTGCAGCTGGCATGATGGGAAATCAACGGAGAAGGTAGTCAAAAAAGTACTGCTGGGTGAGGAACCATCCTTTCAAAAACAAACAAAGAATTACGGAGGATAAGAATCGTGCTATTTAGTTCAACCGTATTTTTATTTTTATTTTTGCCACTGACCCTAACTTTATATTTTTTGGTCCCCCGAAAGTTAAGGAATACGATCTTACTTTTGGCCAGTTTGTTTTTTTACGCATGGGGTGAACCAAAGTTTGTTTTATTTTTGTTTCTTTCCATTCTACTTAATTATGTTTTTGCCCTACTAGTTGACCAAAATAGAGAGAAACATGTCTTGGTAAAATGGGTAATGGCCGCGACCATTATTGCGAACCTTTCCATTTTGATTGTGTTCAAATACGCCAATTTTATTGTCGAGAATATTAATGAATTGTTTGGAACAACAATTGAATTAGGGAATATCCCATTTCCGTTAGGAATCTCCTTTTTTACTTTCCAGGGTTTAAGCTATGTGATTGATGTGTACAGAAAAGATGCGAAAGCGCAAAAAAACCTAATCAATATGGCAATGTATAAGGCGTTGTTTCCCCAGCTCATTGCGGGACCGATTGTCCGCTACGTAACAGTAGCACATCAAATCGATGACCGGAAAGAATCGCTCACCAAATTTGCATATGGGACGAAACGATTTATCATTGGTTTAGCAAAGAAAATGATTTTAGCCAATAATTGCGGCTGGGTTGCCGATCAAGTTTTTTCAATGCCTCCAGGTGAATTGTCAGTAGGGATGGCGTGGATTGGCATCATTGCTTATTCTTTACAAATCTACTTTGACTTTTCGGGGTATTCGGATATGGCAATTGGTTTAGGAAAAATGTTTGGCTTTGATTTCCTTGAGAACTTTAACTATCCGTATATTGCTCGTTCAGCGACAGAATTTTGGAGGAGATGGCATATTTCCTTAAGCACCTGGTTTAAGGATTATCTATATATTCCGTTAGGCGGAAACCGCGGCGGCGTATATAAAACCTACCGTAATTTGTTCATTGTTTGGCTAGCGACCGGGATTTGGCATGGTGCCGCCTGGACGTTTATCGCCTGGGGTGTTTATTACGGAGTGTTAATTATGTTAGAAAAAGCCTTTTTGCTTAAATGGATCAAAAGTATTCCAAGAGTATTCCAACACCTATATGCTTTAATAGCTGTGATGATTGGCTGGGTGTTCTTCCGAGCTGAGACATTTACGTATGGGTTTAATTACTTGAAGGTAATGTTTTTTGCGAATGGAAATCCAGTTTGGGATCAACAGGCAAGTTTTTACCTTTCCCAATATGGAATCGTCTTATTGATTGCCATCATGGCGTCTATGCCTGTTTTCAACGTTCTTAAAGACAAAGTCTTAAAACCGGGAACAACGGGAATCGCAAGCGGCAGAGATTTCCTGGTTACAGCAAGTTATGCCGTTATTTTCTTTTTAACTCTTGTTAGCGTGGTATCATCCACCTTCAATCCATTTATTTATTTTCGGTTTTAATGAGTATGGAGGAAATTATGAAAAAAGCTAATGTACAAGGTCTTGCCGTAATTGCTATTTTTCTGTTAACGATCTTTGGCTTCCTTATCTTTACGTTTGTCACCCCATCCAAGTCAATGTCGCTGTTAGAAAATCGAAAATTAGCTCAAAGGCCTGATTTAAATACGGATAATTTACTTACAGGGGATTACTCTAAGCGATTTGAACAATATTATAATGACCAATTTCCAATGCGTGATTCATTTATTGAAACCAACGCCTTAATTAATAAGAATTTCTTCAGACAGAATATTATTGAGGATGTCTATGTAGCGGATGATGGGTATTTATTGTCACAGATTGCGGAGGTAACACCCGTTGATGCGAAAAAAACGGCAAGTAGAATTAATCAACTTGCCGATAATTTGGCGAAGAAAAACATCAGTGTCTATACCGCTTTAATGCCTAATAAGTCAACGATGATGGAAAATAAATTTCCTGACTATTTTCCAAGCTATGGTCAAAAGAATATGGACCTTCTCTATAAAGAGTTTGGAAAGGCGGCCCATGCAATTGACTCCCGTGCGGCATTAGCTAAACATATGAATGAAGACTATATGTTTTTCTATTCAGACCATCACTGGCAAGCGAAGGCAGCCTTTTATGCCTACCAAAATGTGATGTCTGAAATTAATGCAAATGAGCATATTGATGATAAGGTTTACCAATACACCGATTACAATTGGAACTTATCAGGAAAACCGTTTTATGGTTCAGATGCTAGGAAAACAACTAGTGCCAATGCAAAAAAGACCGATAGGATTCTAGTTGCAAATCTGAAGAAAAAGCATCAGTCGTTTACGATGAAATGGGGAAATCGAACACAATCTGGTTTATACAATATGGATTTCTTAACGATGGAGGATCCGTATACCAATCGTTACCAAGCCTATTTAGGCGGGGACTATGCTCATCTTATGATTAGCAATCCTAATAAAGCAAACGGTAAAAAGGTATTAGTGATCAAGGATTCTTATGCGAATGCATTTATTCAATTTCTTGTTCCACACTATAAAGAGACGCATGTATTAGATCTCCGTCATTACAACAAAATGCCCATCGAAAAATATGTGGAGAAAAACAATATTGACCAAATTGTCCTGATTTATAATATTAACTCAATATTTGTAACCCCTGCATTAACGAATTTTAACCATCCAGGGCAGGGTGAAAATCAGTAAGCCTGATATTTGCCCTTTTTCTAATCTATTCTTTCGGAGGTAGTAAATTTGGAGTCAAAAAATCGGTCCTATAATGATTATTATTTTTCGATCATTATGGCGGTGTATAATGTTGAAGATTATTTAAAGGAAGCTGTCGATAGTATTATTAACCAAACATTAAACTTCGATAAGCATATTCAATTGATTTTGATTAACGATGGAAGCATGGATGAAAGTGGGAAGCTATGTAAAAAGTTTCAAAAAAAATATCCTGATAATATTGTCTATATTGATCAAGAAAATCAAGGGGTAAGTAGTGCGCGCAATGCGGGATTAGAGGTAGCAAAAGGAAAATATATTAACTTCCTCGATCCAGATGATAAATTATCATTAAATGCGTTAGAAAAGGTGTACGCTTTTTTTGAAAAGCAAGGAAAAGATATCGATGTCGTATCCATTCCCATCTATTGGTTTGACCAGGCTAAGGGTGAGCATTTACTTAATTATAAATACTCTCAAAGTCAAATCATTAATATTCTAAAGGATCACCGCTTTATCCAAATGTCTGCATCTAGTTCGTTTGTCCGAAGATCTGCCATTGGTGATCAACGATTTAAAGAAACCCTGAAGTATGGGGAAGATGCTGAGTGGTTGAATCGAATTATTTTAAAAAAGTGTGAGTATGGTGTGGTAAAAAAAGCAAAATATCATTATCGAAAACGAAGTGTTAGTACGTCGGCCACCCAACAAGCTTTAAAGGATAAGGACTATTATTTACATAGTCTGAAAAACTTTTCGTTCACGTTTATTAATATGTCACTTGAAATATTAGGGTTTGTCCCAAAATATTTTCAATATATGATTATGTATGATTTGCAGTGGCGCCTTAATAATAATGATTTGAATGTGCTCATGACAGCAGAAGAAACGGAAAAGTTCCTGAAAAAGCTTAGGGACTTACTGAGCTATATTGATGATAATATTATTCTTGAACAGAAGCATTTAAATAAATTTCGGAAAAATTATTTGCTAAGAATTAAGTACGGTCAGGGTTTTGCTGAGTTTTACCAGCCGTTCCATTCACCGAATAACGCGATTTTATTACACGGTGATCAGGTCATGGATGCCTTAGATCAGCATCAATTGGCGGTAGAGTTAATAAATATCGAAAATGAGCAACTTTTTATTGAAGGTCATTTTAATTCCCTTTTTGAAAATAGTGATACCAAAATTGTTGCTGTTGTTAATGATGAAATCATTGAGGCTCAAATTGTTGAACGTTTTTATAAAGACATCAATGTGTTTGGAAAAACCATTAAAAAGACTTTGGGTTTTAAATTCGACTTTCCATTAGCTAAAATTGGAAAACAAGGTAAAGCACTTATAGTTACTTTCTATGCCAAGGTCCATGAAAGTCAAGTGAAATTAGATGTGCTATTTAGTGGACAAAGCCATTTGAAAGACAACAGCTATTCTTATTTTAATAAGAATGGATACGTTGTTATTTATCAAAAAAAGAAAAAGCAATTCCTGATTAGAAAGAGCAATTTTAAATTAATTCGTGGGAAAGAAATTGCCGTCCTTAAAGCATTGTATAAAATGAATAAACCAGGCTCCAGAAGGGCGTTAATAATAAGATTAGATCATTTTTTCCAAAAACATTTCTTTCAAAAGAAGCCGATTTGGTTATTTATGGACCGTGTAAATAAAGCCGACGATAATGCGGAAGTCTTGTTCGAATATGCTACAAAGCAACAAGATGGCATACAGAAATACTTTGTTATTAATCAAGATAGTGAGGATTTCAAACGTCTTCAAAAGATTGGCAACGTTATTCCGTATGGATCACGCCAACATAAACGCTATTTATTGCTTGCGGATAAGCTGATTTCCTCACATGCCGATGAATTTATTGTGAATCCATTTGGGAAGATGAAAAAGTATTTAAAGGATTTATTTACGTATGACTTTATTTTCCTGCAACACGGCATTACGAAGGATGATATTTCTAGTTGGTTAAATAAATATAAAAAGAATATTCGTTTGTTTATTACGGCGGCCAACAATGAATACGATTCGATCGTGAACGGCCATTATGATTACACAGAGAATGAGGTCCTTTTATCAGGGTTTCCTCGCTTCGATAAGCTGCAAAATAATGATGAAAAACGGATTCTTATCATGCCGACATGGCGCAGCGATTTAGTAGCCAAGATAAATCCAATCACTGGAACGCGCGAATATAATCCAGTATTTAAAGAATCTGAATACTTTAAAGCATTCAATGATTTACTCACCAATGAAAAGCTAATAAACGCGGCAAAGGAAAAAGGCTATAAGCTTGTCTTTTTCCCACACCCTAATATTAGGCAGCAGTTAAAGGATTATCAAATTGATACTTCGATTGAAATTGCGGATGAGAACAGTAGTTACCGTGACAATTTTAATCAATCCAGTTTGCTGGTAACGGATTTCTCCTCGGTCGCCTTTGATTTTGCTTATTTAAAGAAACCGGTGGTCTATTATCAATTTGGAATGAACCATTTAGCGGAAGGTTATTTTGATTATCAGACGATGGGGTTTGGTGATGTTTTAACTGAAAGTGATCAGGTGGCAGACAGAATTATTCAATATATCAATCAGAATTGTCAGATGGAAGCTAAGTTTCAGGAACGTGTAAATCAATTCTATTCCTTTACAGATCAGGATAATTGTAAACGAGTTTATGATGCTATTCGCCAGATCAATCAGCCAAAAAAGCAAAAGAAATAAGATGTCGCAAGTAAACATAGAGCTATTCTCATTTAGGGAATAGCTCTTTAATTTTGTGGAACTAATTAAAAAGCCCCACAAATTGTCGATTTTGTTATAAGTATTTTGTCGGAATTTGTAAAAAAAGATTAAAAATCTATGATAATATTGTTACAATAGAAGTTAGTTCGTCTACTGAAATATGTTCTTGAAGTTTTACTTTTACTATTTTTCTAGTTTTAGAGAGAAAACCCGATGATTCTTATTTCAAGGTCAAACTTTGTAGAGGACTGAAGGGACAATTGGGGGCCCTTAAAAATTTTTGATCACTTTTAAGGAGGAATTATGGAGAAGGTTAGAAAAATAGTCGGGTATTCCGCTATTGCTGGCTTATTGTTCTCAACAATGAGTCCTTTACCTGCGTTTGCAGAGGGGAGTACGACGGAGCAATCAATTACTGCTGTAGAGAAGGAACAAGATACAACTGCTACGGTTGAGCAGGATCAAGTACCTGAGGAAACAACTGCTACAGTTGAGCAGGATCAAGTACCTGAGGAAACAACTGCTACAGTTGAGCAGGATCAAGTACCTGAGGAAACAACTGCTACGGTTAAGCAGGATCAAGTAGCCGAGGAAACAACTGCTGCGGTTGAGAAGGCATCAGTAACTGAAGAAACAACCGCACCGGTTGAGAAAGACAATGTAACCAAAGCTGCCAATACAAATGTTGAGGTTGAACTTACGGGGATAATAATCCAGCCAGAGACCAATGTGTATGTAGAAGCATCAACTAACTCAACCATTCTTCATGCGTATACTGAAGGAACTTCAGTAAAGGTGTATGATTACTCAGAAGGTTGGTATGTTACGACAGCCAATGTCGAAGGTACAGAACAATTAGGTTACATACAAAAAAGTGCAATTGATTTAGTAACTTCAACACCGGTAAAATATGAAGGAATTGCATTAAAAGAACCAACCAATTTATATGCTTCACCAACAACAACATCTCAAACGGTAAAATCCTACAGTCAGGGTTCATTTTTACTCTATTATTCTTATACATCCCAATGGTATAGAACCAGTGTTAATGTCAATGGTAAATATCAAACCGTGTATATCAATAAGGATGATATCGAACAAGCTGACAGCAACCCTGAAAAACAAGAAGGGATTGCGATTAAGGCGGAAACCAATTTATACGCCTCGCCAATGAGAAGTTCAAAAGTAGTAAAGATTTATAGCGAAGGTTCTCTACTAAAATATTATACCTATACATCCGGTTGGTATAAAACAAGTGTAAATGTTAATGGTGTGCAACAAGCCGTCTACATTAACAAGGATGATGTTGAGCAGCTCATCTCTAATCCAGTTAAACAACAAGGTTTTACCACAAAGAACCCGACTAATATGTATGCTTTACCTTCTAGAAATGCGCAAGTGTTACGAACGTTTGCAGTAGATTCGTATCTATCTTTTTATACCTTTACTTCTGAATGGTTCAAATCAGTCGTATCTGTGAATGGCCAGCTTCGCACAATTTATATTCATAAAGACGATATTGAAAAACCAACAACTAATCCTGTAAAACAATCAGGGATTGCGTTAACTAATCCAACGAACATGTACTCAGCACCATCAAAAGGTTCAAAGGTTTTAAAAGCCTATCGTTCAGGTGCAAAGTTATTGTATTACACCTTTTCATCCAAATGGTATAAGTCGACTGTGACTTATAATGGGGTTCCAACTGTTGTTTATCTAGCAAAGGATGAAGTGGATCCGTTTGTTGATCAAACACAAAAACAGGAAGGCTTCACTTTACTAAATCCGACCAAGGTTTACGCTTCTCCAACAAGGGATGCCCAAGTATTGAAAAGCTATAACCCAGGGACCATTTTGAAATACTATCCGTATACAGTGCATTGGAAAAAGTCATATGTGACGGTGAACGGGAAAGTTAGGACTATTTATATTAATAAAAGCGATCTCGAACAAGTTAACTTCTCTAATAAAACATTACAAGGGTTGACACTTAGATCATCTACCCATGTTTATTCGCTGCCTTTAAGAGATTCAAAGAATCTGAGAGATTATCCGAAGAATATGATTTTAAAATTCTACAACTATAGTGAGCACTGGTATAAGTCCTATGCCACTGTGAATGGAAAAGTTGTGATTTGCTATATTAATAAGTCAGATATTGGTGAACAAAGAAAGACGGTTTATGATTTGACTCTAGATCAAGCAGTAAATATGCAAAAGAGTGCTTCGCCTGTAACCGATATGGATACAGAGTGGAGGTCCGCTACGACCTCACAAATTGAATATTATTTGGACCCACTGAATTTCGGTGTGAGTTCTGATACGTATTTGCAATTCTTAATCCTTTCCAATCCGGCAGGGACCAATGCAACTGAGTTGAATAACCGAATTCTTTATGGTAAAGGGGTGTTAGCTGGTAAGGGAAGTTCCTATATCAAAGCGGCACAAACCTATCATATTAATGAAATATACCTCATCAGTCATTCGCTTTTAGAAACTGGTAATGGTACTAGTAATCTTGCCACTGGGATAAAAGTGAATGGTGTAACGGTTTATAATGTCTATGGCGTCGGTGCCTATGACAGCAACCCAGATTATTATGGTGCCCAGTTCGCCTATGAACAGGGATGGACGACCGTTGAGAAAGCGATTATTGGCGGTGCCCAGTTTGCTGCTGAAAAGTATATTCATGCAGGACAAGATACCCTCTATAAAATGCGCTGGAATCCAGCGGCTATGGATACCTATGGATATGCATCTCATCAATATGCAACTGATATTGGCTGGGCTGTAAAACAAACAACAAGAATGGCACAGATGTTAAGTACATTAACACAATTCTCACTTTTGTATGATATTCCGGTATATCAATAGCAAAAAAAAGGGTTGATCCAATTGGATCAACCCTTTTTTTACTTTAATCTTGCTATAACTTTTTCAGGTTTACCTTATTTAAGTAATATTTTCTCCCTGATTCTGTTTCTAGTCCAAATTGAAATTTACTTCGATAGAAGGGTACTGTCGTTTCAAAACCGGTATGCTCGTAATTGCGGACAACCGTCCCCCAGATGATTCGTAACTTTCCAGGAATCTCTGCTTTAGGCAAGTAAGTTATCTTATCTTTCACCTTGATAAACAGTCGATCATTTGCTTGCATAAAATATTCCTTATTCTTGAAATGACCTTTCATTTTCCACTTTAACCCACGGAAACTACAATCTGTTATCACTACTTTTTGTTTTTCAATCTTTTTAGGACTTATCTTCTCTTTGTATGGCCAGCCATTTTCGCTTAGGTTTAGCAAATAGGTTTTATAATAAAAGGGCATGTCTTGTTCTTTGATGTATTTCGTATCAAATAGTTGAATTAACTGGACAAATTCCTCGAAAAACTCATCTTGCTTCGGCTTGGTTAATACCTCATAAATAATTGGATTATTTTTTGGGAAAAGGTACAACCTTAAATGATACGTGATTAGAAACTGCACATAGGGAAGAATCTCGTGGTATCGATGCTTGGATTCGTTAATCAGTGTTAAATAGCAGCGTCTAATCATTTCGGTGTACCTAGATTTTTGGTACCAAGCGTTACTAACTAGTGAATCCTCGTCGACACGTCGGCGGTAATGGTATTTTGCTTCGGAGACGACCCCGTATTGCTTGTGCTCTAATAAAAAGGTATTGATAAAGAGGGCATCCTCCCAAAATTTAATGTCTGTTTGAAACCTTAAATGAGGGTTTGTAAGGAAATGTTCTGCTTTAAAAAAGCACCCGCCAATATGAAAGTGAATTCCCTTATACTCCTCAAGAATATTAATCACCCGATCTCCTTGCTCGAACCGATAATTCAGTCGGTGAGGAGTATCGATTCTCTCAAAATGGTAGAGGGGAATCACAGCTAGTTGCACATCTGCATGCTGAGAAAAAAAGGAACTTACTTTTTCAAGTGTTTCCTTGGACAGAAGATCATCTGCATCTAGGAAGCCAATACAATCTGAATGTGAAGATACATGATCGAGACCTGTATTCCTTGCGCTGCCAGGGCCAGCATTTTCTCGGTAAAGATATTTAATATTGCTAGGATATTGGGTAACGTATGATTGACAAATCTCTTTTGATTGATCGGTACTGCCGTCATCAACAAGAATTATTTCGACATTTTGTTTAAAGTCGATGGTTTGATGTATGAGACTGTCAATCGCCTCATGTAAATATTTTTCTGCATTATAAACAGGAATAATCATTGAAAAAAGCATGTTGTAACTGCCCCTTAACTGTATTTGTGGTAGGTCTTGTTTCCATTATAGTAAAGTGCAGGGGTGAGTACAATGTTCCTGGAAAACAGAATTCGACAATAACGCAAACAATTGTAAGTCCTGTCGCTATCGCCAAGGTATAGTTTGCTATCTTAAATTATGTTATAATCTTCTGGAAAATAAATGCATTAAATTTGGTGTTGAACCTATATATATTTACTTACTTGGGCAAAATAGGTAAAAATAGACAAAACCTACAATCTTTTTCACATAGATGGGTTAGTTTAATAGGGGAGCGAAATATTTAATGAAACTGAAGATCTTCAAAAGAAGAATAAAATTTATCATTAATCCAATTTATCATTTTTTCGCCAAATCAAACTATCGTTTGAATTATCAATATACACGGTATTATGAAAGACTAGCTGTGATTGATAAGACCGTTTTATACGAGAGTCGAGATGGAAAAAGTTTAACCGATAGTCCTTACGCGATCTTTAAACACCTCCTGAATAACCCCGAATATAAGGAATATCAACATATTTGGTCTGTAAGCAGCTTGGAAGAATTAGAGAGCGTCATTGCTCCATATAATGGATTGAAAAATGTCACCTTCGTTAAACGTAATTCCAAAGCGTACCTCAAAGCATTAGCGACCAGTAAATACTTAATAAACAATTCAACCTTTCAATCCTTCTTTATCCGCAAAAGTGAGCAAGTTTATATCAATACCTGGCATGGGACGCCATTAAAAAGTATGGGCTATGATATCCCTGGAAACCCATCTGTTTCCCAAAATGTTGTTCGCAATTTTCTAAGTGCTGATTATTTAATTAGTCCCAATGAACATACAACGAACATGTTTCTTGATAGTTATAAGCTAGAGGGAATTTATAATGGTGAAATAATTGAAGAAGGCTATCCAAGAATTGACCTTACCTTCCATACAGAAGCAGATACATATAATGATTTCTTAGCCAAAATAGGGCTAACCATCGATAAGAACAAGAAAACGATTCTTTATGCACCTACCTGGAAAGGGACCAATGTCTCGAAGGCTAAAAATGATATGTATCAAATTATTGCTGATATGACTTATTTACATCAAAAGGTCAGCGAAAGATTCAATTTAGTCATCAAAGTACATCCATTTTTATATGCAGAGGCTAAGAAATTTACAGAGATTAAAGATGTCTTAATTCCTGACTTTGTTGACACCAACGAATTATTAAGTGTTATCGATATCTTAATCACTGATTATTCAAGTATCTTCTTTGATTATCTCGTTACAGATAAACCAATCCTTTTCTATGTCTGGGATTACGACGATTATAACCAAACAAGGGGTATGTACTTGTCAGATGAGGAACTGCCAGGTCCTACCTTGTTTACAATAAACGAAGTGGCTGATGCTGTTGAAAATATTTCCCAAATAGGTATGGACTATAAGCAAATTTACCATGCCGCCAAACATAGATTTGCACGTCATGATGATGGAAATGTGACCCAGAGAGTCGTTGATTATATTTTTAATAGGAATAAGGCCTCGTTAAATGTAATCAATCATTTCTATACCGGCAAAAAGAAGATCGTGATTTATCCGGGCGGGATGATGAACAATGGGATCACCTCTTCCTTCATTAATCTAATGGATAATATCGATTTTACGAGGTATGATGTGAGCATTTTTATGAACACACCCATATCAAAAGAGGCTTTGAATAATATGGCGAAGGTGAATAAACATGCAAGGTTCCTTTTCCGAAATGGACTGGCTGTTTTTAGTATCCGAGAAGTCTATCGAGATAAATTTGTTCATAATAGGGGGGCACGTAGTCAATTAACCAAAAGACTATATCCTGAAAAAGGCTATCTGCGCGAGGTCAAGCGACTTTTTGGAAAGGCACATTTTGATTTTGCGATTGATTTTAGCGGGTACAGCTTATATTGGGCAAAATATCTCCTCGCTACAGATGCGGAGAAAAAAATCTGTTATATGCATAATGATTTACTTTCAGATAGTGAACGAACCATTAATGGCAGGAAACCGCACCGGATTAATTTACGCGGCCTTTTTTCCGTCTATCATCGTTTTGATAAACTAGTCAGTGTTTCAGTTGGGACAATGGAGTTGAATAAAAAGAATTTATCCGCTTATGCGGATGGGGCGAAATTTGATTACGTCATGAACTCGATTAATACCGAAAAAATCTTAACCTTAAGCAATGAAGGTATGCTTGACCAACAAGCAGAGGTATCTACGCTTTCAAGTGGGCTTATTAGCAACATCCCCTTCAAATCACGGGCCATCATTAATCATCCACAAGATCATTATATCTGGAGTCGGCCAGTCGGTTTGGAAGGGGCGAGACAAGTTTCCCTTGCTGGAAGCCTGTTAAATAAAGAGGTTACTATTTTACAGGAAGCTCGAACTGCCACAAATATCTCTTTCAAATTCAGTTTGGAAGAACGGATTATTGGATGGATCGACCATGACTGTGTAGAATTGCTCCATGATAGCATTCTATTCGAAAAGAGGATCAAAAAATCCGCTGTACTGAAGCATGATTCCGGCAATGATATTTGGAGTCAACCATATAAAACAGAAGGTATTCAAAAAATATCATCGAGTAAGGATTATAAAGGGATTTTAGTTGATGTGAATTGTGAAGCGAGAACACAGCATGGTATTTATAGCAGGTTTTCAATCAATGGAACCTTTATTGGCTGGATTGATTCTTCGGCATTAGAAACCAAGTATGATGCCGAATCCAAGCGAAACTTAAAATATTCCGTACTTAAAAGGATCAATAAGCAACAGTTTAAAGAATTTATTGACCAACTGGATAATCGAACCTTAGCAGAAAATAATTTATATGAATTAGCTGTTATTGCCCATTCTGAAGATTACGTCGTTTGGTCGAAACCATATCCTAACATGGGCTTCCAAAAAATAATCGATGCAAGTGAATTACAAGACTCAAAAGTGATTGTTACCAAGAGTAACACAACCCGAGCGGGCACCTTTTATTGTTTTTATCACAATGGGAAACAAGTAGGATGGCTGGATCAAAGTGCTTTTTCAATTATTGAAGATGCAGAGATTGTCTCTGAAAAAAGAGTTATTCCTGAACCAGTGAAGGAAAACTATAACTTCATTAATATGGGAAGATTATCCCCTGAAAAAGGTCAGGACAATTTAATTAAAGCTTTTGCCCAGTTCCATCAAGGCTTTCCTGATTCAAAGCTTTATATTTTAGGTGAAGGGCTGCTGCGTAAGGATTTAGAAAAATTAATTGAAGAACTTAAAATGGAAGATTCCGTGTTCCTCGTGGGACAAGTAGAAAATCCGTTTAAACTCATGAAAAAATGTGATTGCTTTGTGCTATCTTCCCATTATGAGGGACAGCCGATGGTTTTATTAGAAGCAATGACCCTTGGTATGAAAATATTAGCAACTGATATCGTTGCGAATCGAACCGTATTGGAACAGGGAAAGTATGGCCTATTAGTAGAAAACAGCATTGGGGGTCTAGAAAAAGGATTAAATCAATTGGCAAAAAATGAATTGGAACATACCCCCGATGAGTTTAGGCCTGAGGAATATAATAAGAAAGCGATGGATACATTCTATAAGGTTTTAGAGTAAAAATGATAGGCAATTCATTTTAAAGCAATTTGATTACAATACTAATCAATTTGCTTTTTTTCTTTAGAGAACGTAGATTGTCTGCTCCTTACATAAAAGGCCTTAAAGATGGCCAGAATAGCTATAAAATGTTAAGAAATGGAATTGGTAAGGGAGCTGAAGATTTTCATGAATCGAAAGGTCTTAAAAAGAAGAAAAAATTTTATCGTCGAACCACTCTATAATTATTTCAAAAAGGCAAATCATCGTAAAAATCACCAATATAGAAGGTTTTATGAAAAATTAAATGTAATTGATAACACTATTTTTTATGAGAGTAGGGACGGTAAAAGTTTAACAGATAGTCCCTATGCCATCTTTAAATACCTCTTACATCACCCCGAATATAAGCATTTCAAACATATTTGGTCTATAAATAGTTCAAAAGATTTAGAAACTGTAATTGCTGAATATAAAGGATTGAAAAATGTAACATTTGTCAAACGTAATTCAAAGGAATATCTCAAGTGTCTAGCTACTAGTAGGTTCCTAATAAATAATTCAACCTTTCCGTCTTTTTTTATTCCTAAAAATGAACAAATATATATTAATACATGGCATGGAACGCCGCTTAAAAGCATGGGGTTTGATATCCCAGGAAATCCAGCCCATTCGCAGAATGTGGTTAGGAATTTCCTTAGTTCTGATTATTTATTAAGTCCGAATGATCATACAACAAAGATGTTTCTTGATAGTTATAAACTGAACGGTCTCTATAATGGAGAAATTATTCAGGAAGGCTACCCAAGAATCGATCTTACCTATCATACAGATTCAGAGGTGTTTAAATCTTTTTTAACTAAATTAGGGTTAACCATGGATAAAACAAAACAGACGATACTATATGCACCGACCTGGAAAGGATCCCATGTTTCCAAAGCGAAAAATGATATGTTTCAAATTATTAGTGAGATGACCTATTTAAGGAATCAAGTGGGAGAAGAATATAACTTATTTATCAAAGTCCATCCATTTTTATATGACCATGCCAGGAAGTTTGACGAAATAAAAGATATCTTAATACCGGATTTTGTGGACACGAATGAGTTATTAAGCCTTGTGGATATCTTAGTAACCGACTATTCGAGTATCTTTTTTGATTATCTAGTAACAGATAAACCCATTTTATTCTATATTTGGGATTATGACGATTATCTTGAAGAAAGAGGCCTTTATATGTCGGATGAAGAATTACCAGGACCGACGCTGTTTACCATTCAAGAAGTAGCAGATGCTGTTCAAGAGATATCAAAAATAAGTGATATCTATAGCTCAGTATATCAGGCTGCAAAAAATAAATTTACAAATCATGATGATGGTAATGTTACCACAAGAATTGTTCAATACATATTGAATAAGAGTAAGTCACCAATAAATGTCATAAATCAATTAGACAGAGATAAAAAGAAAATTCTCATTTATGCTGGCGGTATGATGAACAATGGCATTACATCATCCTTCATCAATCTGATCGATAACATTGATTTTACTAAGTATGACGTTAGTATTTTCATGAAAACGCCAAAATCGAAAGAAGCATTGAATAATATCGCGAAGGTGAATAAGAAGGCTAGGTTCCTTTTTCGGAATGGATTATCGGTAAATAGCCTTTTTGAAGTCTATCGAGATAAATTTGTTCATAATAGAGGGGCACATAGTAGTCTTACAAAAAGACTTTATCCTGAAAATGCCTATCGGAGGGAATACAAAAGGCTTTCAGGGAGATCACAATTTGATTATGCGATAGACTTTAGTGGTTACAGCTTGTATTGGGCAAAATACTTGCTCGCATCTGATGCGAAGAAAAAAATATGTTATATGCATAATGACATACTTACAGATAGTGAAAAGGTCATCAATGGCCGCCGGCCGCATCGAATTAATTTAAGAGGACTTTTTTCTGTCTATAATAGATTTGACAAGTTAGTAAGTGTTTCCCAAGGAACAATGGAGCTTAATAAGAGTAATTTAACGGAATTTGCCGAGGAATTTAAATTTGATTTTGTCATGAATTCGATTAATCCTGAAAAAATTTTAAAATTAGAGTGTGAAGAGAGCCTTGGCCAATTAAAGGACTACTCAAGGAATGATATGCAAGATCAGCCAATGAGTAACATTCCCTTTCAATCACGAGCCATTATAAACAATGCTAAGGAACATTTTATCTGGAATAGACCAGCGGTGTTGAAAGGGGCTGGAAAATTGGCACCTGCAGACAGCCTTTTAAATAAAGAGGTAGCGATATTACGTGAAGCACGGGCAGGAACAAATGTCTATTATAAATTCAGTGTCGAAGATCGTATCGTTGGCTGGCTTGACCAAGAATGCTTTGAACTGTTACCCGACAGAATTATATACGAAAAGCAGGTAAACAAAATAGCTATTTTAAAGTTTGTACATGGCCGTGATATCTGGAGTAAACCATATAAAATTGAGGGAGTTCAAAAAATTTCCTCAAGTAAGGATTATAAAGATGTGCTAGTTATGGTGGATTTAGAAGCTAGAACACAGCGGGGAATTTATAACAGGTTTTCGATTAATGGAACTGTCATCGGCTGGATTGATTCATCTGCATTGTCGATTATTAAAGAGTACGATAGTAAGAAACGGATCAAAGGAAACATCAAGATATCTTTGTATAACCTGGCTAATTCAAAAAGGAATAAACAAGTAATTAATCATCGAACTCTAGAGGAAAAGAACTTATATGACCTGGCTTTCATTTCAAATCCAGAAGATTTCGACGTATGGTCAAAACCGTACCCTAATTTAGGCTGCAGAAAAATCATTGATGCCAAGGCATTAGAAGGTGAAAAAGTAATCGTTACGAAACGTAATAAAACTGTAAAAGGGACGTATTACTTTTTTTATCATGATGGAAAACAAGTTGGCTGGCTTGATCAAAATGCCTTTTCGATGATTGAGGAACCGGTTATTATTTCAGAAAAGACAATAAAAAGGGTTGCCATAATTAACATATCAGATGAAGCTGTAAACATGAGGAAAGTGAATGGACTTGAAGGTACGAAGGATATAAATGATTTCCGAAAGTATAATGGGAAAACAGTAACAATTATTAAAGAAGCCAGTACCCTTGATGAGACATTCTGTTATTTTGTCTATGAAAATGAAGAAATTGGCTGGTTAAATAAACGTTGTTTCCAATTCATCAAAACTTTAGGAATTCAAAAAGGAAAAGTTTTTTTTCCTGAGCCATCGAATGAATATTATAATTTTATTACGATGGGAAGATTATCACCAGAAAAAGGCCAAGATAATTTAATTAAAGCCTTTGCGAATTTTCAAAAAGACTTCAAAACCGCTAAACTTTATCTTTTAGGTGAAGGTCCATTAAGAAAGGATCTAGAGAAATTAATTACAGAACTGAATCTCGAAGAATCGGTTTACCTCGTGGGACAATTAGATAATCCGTTTGCATTAATGAAAAAATGCGATTGTTTTGTTCTATCTTCTCATTACGAGGGACAACCGATGGTTTTATTAGAGGCGATGACACTAGGAATGAAAATTCTCGCAACGGACATTGTCGCCAATCGAACTGTATTGGAACAGGGAAGATATGGCCTTTTAGTAGAAAATAGTATTGAAGGTCTGGAGAAAGGTCTCAATCAATTGGTTAAAAATGAGCCCAATCACACCCCGTATGAATTTATTCCAGAAGAGTACAATAAAAAAGCAATGGGAACATTCTATAAGGTTTTAGAATAAACTTTTATAGCAAATTGGTTGCAGGGAAACATCTTGTAATCCATTTGCTTTTTATTTTTTCTGAAAAAGGTAAAAACCAGTATCAGATGCTTCGAAATTATCAATACTTACATATAACGACTTATAGATGGAAAAAATAGTCATCAGAAATAAATAAGTAAGTTGAATTGATAAGGGAGTTGCAGGTTACATGAAAAAGCAGGTAAAATTTATGATTGGACCAATCTATAATTATGTAAGAAAGGCAAATCATCGCAGAGTTTATCAATATCGAGGGTATTATGAAAAATTGAACGTGATGGATGACACTATTTTTTATGAGAGCAGGGATGGAAAAAGTTTATCAGATAGTCCCTATGCCATCTTTAAATACCTTGTCCATCACCCTGAATATAAACATTTCAAACATATTTGGTCAATCAGCGGCTCAGGTGAATTAGATAAAGTGGTGGCACCCTATAAAGGACTGAACAATGTCACCTTTGTGAAACGCGATTCCAAGGAATATCTTAAATGTTTAGCGACTAGTAAATATCTAATTAATAATTCTACCTTCCAATCTTTTTTTATCCCTAAAGATGAGCAGGTTTATATAAATACCTGGCATGGGACACCACTTAAAATCATGGGATTTGATATCCCAGGTAATCCAGCACAATCACAAAATGTCATGAGGAATTTTCTTAGTGCTGATTATCTATTTAGTCCGAATCAGCATACCACCAATATATTCCTTGAAAGTTACAAACTTAAAGGTGTCTATCATGGGGAAATTATCCAAGAGGGATATCCACGAATCGATTCTACCTATCATACAGATCCGGATGTATTCAAATCATTTCTAGAAGGATTAGCACTAAGGATTAATCCGAATAAACAGACCATTCTTTATGCTCCGACTTGGAAAGGAACCAGTATTTCCAAAGCGAAAAATGATATAGATCAAATTATACGTGATATGTCCTATTTAAAGCAGCAAGTAGGCGAAGAGTATAATGTATTCATTAAAGTACATCCATTTTTATATAATGAAGCTAGGAAATTAAGTGAAATCAAAGATCTATTAATACCCGAAGCAGTGGATACGAATGAGTTATTAAGTGTCGTCGATATTTTAATAACTGACTACTCTAGTATCTTTTTTGATTTCCTTGTCACAAATAAACCCATTTTATTCTATATCTATGATTACCAAGTATATAAGGAGGAACGTGGCGTTTACTTGAGCGAGGATGAATGGCCCGGACCTGCACTTTTTACGATTCAGGAAGTGTCAGCGGCAGTTCGGGAAATCTCAAAAATAAGCGACGAGTATAAGCAGGTATATCAGGCAGCTAAAGATAAGTTTACCGCTCATGACGACGGAAATGTAACACCTAGAATTGTCCAATACATTTTTAATGAGAGTAAAACACCTTTAAATGTCATTCAACCTTTAGAAACGGAAAAAAAGAAGATCCTGATTTATCCAGGTGGTTTGCGGAATAATGGGATTACCTCTTCTTTTATAAATCTGACTGATAATATCGATTTTAATAAATATGATGTTAGCATCTATATGAATACACCCTCCTCTAATGAAACACTAAAAAATATGGAAAAAGTAAATAAACAGGCCAGGTTCCTTTTTCGAGATGATTTTGCGGTAAATAGCCTTTATGAGGACTATTGCGATAAATTCATTCATCATAGCGGGGCACATACTGCAATCACTAAAAAACTGTACCCAGAAAATGCGTATAAGCGAGAATTTCAGAGGGCTTTTGGCAAAACAAAGTTTGACTATGCGATAGATTTTAGTGGGTATAGCCTGAATTGGGCTAAATATATCCTCGCTGCAGATGCGGACAAAAAATTATGTTATATGCATAATGATTTACTATCTGATAGTGAACGAACTATTAATGGGCGTAAACCGCATCGAACCAATTTACGGGGTCTATTTTCCGTCTATAACAGATTTGATAAGCTTGTAAGTGTTTCTACAGGAACAATGGAACTCAATAGAAATAATCTATCAGAATTTGCCGAGGAGTTTAAATTTGATTATGCGATGAACTCCATTAATCCCGAAAAAATCCTGAAATTAGGAAATGAGGATATAATAGAACATTTTAAGAGTAGTGAAAAGGACGGCATCTTGGTACCTTCTGAGAATCACTTAAATTTTGTTACAATGGGGAGGTTGTCCCCGGAAAAGGGTCAAGATAACTTGATTAAAGCTTTTGCTCAGTTTCACCAAGATTTCTCAAATTCTAGGTTATATTTTATTGGTGAGGGTCCGTTACGGAACAATTTGGAGAAATTAATTGCAGAGTTACAACTAAAAGAGTCAGTCTTTCTTGTAGGGCAATTAGAAAACCCGTTTCCATTGATGAAAAAATGTGATTGTTTTGTGTTATCATCTCATTATGAGGGGCAACCAATGGTATTATTAGAGGCGATGACCCATGGGATGAAAATCATTGCGACCGATATTGTTGCGAACCGAACGGTATTAGAGAATGGAAAGTATGGTTTGTTAGTAGAAAATAGTATTGAGGGGCTAAAGCAAGGGCTTACTCAACTGGCTAGAAATGAGTTAAATAATAAACTTGATGAATTTATTCCAGAAGAATACAATAAAAAGGCAATGGCTTCGTTTTATCAAGTATTAGAAAGATAATGGATACGTTCTACATGTAAATCGACCACTTAAAGTTTTTAGATATAGTAAATAGGAGGCACAAATCATGAGTAAAGTAAAAAAGGCAATTATCCCTGCTGCGGGCTTAGGAACAAGGTTTTTACCTGCAACAAAAGCCATGCCAAAGGAAATGCTGCCAATCGTAGATAAACCAACGATTCAATATATTGTTGAGGAAGCAATTGAATCGGGAATTGAAGATATTATCATCGTCACAGGTAAGAATAAAAGAGCCATTGAAGATCATTTTGATAGTGCATTTGAGCTTGAAGAAAACTTAGCTCGTAAAGAAAAGTTTGAACTCCTCGAAAAAGTGCGTAAACCAGGGAATGTCGATATTCATTACATACGACAAAAGGAACCAAGAGGACTTGGCCATGCAATCTGGTGTGCACGAAAGTTCATTGGCAATGAACCGTTTGCGGTGTTATTAGGGGATGATATCGTCCAAGCAAAAGTTCCCTCATTAAAACAATTAATGAACATCTACGATAAAGTGGGCTCTTCAGTTATTGGTGTGCAGCCTGTTCCAAAGGAAGAAACCAATCGCTACGGGATTATTGATCCGAGCCGGCAAGATGGTCGCATGTATGAGGTGAAAAACTTTGTTGAAAAGCCTCCAGTGGAATTAGCACCATCTAATCTTGCCATTTTAGGAAGATATATTTTAACACCAGAGATATTTGATCTCCTTGAAAATCAAGAAACAGGGTCAGGTGGCGAGATTCAACTAACAGATGCGATTCAACGTTTGAATAGTTTCCAAGATGTATTTGCCTATGACTTTGAAGGAATTCGCTATGATGTGGGTGAAAAATTTGGTTTCATTAAGACAACAATTGAAATGGCTTTAAGTAGAGAGGAACTAAGAGAGCAATTGCTTGAATACTTAGTAAAGCTTGTTGATCAAGAAGTGAGAATCAATAAATAGGATTTTGAGTAAAGACAAGGCTGCCGATGAATATAAAAGCAGCCTTATCGTTTTTTTTAACAAGGTTAGGAGAGCGGTTTCTAGTGATTGCATCGTTAAAAGAGTTATTTATTTTGGCTTATAAATATTTATTCCTATTCATTTCTATCCTTCCAGTGAAGAAAAATCTGATTATGTTTGAAAGCTTTCTTGGTAAGCAATATAGTTGTAATCCTCGGGCGATATACGAATACCTGCAAAGGAATCATCCTGAATATGAACTTATTTGGAGTGTCGACCCTCGTTTTGAGCAAGGATTCATCGATAAAGGAATCCCGTTTGCACGACGGTTTTCGGTTAAATGGCTGTTTTTGATGGCGCGGGCAAGATTTTGGGTCACCAATAGCCGGATGCCGTTGTGGATTCCGAAACCTAAGCAGACAATTTACCTGCAGACTTGGCATGGAACGCCCTTGAAGAAGCTTGCCCATGACATGAAAGAAGTGTTAATGGCTGGGACGACCACGGAGCAATATAAACAGGAGTTCTATCTTGAATCGCGGAATTGGGACTATTTAATTTCTCCCAATCGCTATTCAACAGATATCTTTAAACGTGCTTTTAAATTTGATAAAGAAATGATTGAATCGGGCTATCCGCGCAATGATATTTTTTATAAAGATGACCGTGAGGATCGAGCCAAGGAATTTAAGAGGAAACACCAACTACCTGAAGGTAAAAAGGTAATCCTCTATGCGCCAACCTGGAGAGATAATCAATTTCATCAGGAGGGTAAATATAAGCTCGATTTGCATTTGGATTTGGAGAAGCTTAAGCAAGAATTAGGGGATGACTATATTATCATTCTCCGGATGCACTACTTAGTTGCTGAGAACTTTAACTTGGAGGCATTTAAGGGCTTTGCTTGGGATTTTTCCAAGCATGAGGACATTCAAGAACTTTACCTGATTAGTGATTTGCTGATCACTGATTATTCGTCGGTATTTTTCGATTATGCCAATCTAAAACGACCGATGATTTTCTTTACCTATGACCTTGAGGAATACAAGGATGATATCAGGGGTTTTTATTTTAATTTTGAAGAAAAAGCTCCTGGGCCACTCGTCGAAACAACAGAAGAAGTGATTGACGCGGTAAAGGGCCTTGTGGATGCTAAGGTTCCAAACGAAAGCATGAATGAATTTTATCAACGGTTTTGTTACTTAGAAGATGGACATTCAGCCGAAAGAGTGGTTAAAGAAGTCATTTTAAAGAATGAAAGATGAGTATATTGAAAGCACCCAAAGTCTGAATTTGGGTGTTTTTGTCATTCTATCCCTCGTTTTCTGAGCAAATTGTGACAAACTCTCCGAAGAATCTCTAATTGATATAAGAAAATTTTCCTATTTTTTAAGATTGCAACAAGTATTTATTGGAATCTATTTAAAAACAAGAGGTTATCAGAGATAATATAAATTGATAGCGTCATATTTTCCCAGCTTTTATGGGAAGATGGTACATTCGGCAAAATATGAGTTTTTTATCAAATTGTAGAAAAATGCTTAGAAGCAACAATCAAAATCCGACAGGGAGCTGTGTCAATGAGAAATATCGGGAAGGTTCTTCTCTTATCTACCAGTTTATTAGTAGGGGAAGTTATAACTCCAGTAATTCCATCTAATTTGCAGCTGGCACATGCCGCCAGCACCATAAAGTTGGCTAATATCAGCTATCAAACGACTGCCAATGTTAATTTACGATCGGGTCCAACGACAAAGTATAAAGCCATTTTTTTGGTCCCCAGATCCAAAACCGTCACTGCCTTAGAACAATCAGGAACCTGGGTTAAAGTTTCCTATAAATATACCATGAGTGGAAAAAAGATAGTTAAGACAGGTTGGATTAGTGCCTCCTTTATTAAGAAAATATCTACAGCACCAAAAACAGTAAAATTTACAAAAACTACGTACCAAGCCACCGATAACGTCAATATGCGTTCAGGAGCAAGCACGAAATATAAAACAATACATACGATTCCAAAAGGCAAAACGATTATAAGTGCGGAAAAGGTATCAGACTGGTATAAAGTGACCTATACCTATCCATTTAAAGGGAAGAATGTGTCAACATCTGGCTGGGTAAAGGGAACTTATTTAAAGGAATACTATAATTATAGTGCTATTACGGGAGCTTATTATTTTCCAAAAAAGACCGTAAAGCTCTACTCTACTCCTGATACAAAGAAAAGTGCGGTTTACAGCCTAGCAAGCGGAAACGGACTTTATTCCGACTATCAAGCAGTAAATAGCGTGGGACAAACCTGGTTCAGGGTTTCCTACAATGGAAAAACACTTTATGTATATAGCGGGGATGTAAGTAAATACACGTTAACATCCTTTGCGGCAACCGATTATCAAGCCAAATTGGATACCTATTTATACACATCATATGGTAAGGCCTATACAAAACTAGTGGAAATTCCAAAACAAACGGTCATTTCTTCCAAGCAAAGAATTGGAGACTGGTATAAAGTTTCCTATAACGGTAAATCAGGCTATGTCTACAGCGGTGATTTTACAAAATACATCAAGCCTGCCGAGGTTCCTAATACGGGAGGAACAAACACGGGGGAGGTAAACAATCCTCCAGCGGATGTAATTACGGAGCAAGCCGTAGCTAAGACAACTTATCTGGTGACGGATCCATTAAATTTACGAGAAGCTGCAGGGACGACAGCTACGATTCTAACGGTGATTCCCAAAGGATCGATCATCATCCCAACTAGCAAGACGTCTAATGGCTGGTATAAAGTCAGCTACGCAGGAAAAAGCGGCTATGTATTTGGCACTTACCTTCAACAAGTAATAACAGGTGATCCAATGGGCAGCAGAGATAGCTACCAGTTTATTGATTTAAGGACAGAATCCCGTGTGACAGCCAGTCAAATTAATAATTATATTGCCGGCTATGTAAAGAATACGGGAAAATCGAGTATTTTGACTAATAAAGGCCAGGTATTTATTGACGCGGGGAAAAAATATGGGGTAAATGCGCTTTACTTGGCAGCCCATGCCATTCACGAGAGTGCGTATGGGACCTCTACCATTTCGATTGCGAAGAACAATTTATTTGGCTTTGGTGCCTATGATGCAACACCTTTTGTAGGTGCCTACCGGTTTGCAAGTGTAGAGTTGTGCATTGATTATATTGCACGTGAAATGAAAGCGACCTATTTAAATCCAGCCAATTGGAAGTATCAAGGGGCATATCTAGGTTTCAGTACCAAGACATTAACAAATGCAAGAATAGATTCTAATAGTGAGGGCATGAACTTTTTCTATGCTAGTGATGCGAATTGGGGAAAGGCGATCAGCCAGCATATGGAGAAGATTCTTTCTTATGATAAAGCTTATTATTCGAAGGCCAATGTTGATACAAATGTCCCAACGAGGCCATCTATTCCCGATGGTGGGGATGTGTTTCCGTCTGGTATCGTAGCGATTGTCACACTTCCTGCTGATAAACAAATCGTTCTTAATAGTAAAAAGGGCGTCCACGATGCAGTCAAAACGATGAAAAAAGGAACCTCCTTTAACATTCTTGAGAAAACCAATGACTTTTGGCTGAAGGTTAAAATGGACAATAAAGAATACTGGACCAATGATGTAGACTTTAGTAACTATAAAAACTACTTATCTGTTCAAAATTTAGGAAGAGTGACAGTTTCAGGGCTAAATATCCGAACTGGTCCAGCCACATCCTATCCTTCTGTTGGAACGTTTCAGTTAAATGAATATGTTTCAATTGTAATGAAGGCGGATGGGTCATTAACAATGGATTCGTCAAAATCATGGTACCAGCTGAAAATCGCTAATGGTACAACTGCTTGGGTAAGTGCTGCTTACCTCAATACAAAGGATTTAAAATAGATTGTTAAAGTTTTATTTTACTATTTATCAAAAGGCTGTGTTAAAGGTTATTGTTGATTTTCCCACTCTGTTGATTGGAGCGGAAGGCGCGAAGACTCCTGCGGGAGTACGGGGCAGGGGAGACCCCGCAGGCGCTAAAAGGCGCTCATTTTGAAGGAGCACTATTAGGATATCGGATAAATGATTCCAAAGGAACGAGAGTAGCAAGCAAAAGTATCGGTATGAACTATTGGTATGCTAGTGACCCGAACTGGGGCAATAGGATTGCCCGTCATATGCAGAACATCTTAGCTTTTGATCAAAAATATTATGATAAAGCGGCTATCAATACAACCGTTCCAGCACTACCTGGAATTCCAGCTGGTAAAGATACATTTCCCAGCAGGTATCCAAGTAAAAGCGAAAAAGGATTTATTTAACCACGATTAAGAAAGATACAACTTTTATCCTACTTGAGAAATCCAATGATTATAATCTAAAGGTCAATGTAAATAAGAAGGATACTTCGATTAAAGTTCCCTTCTCCACTTATGATGATTACTTCACTGTACTTAACCTAGGGAGAGTTTCCGGTTCTAGTTATGTAAATGTTCGTCCCGAGCCTTCTACCGCAAAAAAGGAAATAGCTCAACTCCATTTAAATGATTATGTGCAGTTAGTCTTGGATAGCAAAGGTAATATTGTAATGGATCAAACGAAATCTTGGTACAATATCAAGTTATCTTCCGATACAAATGGCTGGGTAAGTAAAAATTATATTGTTAGAGAACTAAAATAAGAAGGAGCTGACTTGTTCATCAAGTCAGCTTTTTTATATGGCCTGTAACAGTATTTTAATGGAAATTAAACAGTTCTTCATTGAATTTTAAGTTTGATAGTCTTATAATGATTTGGTGTAGTTAAGGACGTTGAAATTGAAAAATTATTTCTTATAATGAATAAATATAGCCGCATTTTCCGAATACTAATAGCAGGAGGAATCACTCTAATGAAAAAGGTCTTAACATATGGAACATTCGATTTATTACATTTTGGTCATATAAATTTACTTAGTCGTGCCAAAGATTTAGGTGACTATTTAATAGTTGGTCTTTCTACGGATGAATTTAACAAAGGGAAAAATAAGCAGGCCTACCACAGTTTTGAAAATAGAAAATTAATTTTAGAATCGATTCGTTTTGTGGATGAAGTGATTCCTGAAAATACATGGGACCAAAAAATACAGGATGTAATCAACCATAAGATTGATGTTTTTGTTATGGGTGATGATTGGAAGGGTAAATTTGACTTTTTAAAGGAATATTGCGAAGTGGTTTACCTGCCAAGAACGATTGGAATCTCTACTTCACAAATCAAAGACGATTTAAATGCTGTCACAAATGGTTAGAGAACTAGCCATTTGTTTTTATTTATTGTTCTTTAAGTTCCTTTTTACTATCTATAGTCTGTTCCCGCTTCGAAACAAAACCACGTTTGTAGTCAGTTTTGGTGATAACACCGAGTATGTATATGAAGAAATTCTTCGTCAGCACATTCCAACTGACGTGGTGTTTTTGTGCGAACAAAAGGCATTCCCTAAATTTAAGGATACCCCGAAGGCTACTACCATTCTTTTTGAGGCGAAACATTTCCTAAACTGGATGAAAGCTGTGTTTCACTTAGCCACTTCCCGACATATTTTTATCGATAACTACTTTGGCTTTTTAGCTGCTGTGTCCTTTAAAAAAGAAGTCAAGTGTATTCAGTTATGGCATGCTTCGGGAGCAATGAAAAAGTTTGGTCTGGAAGATGAATCAATAAAATCGAGAACTGATCAAGCAAAAAAGCGCTTTTTACAGGTATACAGTAAATTTGATCAAGTAATAGTCGGCTCGGATGTGATGGCAGAGATTTTCATGAAGTCTTTTAACTTAAAAAAGGCGAACATCCTGCCGACAGGAGTTCCAAGAACCGATTTCTTCTTTAATGAAGAAGCAAAACAAAAGGCAATAGCTGCCTTACTCCGTAAATATCCAATCTTGAAAGATAAAAAAATCATCCTCTATGCCCCGACTTATCGAGACAATGAGTTGGATTATTTTAACCTTGTCCTAGACATTGGAAAAATGGCGCTTGAGCTAGGATCAGAGTATAGATTAATTCTACGCTTACATCCGGCGATTGTTAGTAAGGGTGATTTTGAAACTCGATATCCGGATTTCGTTGTCGACCTTTCGTCGAGTCAGTATGATATCAATGAGCTGCTGGTTACTGCCGATTATCTGATTACCGATTATTCTTCGATTCCATACGATTTTTCACTGTTACATAAACCTATCATCTTTTTCACTTATGATATAGATGAATATAAACAACAGCGTGGTGTCATGGGAGGATTTGAAGAGCACTTGCCAGGACCACTTGTAAAAGATACGGAATCAATTATTGAACTGATTCAAAACGACTGCTTTGACCTTAGTATTGTCGAATATTATTCTGAAAAATGGAATCAATACTCGAAAGGTCATTCCAGCCAAAACTTGGTTACCAGGCTGTTTGCCGAAAAAAGTCCTCAAACTCACGAGCAAAGGGCATTATATTAATGTGTACAGCTTCGAGTCAACGAATTGCTCGAGGCTTTGTTTTTATAATGCCCATTTGGAAAAATTAATGTATAATGAACAAGGTTATTATTAGCGATAGGAAGGACAATTTTCATGAAATCGATGATTACTATTGTAAAGGAACAAATCAGTTCCTTTTACCTGATCCTGAGGTTATCTGCCTTTGAAATGAAAAGTGCGAATACGAATAATTATCTCGGCAGATTTTGGGAGATACTGAATCCAATGATTCAACTGACCATTTATTGGTTTGTATTTGGTGCTGGAATTCGAAAAGGCAGCGGAATTACCATGGATAATGGCATAGAAGTTCCATTCTTTATTTGGATGGTAACGGGCATGATTGTCTGGTTTTTCGTTAATCCTGCTATTTCCGCTTCATCACGATCGATTTATTCCAGGATCCAATTGATTGCAAAAATGAGTTTTCCCATGAGCGCGATTCCTTCTTTTGTCATCATGGCGAATTTTTATACCCATTTATTATTAGTTGCAGTTGTTACTGTCTTTTTACAATTTACCGACTTTAAACTTAGCATATACTTTATACAGTTGCCGTACTTTATGCTGGCCATGTTATTATTCTTGCTAGCCCTCGCGTTAGTTACATCCACGTTATCAACTATTGTCAGGGACGTGCAGCAGGTTGTCCAGTCCGTCTTAAAAATGCTGTTATATTTAACACCGCTTTTATGGCATACAGAACATTTAATAATAAAAGGAGTCGACTATGTCTTTTTATTAAAATTAAATCCTTTATATTACATAGTTGAAGGGTACAGAGCGGCCTTGCTTGGAACGACCTGGTATCCAGCAGAATACCCACAATATACATTGTATTTTTGGATTATTGTTTTAGTATTGTTCCTAATCGGTTCTATTCTTCATTTGAAATTTAGAAACCGTTTTGTTGATTATTTGTAAATTGGAGTTGATTTTTCGTGAGTGAAACGGTGATAGTAAAGAATGTCTATAAAAAATATAAAATGCATCGATCACCAAAAGAAAAGCTGCTTGATGTCGTTTTACCCGGCGGGTATGGCGAAGATTTTTATGCGCTTCAAGATATATCTTTTTCGGCCGAGCAAGGCGATGTTATCGGTCTTGTCGGTGTCAATGGTTCTGGAAAATCGACGCTCTCTAACATTATTGCAGGCGTTATTCCGCCAACAAAGGGTGAGGTTACCACGATTGGAACAACCTCGATTATCGCAATTTCCTCGGGTCTGAATAATCAATTGACAGGCAGAGAGAATATTGAATTAAAATGTTTAATGCTCGGTTTTAAAAAGAAAGAAATTAAAGAGATGGAACCTGAGATCATTGAGTTTGCTGATATTGGAAAATTTATTGATCAGCCCGTAAAAAAATATTCCAGTGGGATGAAATCCCGACTCGGCTTTGCAATCTCGGTCACTGTTAATCCAGATATTCTGATTGTCGATGAAGCATTATCAGTAGGTGATCAGGTTTTCGCTCAAAAATCCAAGAACAAAATGTTTGAGTTTAAAGAAAAAGGAAAAACCATATTCTTTGTCAGCCATTCAATGAGCCAAATTAAAGAGTTCTGTGAAAAGGCGGTTTGGCTTGAGTACGGTGAAATAAAAAAGTTCGGACCCGTTAATGAAGTCATTCCTGAATACGAAAAATTCCTAAAAGAATATAAGTCAATGACCAATGAGCAGCAGAAAAAGTTTCGTGAACAGGTCATGCAAAAACAAAAAGGCTTAGCCGCAAAAGGAATTTAACATGAAAACAAACTTGGTTACCGTTTTAGGAATAGATTTTGTGAATCAACGCTTTGAACAAGTGATAGAGGATCTCTTATCACGTATAAATAGTAAGCGTAAATCGTTTATTGTCACAGCCAACCCGGAAATTGTTATGTATGCACATGAACATCCCGATTATAAAAAAACGATTCAATCCGCTGACATGGTTGTGCCTGATGGGTATGGAATTATTCTGGCATCAAAGATTTTAAATACTCCGATCATGGAGAGGGTAGCCGGTTATGATTTAACGGTACGCCTGCTTGAATTGGGGAATGAGAAAAGGTTAAAAATATATCTCTTAGGCGGGCGCGAAGAGACCAATCAAAAAGCTGTGGTTAACATCCAAAGCAATTATCCGGATATTCAAATTGTAGGTCGTCATCATGGATTTTTTGATTGGGAGAAAAGCACGGTGACAGATGAAATCAAAACAGCTAACCCGGATGTTGTTTTTGTGGCTTTAGGATTCCCTAGACAAGAACAATGGATAGCGAAACATCTGAACCAATTTTCTCATGGGCTTTTCATGGGAGTTGGGGGCAGTATCGATGTGTTAGCCGGTGAGGTCCAGCGCGCACCTCACTTCTGGCAAAAAATGAATCTTGAATGGTTTTATCGCTTGATCAGCCAGCCGTCAAGGTGGAGAAGAATGTTGGCTATCCCACGATTTTTACGACAAATCTTTAAATTAAAACTCCACAAATAGGGTAACGAACTATTTTTGTTTAAAATAATTGTAACCTTTTGGCGCAATTTAGCGTCTTACATGGTGACAGGAAATAATAATTAGCAGATACAACTTTTGAGTTTGAATATTCTGATAATTTATTGATTTATATCAATGTGAAAATTGGTATGCTATAATATGTTCGTTATGTACTTAGAAATATGTGCCTGTTTCTAAAATTTATTAATGGGGCATTATATTCATAGGGAGGGTCTCCATGTTATATCTGACCTTAATATTATGTTTTTTATGCTCCATTTTAATTACTCCAATCGTTAAAAAATTGGCTTTTAAATTAGGAGCAACGGATAGTCCTAATCAGCGTAAAGTCCATTCTAAGATTATGCCACGTTTAGGCGGCTTAGCGATTTATCTCAGCTTTCTTTTCGGTCTATTAATTCTGCATCCACATAGTCCCTATCACGCAGCAATTATTGCTGGGGGAGTTATCATATTAGTTACTGGTATTTTAGATGATATTTATGAATTATCCGCCAAAATAAAATTTGCCTTACAAATCATTGCCGCACTGATCGTCGTTATGTGGGGCGGGGTAGAAGTTGAATTTATTAACTTACCGTTTAATGGGTCTTTAGAATTCGGTATGTTTAGTATCCCGATTACGGTAATCTGGATTGTTGGCGTTACGAATGCCATCAACTTGATTGATGGTCTGGATGGCTTGGCCGCTGGAGTATCCTCGATTGCCTTCATTACAATTTCCGGGATGGCGATTGTGATGGGGAATGGATATGTGGTCGCGATGGGGACAATCCTTCTTGCCAGCACATTGGGATTTTTAATCTATAATTTTCATCCAGCTAAAATTTTTATGGGTGATTCCGGTGCGCTCTTCCTTGGTTATATGATCTCGGTACTGTCTTTACTTGGTTTTAAAAATGTAACCTTAATCTCATTTGTTGTTCCAATCATTATTTTAGGTGTTCCTATTTCGGATACATTTTTTGCTATCATTCGCCGTATTTATAACAAGAAATCATTATCGGCTCCAGATAAATCCCATTTACACCATTGCTTACTAGAACTAGGTTTTACTCATCGTGAAACGGTTCTGTTAATTTATGCAATGGCTGCCATGTTTGGACTTGCAGCCTTTATTTTTACCATCACAACGGTATGGGGTTCGATCTTAATCATGACTATAATCGTGTTAGCGATTGAATTATTTGTTGAAACGATTGGCTTAATCAATAAAAATTATCGGCCGCTTCTCCGCATTATGGGAATTCTGAACAAAAACAGATAAATCTAATAAAATAGTTACTTTATTAAAAGGGTAAATCTCAGACGATTAGTTCGTTGTGAATTACCCTTTTATTGTTTTCTTGTAGCCGATATTTATGCAAAAAAAGAACCCGGATTTTATTTATCCGGGTTTTTCTTATTTATTTTCAGTTGTATTTGCTGTGCTTGTTCCGTTGAGATGGTCTTTCAGTTTGGTTTTCGTTTCTTCTAAGGCGTCTTCATCTAGTTGATAATAATAAACATGATCAATATATGAGTCAGAACCTTTTAATGACATCGATTCAACATTAATTCCTGAACCCGCTTGAATATAGCTAATAAATGATTTCATTTGATCAAACGTTAAATCTGTTGACATGTTTTTCCCGACTGCTTCCATGACATCTGTGTAATTAGTAATCGACTTAATGGATGAACCTTTTGCAAGAATGGCCTTAAAGATTTGCTGTTGGCGCAGTCCTCTTTGGATATCACTATCAATTTTTCTTGTCCGTGCAAATGCTAGTGCTTGCTCACCATCAAGTTCTTGTAAACCTTTTTGCAAGGTAATGGCTTTTGCGTGGTCCTCTGAATCTTGTTCTGAGAATGTAAACGGAACGTCAACTTTGACCCCATCAAGGGCATTAATTACATCAATAAACGCGTTAAAATTCATTTTCACATAATAATCCACAGGGACATCTAGTAACTCCTCGACTGTTTCAAGAGTTAGTTTCACACCGCCATATGCATGGGCGTGAGTGATTTTTGTATAGATATCCTTTTCAGGAATATGAACATAGGAATCACGCGGAATACTTAGTAGTTTAATAGATTTTTCTTCTTTATTAAATGTAGCCAGCATTAAGGCATCTGAACGAGAACTGCCACTTTCCTTCCGTTTTTCACTATCATCAACACCAATAAATAATATGGAAGTATTTTCAAGTTCGACATTATTTGCTTTCTTTGTATCACGGTCAATTGGCTTGTAGGATTTATTCATCACAGATTCAGCTTTATTATACAAAAATCCGCCATATGCTGTCGCGCCGATAATCAATAATAGGATCGGCATGATAATCCATAGCAAAATCCGTTTACGCTTTTTCTTAACCTTCTTTTTATTTTTATATACTTGTCTATCGATAGACATAGATTGCCTCCTAGTAGTAAAAGTAGAAAAATGTCAGCTTTTGTTGAAAATCTACTCTATTTTATAATATTTATTGAGATTGGTAAAATGAAATTTTTATAAATAAGGAAACTTCCTGTTTTTGAACTAATTTCCAAAGTATAGAAATGCCTATATATCGGATTCTAGATAGGTCATTTCTCCTTTGGTGATCTCAGCCTGTCCATTTGTTAGTTCAATCATCCATTCTGTGAAAGCTTGCTGTTTTTCTTCTTCCACAAATACTTCAATTTCCACCCTTTCTAGGTACTGAATATTTTTTAGGATATAAATGGACGATCTTAATTCATTTTCAATTTTTCCCAGCCATGTATATTCAATTTTGACATGGAAGACTTGCATTAACTTTCTTTCCACGATTCCGACTGCATCCAGGCCTTCAGATGTTGCTTTCCCGTAAGCACGGATTAGGCCGCCAGCTCCTAATTTTATCCCGCCAAAATAACGGGTAACGACTACAACGGTATCCTTCAGTTTTCTTTTTTTCAAAACCTCAAGAATAGGAACGCCTGCTGTACCGCTAGGTTCACCGTCATCATTGGCTTTCTGAATTTGATCGTGCTCGCCAATTAAATAGGCAGAACAATTATGGGTAGCATCCCAATATTTTTTCTTTAAAGTTTGGATGAATTCTTGTGCTTCCAATTCCGTTTCAGTTCTTTTGACGTGAGCAATAAATCGTGATTTTTGAATAATAATTTCATGTTCACCAGCTTTTTTTACTGTAAGATAACGAGGCAACATTAAGCGGCACCTTCCTAAATTTCATAATGGTGTAATATAACTTTAATATGGCAGTAAAATTTCCATGTTATAATAAAAAAGATAAAAGTAGTGAAAACATGTTTTATGGGCAGTTAGAGATACTTCTATTATACTACTTTTTCTAAATTTAACGGAAACGTGTATGTTCTGAATAGCAAATTGATTAAATCCAATGTAGAATATGTAAAAAGGCATGTAAGTCAAATCCAAAGATAATGATATATAATTCGTTGAAGTTAGTATATTGTTTTGGTATAGCGTCCGGGTGCTTATTGCTCTTCTTATCGGAGGAATGTGTATGAAAATTAAGCAAATCAATATGAAATCAATTGATGAAATACGTGAAGAAATGATCGAAACCGTTACTTGCAGCAAAAGTGACATCTTCCAGATAGGTGAGCAATGCCGTCAAGATTATGAAAATATGATCAATGAATTAGAAAATATTAAGCAAATGATGGGTAAACTTACAAAAGAAGGCGAGGAACTTGAAGAACAAGTCCTTGAAGCGCGGAGCATGCTGTCAGAAGTCAGTATGAATTTTAAAAAATACTCGGAAGAAGAGGTCCGTGATGCCTATGAAAAGGCTCATCAATTGCAAATGGATCTTTCAATTAATTGGCAGTACAAAAAACAGCTATTGGATAAAAGAGCAGACCTAGAAAATCGCCTGGTAGGGTTGGACGAAACCATAGATCGTGCCGATCAACTGATTTCGCAAATCTCAGTCGTGATGAATTATTTGACGAGTGATTTAAAACAGGTGGGTAAAGTCCTAGAACATGCGAAGGCTAAACAAGATTTCGGATTAAAGATTATTGAAGCGCAAGAAGAAGAGCGCAAGAGGCTTTCAAGGGATATTCACGATGGTCCTGCCCAAATGCTTGCCAATGTCATTATGCGTTCAGATTTAATCGAACGTGTCTATAGGGAAAAAGGCGCGGATGAGGCGTTTTCTGAGGTTAATAGCTTTAAAAAAATGGTCCGTTCGGCCCTTTATGAAGTCCGGAGAATTATTTATGACCTTCGTCCGATGGCATTAGATGATTTAGGTCTCGTCCCTACCCTCAGAAAATACTTGCGAACAATCGAAGAATATCATAACCACTCAAAAATTGATTTTGTGAATATCGGACTAGAACGCCGGCTTCCAACTAAGTATGAAGTCGCACTTTTTCGGATGATTCAGGAATCAGTACAAAATGCTCTCAAACATGCAAACGCATGTGAAATTAAAGTACGATTAGAAATAACCAATGCAGCAGTTACCGTCTTGATCAAGGACAATGGTGTCGGTTTTGATACCACGGAAAAAAAGCCTGAGTCATTTGGAATGATAGGAATGCGCGAGCGGGTTGATCTGCTTGAAGGCGAAATAACCTTTGATTCAAAAATAGGCAAGGGAACCGCTGTACTAATTCGAGTTCCACTTATTAATTAAAAACTAAGATCCTACCGCCAATGGAGAAAATTTCGAAGTTAGAAGGATTAGGAGGCGTAAAAATTGACTACTAAAATTGTCATTATAGACGATCACCAACTATTTAGAGAAGGCGTTAAAAGAATACTAGAGTTTGAAAAATCGTTCCAAGTCGTAGCCGAAGGTGACGATGGTTGCGAGGCATTAAGATTAGTAGAAGAATTCCGACCTGATGTTGTGATCATGGATATCAATATGCCTCAAATGAATGGTGTTGAAGCTACTCGTGAATTGGTTGAAAAATTCCCAGATACGAAGATAATAATCTTATCCATTCACGATGATGAAAACTATGTAACCCATGCCTTACAAACGGGGGCCATTGGATACCTATTAAAAGAAATGGATGCCGATGCCTTGATTGAAGCTGTCAAAGTAGTAGCTGATGGTGGATCGTATTTACATCCAAAAGTTACTCATAATTTAGTGAACGAGTACCGCAAACTAGCAGCTGGAGTCGCACGTAGTGGTGGTGCTTACCTACAAACGATTGAAATCCGTCGTCCATTGCATTTATTGACACGCCGTGAATGCGAAGTGCTCCAAATGCTTGCCGATGGAAAAAGCAACCGCGGTATTGGTGAAGCCTTGTTCATTAGCGAAAAAACAGTCAAAAATCACGTTTCAAACATTTTACAAAAAATGAACGTCAATGATCGAACTCAAGCCGTTGTCGTCGCTATTAAAAATGGCTGGGTAGAGGTAAAATAATAGAACAAGTTAAGGGCATACTGAAAAGTATGCTCTTTTTGTTGGCGAAGTAATGCAATTTATCTATGTTTCATATAAAATAAAAAATACCATATAGTAGGTAAAAAATAAGGATGGTATTTTTTTATGAAGACAGCCGTCGTTACGGATAGTACTGCGTATATCCCTAAGGATTTAAGAGATAAATGGAATATACATATGATTCCCTTACATGTCATCTTTGGAAACGAGGTATACCAAGAAGAAGTAGACATTTCTTGGAGCCAGTTTTACGAAGAGGTAAAGACGAAAGAGTTGCCAACGACTTCACAGCCACCGATCGGTCAGTTTGTTGAGTTATTTGAGAGCATTGCGAAGGATTATGATGCTGTTATTAGTATCCATCTTTCAAGTGGAATTAGCGGCACCTTCCAAGGGGCTAACGCAGCCAGTACGATGGTAGACGGAATCACCGTGTACCCATTTGATTCAGAAATCAGCTGCATGGTTCAAGGGTTTTATGCAATTGAGGCAGCAAAATTGGCGTCCCGAGGTGCGGATGCTGATTCTATTGTGGCACATTTAGAAGCATTGAAACAAACAGCCCGTGCATATTTTATGGTAGACGATTTAGCACACCTGCAAAGAGGGGGGCGTCTCTCAAGCGCTCAAGCCTTTATCGGCAGCCTTCTTCAGGTTAAACCATTACTTCATTTCGAAAATAAGCTCATCGTCCCATTAGAAAAAATCCGGACCCGAAAAAAAGCGATGAAACGGATCGTTGACCTGCTTGATGAAGATGCGTCAAGCGGCAATAACTATCAAGCCGTCATTATTCACGCCAATCGCGAAGAAGACGCCAAAGAATGGCGCGATGAACTGGCAGCCATGTATCCAAACGTCGAATTTACCATCGGTTACTTCGGTGCCGTCATCGGCACCCATCTCGGCGAAGGAGCCATGGGCATGGGTTGGATGAAAAAATTAGATAGGTAAGTTAGTGACCATTCCGTCCTTTTGGACGGAATGGTTTTTAGTTTATATGGAGGGAATTTAGATGGGAGCAATTAAAATGGGATTGAGGCAAATTAAAAAGGGTAATAAAAAGGGGGTTCGCGGAAACATCGGGGGAATCGGCGGGAAAAGTTAGGGAGTTGGCGGAATCCGTTCTCGGTTAGGCGGAATAACTCCAATAATCGGCGGAATCCGCGGCCAAGTTGGCGGAATCCATCAGCCGAGAGCCAGCTGTTAAACGGCAGAAAATAGCGATAGCGAGGCTATTAAAAAAGGTAATAAAAAGGGGTTTGGCGGAATTATCAGGAGAATCGGCGGGAAAAGTTAGGGAGTTGGCGGAATCCGTTCTCGGTTAGGCGGAATAACACCAATAATCGGCGGAATCCGCGGCCAAGTTGGCGGAATCCATCAGCCGAGAGCCAGTTATTAAACGGCAGAAAATAGAGATAGCGAGGCTTTTAAAAAAGGTAATAAAAAGGGGTTTGGCGGAATTATCAGGGGAATCGGCGGGAAAAGTTAGGGAGTTGGCGGAATCCGCGGCCAAGTTGGCGGAATCCATCAGCCGAGAGCCAGTTATTAAACGGCAGAAAATAGAGATAGCGAGGCAAATTAAAAAAGGTAATAAAAAGGGTTTGGCGGAATCATCGGGGGAATCGGCGGGAAAAGTGACCAAGATGGCGGAATCCATCCCCCGATTTGCGGAATAACTCCAATAATCGGCGGAATCCCAGCCAATGTTAGCGGAATCCTCCTAGCAAGAACTAATAGTAAAGACAAAAAAACGACACAAATCTTCAAAAATTAAAATAAATTTCGGTAATTCGGCAGGAATTTAAACAAATATTGTTTAAAATTTACTTAAAAGAAAAAGGAGTGACAAAACAATTGATCATGAAAGGCTTAACCCCACCACAAAGACTATTTTTAACCGAGATTCTTAAAAAACGACTAATCATAGGCCATCCCAAATATCAGGAAATTGAAAAAGATCTAGCCAAACGATGGGCTGGATACTGGGGAGAAATAGCACTAGCTAATTACGTTAAAGAACTTCCGCATGATAAATACCTCATCTTCCATGACCTCCAACTTCAATATAATGGTATTCATTTTCAAATCGACACCCTTCTCCTCTCGCGAAACTACATCCTCATCATCGAAGCCAAAAACATTGTAGGTACATTGACATTTGAAAATACCTTCAAGCAACTTATCCGAACACATGTAGATGGAACAGAAGAATCTTTCGAGGACCCGCGTGTTCAATGCCAACGACTTCAATCCCTCCTTCGCAATTGGCTGATCAAAAATCATTGCCACCTACTCCCAGTCGATACCCTTATATTTTTCAAAAGTACCAGTACAATCTTGAAATCTAATGCCGGAGATAAAACAGATTTCTCCAAAATATGTAAGGGAAGAGACCTTTTTAATAAAATTGAAAAGATGGAACAAACGTATCAGCAAGAAAGGATCGACACGATAACTATGGAAAATATTGCAAAACTACTCTTACAACAACATAGCCCAAAACCAATAAATATCTTAAAAGAATGCAATCTGACCGAAAAAGATACACGCAATGGTGTTTGCTGTCCAAATAAAGAATGCAACTATATCCCGATGAATTACAAAAGGGGGAATTGGCAGTGTCCGTCCTGCAAAACTACGTCTAAAACAGCTCATCTAACATCCCTTACCCACTTCTATTACTTGTCCAAGCCAACTATTACCAACCAAGAATTAAGAGTATTTCTCAAGCTCCCGTCCCCTAATGCCACTCAAAAAGTTCTATATAAGTTAAACCTGCAAACAACGGGTAAAACAAAAGATCGACTCTATTATCTCCGACCAGAGGAGGTGGCCATGTGCGTTTTATCATAAAAAATGACATGTTAATCCCGAGCACCACAGACAAGGACTCACTCCCAATCTCGAAACTGCCCAGCATCCCGCAGCCGCCACTCCAACCAACCTTCTCCTTCAATCCAGACCTACTGCAGCTTCTCATTGGAAAACAGCTCCTCCTGGAAGATATCCCAATACCCTTCAAAGAAATCCAGAAGCACTACGAAAATGGCTATATCACCTATCGGAAAGGAATTCAATACGAAGGGAAAAGGCCAGTTTGTGCCCGATGTGGCAACAAGGACACACACTGGTTTGCCACTTACCCATGCTCAAGATGTGGAGAAACCTGTCACTATTGCCGTTATTGCATCATGATGGGAAGAATCAGCGCATGTACGGTGCTTATCGGCTGGAGTGGGCCGGTGCCTGAGACCCAACTTCCTGCAACAATCAAACAATGGAAGGGAGCACTTTCAAAGGGACAGCAGGTAGCATCAGATCATGTAATTGAGGCTATTAATCAAAATCAAGAACACTTAGTCTGGGCCGTTTGCGGGGCCGGAAAGACTGAGGTCTTGTTCGCAGGAATTGAGGCGGCTCTTGCTGCGAAAAAAAGAATCTGTATTGCCACACCACGGACAGATGTCGTCTTAGAACTCACCCCTAGACTGAAAGCAGCCTTCCCGGAAATAAAAGTAGCATCCCTTTACGGCGGAAGTGAGGACCGTCATCTCTATGCCCCCCTCACCATTGCAACAACACACCAGTTGCTCCGCTTTTACCAAGCCTTTGATGCGCTTATTTTAGATGAGGTCGATGCCTTTCCCTATACGGTAGAGGAGTCACTTCAGCATGCCGCCATCCAGGCACGAAAACCGTCCGCCGCAATGATTTATCTGACGGCCACACCCAATCAAAAATGGCAAAGGGAATGCCGAACAGGAAAACGAGCATTTACCACGATCCCAGCTCGTTTCCACCGTCATCCGCTCCCTGTCCCCGAATTTGAATGGTGCGGAAACTGGCAAAAGCAGCTGCAAAAAAATAAACTCCCGCCCAATGTCCTCCGCTGGATAACGGCACGGATCCAAGCGAACAAGCAAGCCTTAGTCTTTTTCCCACATATCCCTTTGATGGAAAAAGCCCTCCCCATCCTGCGGCAATATACGTCAGCTATAGAGGCTGTTCATGCTGAAGACCCTGACCGCAAAGAAAAAGTGCAAAGAATGCGGTCCAAAGAAATCTCTTTGCTATTGACGACAACCATACTTGAACGGGGTGTAACTTTCCCCAATATTGACGTTGCCGTGGTGGGGGCTGAAGATGCAGTTTTTTCAGAAAGTGCCCTTGTGCAGATTGCCGGCAGAGCGGGGCGGAGTAAGGATCATCCGGAGGGGGTCGTGACCTATTTTCATTATGGAAAAACCGAAGAGATGTTAAAGGCCAGAAGGCAAATTGTCGCAATGAACCGGGAAGGTCTCAAAAGGGACTTGCTCGAAAAATAAAAGAGAGGAAGTCATTAAAAATGAATCTATTTCACCCAAACCGCTGTCTCATCTGCCATGAAGTAATCCTGCCTAGTATCGGCTGGAAGGCTATTTTCTCTGCTGATAAAGAACAGCTTATTTGCCCGGCCTGTGAAGGAAAGTTAGAAAAAATCGAAGGCGACCAATGCCAAATTTGCAGCCGGCCGTTTTCCCAAGTAGATTCCAAGTTTCGAAATGGTTCTGTGTGCCATGATTGTTTCCGTTTGGAGGAAGACCCCAAATGGCAAGGAGCCCTTGAGAAAAACTATTCCTTATTCGTCTATAATGATTTTTTAAAAGAAGTAATTGCCCGGTTTAAATTTCGCGGTGATTATGTACTGGCAAGAATATTTGGCGAACTCTTCAAGATGAAACTTAACCAATTAGCCCCCGACATGCTGGTGCCGATTCCATTAAGTGACGAACGGCAATTTGAACGAGGCTTTAATCAGGCAGCAGCCCTTATAACAGCAGCAGGTTTCTCTCCTGCAGATATACTCAGCAGAGTCCACTCTGAAAAGCAATCGAAAAAGTCTCGGTCGGAGCGGATCCATCTTCCACAGGTTTTTCAGGTTCATCCTGATGTTAACATAGCAGGAAAAAAAGTGGTCCTGATTGATGATATCTACACTACGGGCTCCACACTAAGGCATGCCGCAAAACTATTGAAGGAGGCAGGTGCAGCCAGCATGCAATCGCTCACTCTTGCACGTTAGCAAATGAAGCAGGCTCACACCTAAAACATTATAACCCCATCTTTAACGCTTTCTGTGCAGTCTTGATATCATGACCTAGCAACTGGCCTAAATCGTAGGCTGGATAATAGCCGTGTTTATACATGTAATTAAAAATTCTTTCATGGCCATGAATCGCACCAATGAGTTGATTGGTAAATGTTTTACGTAAGGAAGGAGTGGCCGTTTCTGTAATCGCGACAGAAAGATTCCGTACCAATGTCTTGGATAGACCCAGCAAGTCGCCGGCATAAAAGCCTGGATCCTCGCGCAAATCTTCTTCATCCTCGTCCCTGGATTGATAACCTTGGGCTGATGGGTAAAACCTAAGTAATTCTTTAAGATTGCCTTCAAGATCATGAATACATTTTTTATAAATTTCCTTTAGTTCAGGGTCCGTTATTTTTTTTAAAGACATCTTCAATTTCATTAAACCTACCGATTGGAAGGCTACCAGTTCGTGCAATTCCAATGTTTCATGCCAAGCCAATAATTTTCTTTCCTCATGTTCCATTCTTGAAATCCTCCGTTTCGTTGTAACATCCATTTACCCTATTCTATGGGCATTTCATTGGAAAGTTGTCTCACTAAAGATTATAATAAAATTGAATAACCATTCATTTTAGAGGAATTTACCTAATGGTGTCAAAGTGTTGCAAAATATTGTCACTATATTCCTTTTGTTTTTGTCAATAAATCGACAAAATTTTTGTTCTGATTTAGCAGGATAATCATAGGGTAAAATAGAAATGTTATTACATAGCCTTAACTAAAGGAGGAATCCACAAATGAAATATAACGTTCGTGGTGAAAACATTGAGGTAACTCCAGCAATTAGAGAGTATGTAGAAAAGAAAATCGCAAAATTGGAACGCTATTTTACAGAAGCACCTGATGCAAAGGTAAACGTGAATCTAAGATTCAATCAAGATAAAACTTCTAAAGTAGAAGTAACGATCCCGCTTCCGCAACTAGTCCTTCGTGCCGAAGAAACAAATATTGACATGTATGCCGGGATTGACTTGATAACTGACAAATTAGAGCGCCAAATTCGCAAGCATAAAACAAAAGTTAACCGCAAGTTCCGTGAAAAAGGCGACTTTCCTATTACATTTGCAACTACAGAGAACACTGAAGTTCATGAACTAGACGAAGATGATTTAGAGTTAGTTCGTACTAAGCGCTTCGACCTAAAACCAATGGACAGTGAAGAAGCGATCCTGCAGATGAACATGCTGGGCCATAGTTTCTATGTATTTACAAATGCAGACACGCATCGTACTAACGTTGTTTATAAGCGCCGTGACGGCCGTTATGGTTTAATCGAAGCCCATTAATCAGAGATTTGAATGAAAACGCTGCTCTTTATACAGGGCAGCGTTTTTTATTTAGCGTAACTATTTCGATATACTAAATTCTGAATCTCTCATATAATGAAAATAATATCTTTATAGAAAGAAGTGGCTAATCATGGACTTTGATTTTCAGTACCATCCTTACCCATCACAAAGGACAACTGTGTTCGCTAGGCGCGGGATGGTTGCTACCTCCCAGCCGCTTGCGGCTCAGGTAGGCCTAGATATCCTCAAACAGGGCGGAAATGCCATTGATGCTGCTATTGCTACAGCAGCTGCCTTAACCGTCCACGAGCCGACTTCCAACGGGATCGGCGGTGACGCCTTTGCCCTTGTCTGGACAAAGGGAAAGCTTCACGGCCTAAATGCAAGTGGTCCCGCACCAAGGAGTCTAACGATTGACGCCGTGAAAGCTAGAGGCTATTACAAAGTTCCTGCCCATGGCTTGATTCCAGTGACAGTTCCGGGGGCACCTTCAGCTTGGGCTGAACTCTCGAAAAAATTTGGTCGCCTACCGTTAAAAGTTGTACTTCAGCCAGCGATTGACTATGCTGAAAACGGTTATCCCATAACGCCAATACTCGGGAAGTACTGGGGGCTGGCATATGAGCGTTACAAACAAATCCTTACCGCTGAAGAATTCCAGCCTTGGTTTGAAACCTTTGCCCCAAAGGGAAGGGCACCGAAAGTAGGCGAGATTTGGCATTCGAAGGACCATGCAAATACCTTGCGCTCCATTGCCGAATCGAGCGCTGAAAGCTTTTACCGTGGGGAACTCGCCGACAAAATCGCCGCCTTCTCCGAGCGATACAATGGGTTCATTTCCAAAGAAGATTTGGCAGGCTACCGGGCCGAGTGGGTCGAGCCGATTAAAGTCAACTATCGTGGCTATGATGTGTGGGAAATCCCGCCGAACGGTCAAGGCCTTGTTGCGCTGTTAGCCTTGAATATCGTCAAAGGTTTTAATTTCAGTGAAAAGGAAACGATCGACACCTACCATAAGCAAATTGAGGCGATGAAACTGGCATTTACGGATGGCAAAGGATTCATTACTGATCCTGCTTTTATGAAAATGAACCTTGCTGACGTTCTTTCGGAAGAGTATGGTGAATCCAGACGCAGTGAAATCGCTGATGAAGCGTTGGTGCCGCATCCGTACCAGCCACCACGTGGCGGCACCGTTTACCTCGCTACGGCAGATGGTGAAGGGAATATGGTCTCATTTATTCAGAGCAATTATATGGGATTCGGCTCTGGAATTGTGGTGTCAGGCACCGGGGTTGCCTTGCAGAATCGTGGATTTGATTTCTCTTTGGACCCTGACCATGCAAATGCATTGCGGCCTGGGGCTAAAACGTATCATACCATTATTCCTGGGTTCCTAACGAAGGATAATCAGGCGGTTGGGCCGTTTGGTGTGATGGGCGGTTATATGCAGCCACAGGGGCATCTGCAGGTGGTCATGAATACGATTGACTTTGGATTAAATCCACAGGCTACACTCGATGCACCAAGATGGCAATGGATTGAAGGGAAGAAGGTAGTAGTGGAGCCACATTTCCCCAATCATCTAACGCAAGCGCTTATCCGGAAAGGCCACCAAATTAAAGTGGTCGACACAGGTAACTTCGGGCGCGGACAGATTATTTGGCGCGATCCAGAGTCTGGGGTGTTGATGGGCGGAACAGAAGCACGGACGGACGGGGCAATTGCTGCTTGGTGAGGTTTGAAGTTTGGATCATACGAATTCGCCCATAAAAGCCACAAATTCGCTCATTGAAATGTATACCTAATTCTTAAGCATCTCTTTTAGAGTGAGAGATGCTTGTTTTTATTTTACGAATTATTTCTGTAAAGTAATCCCCATGTGGGTAACTGTTCTTTTTTGAAATTTATCCACAATTCTGCAAATGGTATCCACATTTTCATAGAGATAGATAAAAGCCGTAGTGGATATCAACATAAAGCGGACGGTTGCCTGCAAACATAATAGGAAGATATTCACAAATTTTCAGAAGATATCCACAATTACCTGCTACTTATCTACAATTTCCACAATCAACAAAAAGAGAGCCAGCGTTCACATCGCCAGCTCTCCCAAAACATCTTTATTTCCCTGCCCCACAGCAGTTCTTATATTTCTTGCCGCTGCCACAAATACATGGATCATTACGGCCCACATCAATTTGCTTCACTTTTGGTTTTTGCTTAACGGCTTCTCCGTCTTCCTTTGGATTCACTGCTTGGCCTTTTGCTACTTCTTGACGCTCAAGATTGTTGCGGATTTCAGCCTTCATGATATACATAGCAGCTTCGTCCTCGATCGAATGAATCATCGCCTCAAACATCGCAAAGCCTTCATGTTGGTATTCACGAAGTGGATCAATTTGACCATAAGCACGTAAATGAATACCTTGGCGAAGTTGATCCATTGCATCAATGTGATCAATCCATTTGGAATCAACCGCACGCAGCGTTACAACTTTTTCAAATTCACGCATCTGCTCAGGAGAGAGAAGCTGTTCTTTCTCGTCATATCGTTCCTTCACTTTTGCAAAAATCGTATCGCAGATTTCCTCCGGATCTTTTCCTTTTAGGTTATCTACAGTGATGTCACCTTCATGTAAAAGAGTGGCATGCACATAATCAACAATCGCTTGAAGATCCCATTCTTCCTCATCCTCATGACGAGAGGCGTGGGCATCGACATTTCGTTCGATGGAGTTAAAAATCATCTTTTGAACGATATCGCGGAGGTTCTCTGATTCTAATACTTCATCACGCTGGGTATAGATAATTTCACGCTGCTGACGAAGAACATCATCATATTGTAAGAGCTGTTTACGAGCATCAAAGTTGTTGCCCTCCACGCGTTTTTGCGCAGATTCAACGGCTCTTGATACCATCTTACTTTGAATTGGCTGTGTGTCATCCATGCCAAGTCGTTCCATCATCGCTTTCATATTATCTGAACCGAAGCGGCGCATCAGTTCATCTTCCATTGATAAATAGAACTGAGTAATACCCGGGTCCCCTTGACGTCCAGAACGACCACGGAGCTGATTATCAATCCGGCGGCTTTCATGACGCTCCGTACCAATGACGGCAAGTCCGCCTAATTCTAATACACCTTCTCCGAGCTTAATGTCCGTACCACGACCAGCCATGTTAGTCGCGATGGTAACGGACCCTTTGTGGCCCGCTTCGGCAATAATTTCAGCTTCACGTTCATGGTTTTTCGCATTCAAAACATTATGGCGAATACCCTTTTTCAATAAATACTTGGAAATAAGCTCAGACGTTTCAATTGCAACCGTACCAACCAGTACGGGCTGTCCATTTTGATGACGTTCAGCGATATCCTCAACAACAGCACGGAATTTACCATCCATGGAGGAGTAAATTAAATCAGGACGGTCATCACGGGCAATTGGTCGATTAGTAGGAATTACGATAACATTCATGTTATAAATGTTACGGAATTCCTCCTCTTCCGTTTTTGCCGTACCAGTCATCCCAGCTAATTTTTCATACATTCGGAAGTAGTTTTGGAACGTAATCGTTGCCATGGTCATACTTTCATTTTGAACCTCGAGGCCTTCTTTTGCCTCAATTGCCTGGTGCAGGCCTTCGCTATAACGGCGGCCCTTCATCAAACGGCCAGTGAACTGATCAACAATGACAATTTCGCCGTCTTGAACGACATAATCAACATCGAGGTGCATGCTGACATTCGCTTTTAAGGCCTGATTAATATGATGGTTTAAAGTAACATGTGCCATGTCAAAGAGGTTTTCAATTCCGAAAGCTTTTTCGGCTTTACTGATTCCCTCTTCTGTCAACATAACACCCTTCGTTTTTTCATCGTACGTATAATCTGTATCCTTTGATAGCATTTTTACAAAGCCATTGGCTTGAATATAAAGGACAGCTGACTTTTGTGCCGATCCTGAAATAATTAAAGGGGTACGGGCTTCATCAATTAAAATCGAGTCAACCTCGTCAATGACGCCAAAGAAAAGTGGTCGCTGTACTTTTTGTTCCTTATATAGGACCATGTTATCACGCAAATAATCGAAACCAAATTCGTTATTCGTTCCATACGTAATATCAGCGGCATAAGCTGCTTGTTTTTCTTCTTTATCCATGCTATTTAAATTTAGTCCAACCGATAGGCCGAGAAATTGATACAATTCTCCCATTTCAACGGCGTCACGGCTTGCTAAGTATTCGTTGACCGTAATAACGTGAACACCTTTACCAGAAAGTGCGTTCAGATAAACTGGCATGGTCGCAGTTAACGTTTTACCTTCCCCAGTTTTCATCTCCGAAATGTTCCCTTCGTGGAGAGAAATACCCCCCATTAGCTGAACATGATACGGATATAAACCAAGCACACGGCGAGCCCCTTCACGGACAACTGCAAATGCTTCAACCAGTAAATCATCCAATGTTTCCCCATTTTGATAGCGGGACTTGAACTCTTCCGTTTTTTCTCGCAGCTGGCCATCGGTCAACCTTTCTGTTTCCGCCGCCAGTGCGTCTATTTTCGCCGCAAGCTTGTCTAGCCGCTTCAGCTCACGCTTGTTCAAATCAAACACTTTATCTAAAATCCCCATATCTGATGAACGCTCCTTTTACCTGAGAGTCAATAAGTGCTAAATTAAAAAACCTTGTCAAAAATATTCGATAATTTCTTTTCCATCTTACCACTTCCTCCAAACAGTGACAACAATGTTGGAAGGAAGCAGAATTCCTACAATCTACTATTATATTTTCTTCGTTGTCCGAATCGTCAGTTCGACTTCAGTAAGTTCGGTTTTTTGTCAAATATGACAGACTTATGGCGTGATTTTGAGAATATATTTCAACCAGAAATAAGAGCTAATAAATACTTAAGATAAATGAATAATAAGTAGATATTACGTATAAAAATTCAAAAATATCCACACTTACCAATGCCGGTGTAGTGTTAATCTACCCTTGGAATAACAATGTTTTTATGTTGTTTTTAGGGGGAATTAGCCCTTTTTTTACAATGAAAAATTATTCACAATTTGTACATTGGAATATACTCTCACAATGTTAGATACTACCTTTAGAGAGGTTAATATGGAAAATAAATAGATAATGAATCCAAAATGGGAAGGGTGAATTAAGTGGCCATTTGGGGGAAAAAAAATAAAAATATAGATCCCGAAAGTAGAGAAGATAGAAAAAAAGTTGGCCTGATTCGCGGATTATGGCGAAAGTTTCGAGGAATTGATTGGAAGAATCCAGTAAACAGGTGGAAATTGCTGTTCGTTTCCCTTGTTGGTTGTATCGTTGTTTTTGGCGGAGGTTATGGAGTTCTTTCCTTAACTAACTCCCCGACATTCTGTGCAAGCTGTCACGAAATGGCACCTGAATATTCTACCTATACAGCGAGTGCTCACAACCAGATCACTTGTGTTCAGTGTCATATCAAGCCTGGTTTCACCAACATGATTACCCATAAGATGAAATCAGTGAAAGAAGTGTACTACCACGTAACAGGTGTACCCGAACAAATTGTTCAAACCGAAGAAGAGGCAGTATCAAACGAAAACTGTTTACAATGTCACTCGAAAAATCGTCTAGTCACAGCGTCTGGGGACTTAAAGGTAAATCACAAAGGACATATCGAACAAGATATTCCTTGTATTACCTGTCATGCTGGGGTCGTGCATGCGAAGATGGCTTCTCGTGGTATCAACGTCGAAGAAGTTCGCGGTAAGTGGACAGCAGAGAGTGCTGAAAAGTTAATGGAAAAGAAATACCTAAGACCAAACATGGGAACTTGTATTGATTGCCATGATCAAGTGAACAACGGCGTAAAGCCTTGGAAGGAAGCTTCTTATAACGTTCCAGCAAATCCAGAGGAACTTGAGAAACAACTTAAGGAAAAAGGTAAGGAAACTACAACTGCAACAGCAACTGAAGCAACGACTAAGGCAACAGGTGAAGGCGAGACGAAAGAAGCAGAAGCCTTAGCAGAGCATGATCAAAAAACACAGGATATCATTTTACAAGCAATTGGAAAACAACAAAAAGACGTCAAACTTTCAATGGCGTGTGAAACTTGCCATAAAAAAGTTAAAGTTCCTAAAAGCCATAAGGTTGAAGGCTGGAACGGAAATCATGGCAGCACAGCAGTTAAAGAGTTAGATAAGTGCGTGAACTGTCACCAGGATTCTAAATGGTTTAAAGCCATTCCAAAAGAAGACATTATTTCGCTACTTAAGATGAAAGAAACAAAAACAAAGTATATACCAAACATCACAATCGTTAAAGATCAATCACGAATCAATAAATTCTGTAGCGCTTGTCACAGCAACCGTCCTGCTGGTCACGTAGACAGTGATCAATGGCTAACAGCTCACGCGTCAAAAGCAAAAACAGCTGATCAAAAATCAGAATGCTTCGTCTGTCACGACCGTGAAAAGCCAAAACCAGGATCAACAGAAGTAAAAGCACCAACAGATGTTTACTGTCAATACTGTCACAGAACTGGCTTTAAATCAGACAAGAAGAAATAATTAATTTTGTTCAGGAGGGTCGCTTTATGGAAGAAGAACGAGAAACGCGGTCGACCCCTCCCCGTTTTCACTATAAGTTAATAAAAATTGCAACATTAACACTGTTGTTTCTAGCCATTTTCTTTGGTCTCAGCTTCGTGGGGCTAGAAACAACTTCCAGCTCAGAATTTTGCGCATCCTGTCATGAGATGAAACCGGAGGTCTATACATGGAAAGCCTCCACACACAGCGAAGTGGATTGTACCAGCTGTCATACCGATCCTGTGTTAAAGGATTTGGCAAAAGATAAAGCTCAAGGGGTAGTTGAAAAGTTAAAAAAACAATCAAAGAGCACATCTGCTGCACCAATTCGAATGCCTGGAGAAATACCAGACAGCGCATGTGAGTCCTGCCACGATGTTTTAAAACGAGAGGTAACTCCATCCGGTGATTTAATCGTCCCACATGATAAGCATAAAACTGAAGGTGTTGAATGTGTACAGTGTCATAGTGGGGTTGCACACGGTAAAGTCGCTGACCGAAAAATGACTTACTCAACTGACTACGAAAAGTGGAATAGCAGGATTGGAACTGTAGCCATGGCCGATTTAAAATTCACTAGACCAGATATGGATACGTGTATGGAGTGTCATAAAGATAGGAAAATAACAACGGAATGTTCTGCTTGTCATACGACTGGAATGGTACCGAAGAGCCATAAAAAAGAGAACTTTAAGTTTAAAACACACGGCAAACAAGCCGCAACAAACTTAGTGAAATGTAATGAATGTCATAAAGGAATGTCGGAGGTAGAGATTAAAGGATTTGATACTTTACCAGCTGTAAAAAAATTCTTACACAATATCAAAGATACAAAACCTACAATTACACAGTACGAATATGCAAAACAAAACACATTTTGTAAGGCTTGTCACAGTACGAGACCTGAAAGCCATACTAGCAACTTCATGATAAAACATGGTGAGGTAGCATATGAAGATAAACAAAAATGCCTTGCCTGTCACAATTATCAGCAATCCGACAATTTAGATTCAAAAATCGTAGCTTGCTCAAGCTGTCATCCTAGCATGCATGAGAATAACCAATCTTGGAGAAAAAAACACCCAGTACAAGTTAGTGTTAATCAAAAAGTAACCGATTTTTGTTATACCTGCCATGTAGCAGAAACATGTTCGGGATGCCATAAAAAGTAATTAAGTATTAAGCGTTGATGTAGACAAGGAGGGTTCTTATGGAAGCACAACAAAAGCCCAAAGCTCAAGAAGAAGAAACCACCAGAGAAACTCAGAAGAAGGTAATGAAGAAAAAAAATGATCGCTTTAAGTGGTGGCAAGCTCTAGTAATCTTAATTGTTACACTTGGTGTTAGCGTAACGGCAGCCTACTTGATTAGTGATAAATATTTATGGTCTGACGTTGATCGGAATCAATTAAAAGAGCAGTTAGACCATGCAAAGGCAGTAGCAGATCAAAAGCCTAACGATCCACAAACTCGGGTTGAACTAGGATATGCATATTTTTTAAACAATGATAATGATGAGGCTATTAAGGAATTTAAACTTGCACTCGATCTTGACAAAAAAAATTATAATGCCTATTTAAATCTGGCTATTGTTTATAACGATGAAAAGCGCTATGATGACGCATTAAAAAATGCTGTAAAAGCAACAGATCTTTCGCCACGGGATTACAAAGGACACCTGCTTAAAGGAATCGCATATCGAAATTTAAAGATGTATAAAGAAGCAAGTGAAACATTGGCACAGGCTGATAAACTAATGCCTGGAAACACAGATATTATCTTTGAATCTGGCAGAGTTGCAGAAGCGCAAGGGAAGAAAGGTGCGGCTGAGGAAATTTACAAAGAAGCATTAAGTTACGATCCTCTGTATAAACCAGCATTAGAAGCACTTGATCGCCTATCAGCTAAGAATAATTGAAGTAAAGGAGTTGGAACCCTTGAAGAAGAAAACGGTCTATATATGGATGGGTACCATCGTAACCTTAACCATTTTAGTTTTTGCAGCCATTTATTTTCTTGGTTTGCAGTCGGAAGTAAAGAAAACAGCAAAAATTGTGGATAGAAATGGCCCGCCGGTATTTAACTTTATGATAAATGGTGACCTTGACAAGTCGCTCGATAAGCCGATGGATGTAGCAAAAATTGGTTCCTTTATCTATGTTACTGATACAAATCATAAACAAATTCAAGCGTTTGATAGTTCTGGCTCACCCATCTTCCAATTTGGTAAAGAAGGTGCTGGAAAAGGAGAATTTAAATTCCCATATGGTATTGCAGGTGATAAAAAAGGTAATGTCTACGTCGCGGATTTATATAACGGCAACATATCTATTTTTGATGAAAAGGGAAAATTCATTAAGTACTTCGAAGAGCAGGATAAGAAAGCTAAGTTAATTCATTCTCCAGCAGGAATTAGAATTATAGATGAAAAGTTGTATGTAACTGATATTAAATCATCTAAGCTAGTAGTCTTTAATTTACAAGGAAAAAAATTGCTAGAAATAGCAAATGGAGCAAATAAAAAAGACCTATTAAATGCACCAAACGGTGTTACTACTGATAAAGATGATAATATCTATGTCTCTGACTCTGGAAATAACCGTGTAGTGGTTTACGATCAAAAAGGAAAATATTTAAGAACAGTAAATGGCTCCAAAGATGGTAAAGGATCGTCATCCTTCGTCAACCCTCGTGGAATTGCTGTTGACTCACGTGGAATACTGTATGTGGTAAACAACCTGACTCACTTTATCTATGGTTTTGATGAATCTGGTAAAGAGGTATTTACTTTCGGTGGGATGGGTGATGGAAACGAACAATTCTACCTACCAAATGGGCTCTTTGTTGACAGTGATGATCAAATCTATATCACCGATACATTAAACCAACGGGTTGCAGTTTATTACTAATCTATTTATTACCTTATCCTAAGTTATTTAAGGAGGTGATGTGCTCAATATAGAGTAATAGATATACCTCATAAGTAGATATTTATAAAAAGAGAGAGAAAAGAGATTATGGGAGGTTTTTGGAATGAGTAAGATTAAATTAAGCTTTTCATTCCTACTAACACTATTATTAGTGGGAATGTTTAGCGCCTTAGCTTTTGCTGCTGCACCTAATGCACCAACTGGGCTTAAAGCAGAATTAGAAAAAATTAAATCTACTACCTCTACTGGACAAAATGTTACTGAGTATGATTTAGATCTTACTTGGGATGCAGTAAGTGGTGCAACTAGCTACGATGTTTATCTAAATGGTGTTTTAAAAGAAAATGTTACAGAACAAGAATACAGTTTTGTAGGAATTGAAGAAGAGACTAGTATCGAAGTTGCAGCGGTTAATGCTGATGGTACTTCCGCAAAAGCAGCTTTTGCATGGAACGCAGACGTTAATGTAACCAAAGCGGTTGATGATGATGAAAATGACAACAGCTTAACAAACGCGAACCAAACTGGTCTAGGTGCTGGTGGACAGTCCGAAAATTATTCTAATGTGATTAAATCTGGTGGAATGACAAACAAAGATGGTTCAACTTCAACTCATAAAACACACGGTGACTATGCAAACAACACTAACTCTTGTGCAAGCTGTCACCAAACACATACAGCCGCTTCTAAGAACTTATTGTTCAAGAATGGTGTTTATGCAACATGTACTGCATGTCATGATGGTACATTAGGTTTCTACAACGTATTTGCAACTGGTACTGATGCTTCTAAATCTGCTGGTACTTTTGGTGGTACTGAAGATGGAAATATGTCAGTTCACTTAGCTACTGGTGCGGTAGCAATTAAAGCAGCTCCTGGCGGTAACAAAACTGGTGAGGGTTCTTGGGCTGGTGAATTTACTTGTGCAAGCTGCCACGCACCACATGGATCCTACAGTGATCGATTATTACATTACAATCCAAACGGTATCGCTACAACTCCTGTAGCTGATGGCGGTCAAAAATTAGTTGGCGTTCCTGTTGTTACTGGCATTCCAACTGAAAAAACAACAGATTTCATTCTTGTTAGAAATACTAATATTGATGCTGCAAAAATAGCAGCTGATAAAATCTTTGGATTATCTCCAGGAGCAACTGTTATCCAATTATACAAATGGAGTGGAACAGCATATGTTTTAGATACAACTCCATGGGTATACACTGGAACATATGATGCAACTCACACTTACAAAGTGTATGATACTGCATTCTGGGCTCCAAAACCAACAGTACCAGCTTCAGGCAAGACTTTAGAACAAACTATATATACAGATGCCACAATTGCAACTCCTTTGAAAAGTGGTAAAGATATTCGTTCATCTAATAACTGGATCGGTTCTAACACAGGAGCTGCTGGTAAAGTACTTTTAGACGCTGCAACTGAAGGCGATATCGCTCGTGCTTATGTTGTGGATTTAGACGTAACACCAGTAGCGGACGCTGGTTTAGCTGCTAAAAATGTAACAAAAACAAATGTTTTATCTTTATGGAATGGTTTAAATTGGGATGAAACTGGTGCTAAAAAATCAGGTAAAGGTGTTGTAATGTCAGGCTTCTGTTCGGCTTGTCATACTGACTACCTTGCTAAATCTGGTTCTGAATCTGGTACCTACAGTCATGCATATCGTCACACTACAACTTCTGATACTTACTCTTGCGTACGTTGTCACTTTGCACATGGTACTGACGTAACTGTTATGAAGGATGCTCAAGGCTTTACAGCACAAGATTTAGTTGACAATGGTCAAATTGCTGACATCACAACTGCTAAAGCTTATATGCTTGACAAAGCTCCATCATCTGCTTTAAAACGTTACACAAACATGTCTGTATGTTGGGGATGTCACACATCTTCACATGCTGAAGGTATAAGAAACGACCAAGGCTATGGTAATGATTCTGATGACCCAATGCCAGGCGGATTAGATGCTAGCAAACAATAAAAAAGCTACCAAATAGCCCTACTATTTGGTAGCCCTGAATGAAATATGTAAGTTTTAAGAGGACAGCTCATTTAGGTGGGCTGTTTTCTTATTCGTATTTTTGCACACGTTCACAAATTTGTCAATTATCAACTTCACAGAATCGTCAACAATTCTTCACCGTTCTGTTATTCATTTCCCATATCCAATATAGGTATAATAATAATGTAGGTTAGTGTTTTTTTCCAAACGCTAATTTTCCATAATCTATTCATTCTAACTATGACATTACTAATATAACAACACCATTAGATAACTAAAATAAAACACCAAAAGGGTGGATTAACAATGCTACAATCAATATACAGATACTTAATTATTTATATTGTAATTCAGCTTCTGGTTAGTGTGGTCTATCCAACTTTTCCACTTGCAGTGGATGTGATTGAGCCAACGATTACAGAGCCTGTGTCAGGTGACAATGCTGAACCAATTACTACTCCATCAACGGATGAGGGTGTTGAGACGACTACTAATCCAGTATTGTCTATTACCACGGATGTTAAGGGTAATGAGGTCACCGTAAACGGCCAGATTATTGCCGAAGGGGATCTAAGTGAAGTCCAACTAAAGATCGATGGCGGCACTGATAACTTCGTACCTATCCCTTTTGATGAAAGTACGGGTAATTTTTCCTATATAATGCCAAAGGAATTTAATGATGGTAAATATACGTATAGAATGACGGCAACACCTCTAACTGGTTCTCCTACCGAAGTAGATTTTTCATTTACGGTAGATACAAAGTTGCCTAGCTTGAAAGTCACTAGCTCAAGATTACAAAATAAGAATGTTACCATTTCCGGGACTGTTAAGGATAATATTACATCTGGAAGTGAAATCATATTGCAACTTTATAATAAAAGTGATCCTAATACTCTGATTACAATAAACAATACTATTAACAATCAATGGACTTATACTTTTCCCGATGAATTTGTTGAAGGGCAATATAATTATATAATTAGAGCAACCGATTCTAACGAAAATTATACGGAGAGAAGTTATAGCTTTTACGTAGGGGAATTGCCTAAGGTTGCCTCTATTAAGGTTAATTATGCGGATGTAAATCCTACGACGGGTGAAAGAACTACACCACTTGTAGATTTACTTACTAGCGAAGACATGAATCATGTAACTACAAATACAAAAATTACAGTTCGAATTTCTGATAATATGATAACAGCTGATACTATTAAAAATCCTATCGCCGTATTAAATAGTGAAGGCGGTAGTGTTGAAGGTGTTATTTCGGAACCCCAAAAAATTGGTGATGATATTCAAGTAGATTTTACACCAAATGGTGATTCATTTAATCATAGTACCACCTATTATGTCTTAATTAATCCATTATTAATTAATAAAAATAATGAGGATTCGAATTGGACAACTGACTTTTCAGGTAACCCTCTTTTACCATTGATTAGAAAATTTACAACCGAGAGGGAACCTAATATTTCTGAAATACCAGGGGATAAACAGGGTTACCATCAATTAAAAGATCCACACGGAAATAATGGAATGAATACCAATACCTGTAGTACTTGCCACAGTACACACGCTTCAAACCTGAGGGAGAAGACGGAACAACAAAATTCTAACTTAGGGGATAATTTACAACAAACAAACTTTGAATATTCAACCTATAACTATTGTATGGCTTGTCATGATGGTACGGTTGCTCCAATGCCAGAAAATATGCACCAAAATAATCATACACCGAAGTATTCCAATTCTACTTCTTCAGTAATAAATAATGCGGGAGATTGTGCATCATGCCATAATCCACATCTGTCGTGGAGCAAAGAGAATCCAAATAGATTGAAGGATCATTTTGTTCATACACATAACGATACGGGTATAGGAACAATTGATAGTTTAGATCAACCTTGTGAAATGTGCCATGACAGTGATTCTCAAAAAGTAAAAGATCAATATATTTATGAGCATAATGATATTACTAAAAAGGACAATGAGGAGTACCCATACTATCCATATGGCCAAAAATTTAATAGCCAAAATCAGCCTTGTGAAAAATGTCATATAAGTTCATCAAAATTAGTAAGTCTAATTAAGGAATATGATTCTAAAAATCAAGATCAGCCCATAGCAGTAAACTATAAAGTTCTTCAATATCGAAATGCAAATGCAACTGGAATACCTGACGATTATGCATTATGTTTCAGGTGCCATGATGGTTCGAAGAAATGGACCGATAGTGAAAAGAATGAACATACGATTACAGACATTAAACAGTATTATGACGTAGATAAGGATGATAATGACACGACTAATAGTAATCTATCAGCGCATCGTATTACTGCAATAGATGGTAGTAATTTAGTTAAAACCGATGGGACGACATCAAATGACGGACATATCCCATGTGCAGTTTGCCATGACACTCATGGCTCAGACAGTATAAATATCCTTAACAAGAAACTTGGTTTAGAGGATAGACGTACTTTATCAACTGTCTCGGGTGATTGGGATAACGAAAAGGAACGAAAGTTTTGTATAACTTGCCATAACGGTTCAACAGCAATTTACGGTGTTACCGGAAAAGCAATTTTTGATGAAACTACGGGAATAACTTTAGATCAAACCAATACAGAACATAATAGAGAAAGTACTAAAGCATGTTCTGAATGCCATGGTACCGGCAAAACCATTGAAGAAAAAGCAATGAGTGCTGCCCATGCACCAATGGTAGGACTGCAGTGATTTTATTTATAAAGGAAAAACCGAGAGAGCTCTCTCGGTTTTTCGTTTGGTGTCATCTTAGGGTTAATTTTCCGGTAGTAGTTTTCTTACTTCATCAATCTGTTTTAACTTTTCATCTTCATTTTCTAAAGGAATATTCCCATATTTGGGCATCATTTCAAAAAAAACCTTTTTTGTTCTAGTTAGGAAAAATAAATACACTTGATTCTTTTTAAGCAATGGAGATCTTTCGTAGGAAAGGAGATATAAATTCCCATTCTCCTTATAATATCCGCCCTCTTGATTGACGGTAATGTCTCCGAGGAGGGCACCTTTTATGTTTTGCGTTATCCGTACTAAAAATTGAGTATTCGGAATGCCTGTGTATTCTTCATTCCCAACCTCCCGAATCACCTCACCAATAAAAATATTATCAACAGCATTCGTTAATCTTCGTTTATCTTGATAATTATCCTTAAATGAATAGTGCTTATTAACAATAATGGCTGAATCCTTTGAATCCAATAATGTCGTATAATATTTAATCGAGAAAATTCCTACCCCAATAAGAATCAAAACTATAACTATCATCCATTTTTTCATTAAACAGCCTTCCCTTCAAATATCACTCCTGTTCCCAATTATATCTCCAAGACCTAAAGTGTTTTCTTGGGTCTTGTGAAACTTTCAGGAACTAATCCATAATTTGAAATCGCTCAATATAATAGGGATGGGGTCAATTCAAAAAAGCCCTCGGTAACTAGGTGTTACCGAGGGCTTAAAATGTTTAGGGAATTCTTATTTGTTTTTCGACCACTCCTCCAACCCTTCAATCTTCTTCCACAAATGCAAATGCATATTCGCATAGACAATTGCTTCATTTTCATCACCAAAGCCGTAATAGTCAGGTGGATAGGCGGGCAGGCGTTTTTTTTCTGTTAGGTAGTTTAACACAAACTTATTTACTTTTTTTGCTTCCTTCAGCAGCTTTGCGGCTTTTGAAGTGAAGCCTTTTTCATGAATCTCAAGTAACAACTTATTATATGAATTTTGGGCGGTCTCCTCTTCATATTGTTTCAGCAAGACCCCAGCTTTCTGATACTCTCCTGCATCTATGTAGGACACAAACAACGAGTACCGAACACCTTGGTTATCCATTGGGTTAAGTTCTAGTAATTCTTCATATTGCTGGGTTGCTTCGGAGATTTTTCCCAGCAAAGTCAAGGCCTCAGCGTAACAAAGTTTTGCGCGCATGAAGGGTCTTGTTTCAACCAATCCCCAGAAATAACCCTTGTTTTCCTTGAAAAAAGCTTTACCGAGTTCACGCTCCCCCGCCTGGATTCCTTTTTGATAAAGGAGGATGGCTTCTTCGAGACTTTTTGTTTTTTCAGCCAGAATGACATAGGCATCCGAACAATTTGGATTCAGTTTTAAAGCTTCGTTAGCCAGCTTATAACGCTGCTGACCGTCAGTTTGATAAGCGTCGTAGATTAAATTTCGAGCACGCTCCTCATCCTGCCTAGATACCTTTCGAGCAAGACCCTTTGCTTTCTTACTTGATGGTTTCACAGGCGTTAGTGTCTGAATATTTGAATCCGTGACACCTTCTAATTTCACTGTTTCTCCAGTACCTGAACCACTTTTTCTTGGAAACTCAATTACAGACGCTCTTTCAGTGACTAACTGCAGCGGTGGATCATCGAAACCGTAGACCATTCCCATTAACTCATCGAGTTCCTGCGATAATTCTGTTTCTAATTCTGAATATACAGAAGAAACAGACCCAGCTGATACTCCATAGTACTTGGCCAATTCCTTTTGAGTATAGACTTTTTCCAATGGTGCAATCTTGGACAGTAAATAATGAAGGGCAGCTACATAAATTTTTGGATTTTGGATGCGCTTCTTTCTTCTTTGACAAAAATTAAGCCAAAGAATAACAACTGTGTCGATTACAGTTTTAGGTATATCTAGTGCTTTCAACTCTCGTTCAAAAATACTGGCAACATCTTTATAGACCGGTGCTGGCCAGTTCATGCTATCAATATCCAAGAGACCACTGCTAATCATCGGAAGATCGCTCAACACCTCCATGAAGAAGTCGGTCAAATATTCCTGCGGTAAGTCGTAACCAGCCTCTATACTGCCGGCTTCAATATATGTAAAGGCATCTTCAGGTTTTAGATCTGGTAAATCAAAGGGAGATGGGTAGAAGACATAATGTTGGTTATATGGAACCATGATTCCTGCGATAAATGAATCTTTTTTTACTATAGCGGACGCATTAGCAACTATCGCTTCAATTACTTCAGACGTAAAGCCATCCTCGATGAATAAACGGTTGCTTTCAACGGCTAGAACCTTCCCCGCAATTGTTCGAGCATCGGTCCATGTTTGTAATATCTTTCGAAGTCTTGGTCGTTTAATTTTCCCGATTTCAGCAGAAATAAATTTATTGATAATCGTTTCACCATCATCTAACCCTTCAAAAAGAGTAAACCAGATGGCATGAATCAATTCATAAAATTCCCGTTCTTTTTCATTATCGATATCAATCACTTCACCAAGGTCTTCGAAATCTTCCTGAATTTCTTGTTCGAAATGATTGTAAGCGTAATGGAGGATATGCTTTTGGAGTACTTCAATTTCACTATCAATCAAATCGGTGATTGATATAGCTTCATTTGCCCCGCAACACTTTTTATACTTTTTCCTGCTTCCACATGGACAAGGGTCATTCCGGTTTATCTTCTCCAACATTCTCCGCTCCTTTAATAACTCTATTTCTCTTAGTTTAATAGTATCATTATTGACCAGTTGAAATGGATAAAAATGATAATGAAATTGCTAGGATGGAATGTGTAGATGTTTTCATTTACACAGGTTCGCCCTTTTTTTGGCCAAACTTTGAAATTTAGACGGCTATCACGCTATAATGGTATAGGAACTGAGAATCGTTTTCGGAATAAAATACAATACAGGATATATTTTAATTTTTTATAGAGGTGAAAATAATGGAATTAGCAGAAATTCGTAATGAACTTGAAAAAACAGCTAAGAAATTAGCGGACTTTAGGGGGTCTCTTTGACCTTGAGAATAAAGAAGCAAGAATTGCTGAGCTAGATGATGAGATGCTTCATCCTGATTTTTGGAATGATCAGCAAGCAGCACAGACAGTCATTAGTGAAGCAAATGGACTAAAGGATCAGGTTAATGAATTTTATGATCTAAACAATAGCTTTGAAAATCTGGAAATAAGCTATGAACTTGTCAAAGAAGAAAATGATGAAGAATTGCGTGCTGAGTTAGAAGATGAACTTCAACAGCTAACAGCGCGATTAAGTCAATTTGAACTGCAGCTTCTCCTAAGTGAGGAGTACGATAAAAATAATGCGATTTTGGAGCTTCACCCTGGTGCTGGCGGAACAGAATCACAGGACTGGGGCTCGATGCTGTTACGGATGTATACCCGTTGGGCGGAGAAAAAGGGCTTTAAGGTCGAGACACTCGATTACTTGCCAGGTGATGAAGCGGGGATTAAGAGTGTGACGCTGGCGATCAAAGGACATAATGCCTATGGCTACTTGAAGGCAGAAAAAGGGGTTCATCGTCTGGTAAGGATTTCTCCATTTGATTCCTCAGGCCGTCGCCATACTTCGTTCGTTTCCTGTGAAGTAATGCCTGAACTTAATGACGACATCCAAATAGAAGTTCGGACCGAGGATTTAAAAATTGATACGTATCGTGCGACTGGAGCGGGCGGACAGCATATTAACACCACTGATTCAGCTATCCGGATTACCCACCTGCCAACTGGCGTGGTTGTCACATGCCAAGCGGAACGTTCGCAAATTAAAAACCGCGAGGCAGCGCTGAAAATGCTAAAAGCCAAGTTGTATCAACTGGAAATTGAGCGTCAAGAACAAGAGTTACTAGAAATTCGCGGCGAGCAGAAAGAAATCGGCTGGGGAAGTCAAATTCGTTCTTACGTTTTCCATCCATATTCGATGGTGAAAGATCACCGGACTAGCACAGAAAGCGGGAATGTTCAGGCTGTTATGGACGGGGATTTGGACCAGTTTATTAATGCGTATCTAAGGTCGAGAATTTCATAATTCGGACAATAAATATATGAAGCCTTTGCCGACCCATTCGGCAAAGGCTTATTTTTTTGGATTTAGTTGCCGATCATGTTGGGGGTAGTGTGATCGTGTCTTAGGGGCTGAGGTAGAATTACTTAAAATTTTGAAGCTACACTGCTCCAATGAGAACTCTTTATAAAAACCAGTTAAATGGTAAATGCTAAGGGTAATTTTAATCCTTTACCACGTCAACTTACTGCCATTTACACCAAAATTTGACCATGCTATACTCACTTTCGGTTGGTAGAAATTATCTTTAAATAAGGCTCTTTTCGTAAATATTGTTGCTTTTGGAGCTTTATAAGGGTCATTTACTAAGTTTCTAGGCATTTTCGCAAATGTTCTTACGAAAAGATGCCACGAAGCATATAGGTATACGGGTTGATGAACTTATACGAAAAACAACAATCTATGCGAAAATAGCCTTAAATAATCAATTTTTGAGGAGAATAGCTTTATGAATATATTAAGTAATTTAACACAATCCTATCCCAAAATGAGAATAGCGATCGATTATCTTTTTGTCTTAATTGGTTCGGGAATTATTGGTCTTGTCTTTAACGTTTTCTTGCTTCCGAACCAAGTGGCCTCAGGTGGAGTAAGCGGCATTAGTACGATTCTAAAAACAGTCCTAGGTTGGGAGCCAGCATACGTACAGTGGGCTTTTAATATTCCCTTATTTATAGCAGGTGTGGTCTTTTTAGGAAAGCATTTTGGTGTAAAAACCCTAGTGGGAACGATTTTTTTACCGTTAGTTGTTTTTTTTACAAACAAATTAGAGCCTTGGACGCATGATGCCTTACTCGGGGCATTATTTGGTGGAATTGGTGTCGGGCTTGGTCTGGGAATTGTTTTCAGGGGGAAGGCATCGACTGGAGGGACGGACCTTGCCGCCCAAATTATCAATAAATATACAGGGTTTACCCTGGGACGATGTGTTGTCATTATTGATGGATTAATCGTACTCACTGCTGCGATCGTGTTTGATATCGAGAAGGGATTATATGCATTGATTGCCCTCTATGTAACCAGCAAAACGATTGACCTCGTTCAGGTTGGGTTTGGAAGATCAAAAATGGCCATGATTATTACAAATAAACAAGATGAAGTTCGTGCAGGAATTTTGAATAAAATAGATCGTGGTGTGACAAAACTATCAGCATATGGTGGATTTACCGACCATGAACGACCAGTTTTAATGTGTGTTGTTGATCAAACAGAGTTCACAAAATTGAAACAATTGGTCAAAGCTCTTGACCCATCTGCATTTGTGGTCGTTATGGATGCTGCAGAAGTGCTGGGAGAGGGTTTCAAACGGGAGTAGGATTGGTATAATAGGGCATTGATGGTAATTATTTCTGAAGGGGGTAAAAGTATGAAAAAAAAGCTACTTACAATGTTGATGGGAACGGCATTGGTTTTGGGTCTTGCTGCCTGCGGAGGCAACGATAAAGACAATGACAACAATGGAACAGAAACCGCGACTAGCGATGCGGGGGCAAAGATTTTTGACCAAAAATGTTCTAGTTGTCATGGCGGCGATTTAACGGGAGGTATGGGTCCAAACCTAACTAAGGTTGGTTCTAAGTACTCTAAGGACGAAATATTAAATATTATTAAAAATGGTAAAGGTCAAATGCCTGCAAACGTAGTGAGCGGCGATGATGCAAATCAAGTGGCTGAATGGCTTGCAGCAAAAAAATAAGAGTATCTAAAACGTTCTGTTAAAAAAACAGGGCGTTTTTTTTCGCCTGAAAATGAAAAAAATGTCGAGTTTTGTAATTCTTTGAAAAGAAACTGTAATATTTTTACCGCTTTTTTTAGCAATTTATGATGTTATAATAGAATTATGCGAAATTATGCACATATTTTTTGTTATCCTAGTCCATTTTGCAAATAAATAAAGATTATTGTCGAAAAAGTTTCGAGAAAATCTTTAAATAAAGGTGATAAAAATGATAGAACTACAAGATGTTTATAAAAAATATCCAAATGGAGTTTCAGCCATTAATGGGATGGACGTCCGGATAAACCAGGGCGAATTTGTCTATGTCGTCGGACCAAGTGGTGCCGGAAAATCGACATTCATTAAAATGATGTATCGTGAGGAAGTTCCTACTTCTGGAACGATCACCATGAATGGTGTAAACCTTGCAAAATTAAAAATGAAAAAAGTTCCTATCTTCCGACGGAATCTTGGCGTTGTCTTTCAAGACTTTAAGCTTCTACCAAGATTAACTGTCTATGAAAATGTAGCCTTTGCCTTAGAGGTTATTGAAGCCCAGCCTAAGGTTATTAAAAAACGAGTAATGGAAGTACTCGAGCTTGTTAACTTAAAGCATAAGATAAAAATGCTGCCATCAGAGCTTTCTGGTGGAGAGCAACAACGTGTTTCTATTGCCCGCTCCATCGTCAATTCGCCGAAAGTGGTGATTGCGGACGAGCCGACCGGAAACCTTGACCCGGAAACATCGTGGGAAATCATGAAAATATTTGAAGAAATAAACTCAAGAGGAACGACTATCGTTATGGCAACCCATAACCGAGAGATTGTTAATACATTGCAACATCGTGTAATTGCCATTGAAGGCGGAAAAATCGTGCGAGATGATGAAAGAGGTGAATACGGTTATGAAAATTAGAACAATTGGCCGTCACTCTCGAGATAGTCTAAAGAATATCAGCAGAAATGGCTGGATGACCTTTGCATCCGTAAGTGCTGTTACCGTTACCTTGATTTTAGTTGGTGTCTTTTTCGTTATTATGATGAATCTTAACAGAGTGGCAGAAACGATTGAAGAGGATGTGCAAATTCGCGTTCACATTGACGTTGCTGCAAATGCACAAGATCAGCAAAAATTAAAAACTGAGATAGAAAGCATGCCTGAAGTAAAAAGTGTCACCTTCTCCTCTAAACAGAAGGAACTAGACAATTTAGTTGAAAGTCTTGGGGAAGAAGGCAAGTCCTTTAAACTTTTTGAACAAGATAATCCTTTAAACGATGTATATATCGTAAAAACGAAAAAACCGACAGATACAATGGAAGTAGCTAATCAAATCAAAAAATCCAATTATGTTGCCAAGGTAAAGTATGGCCAGGGCAAGGTGGAAAAATTATTTAAGTTTATTAAAGCAAGCCGCAATGTTGGAGTGGTATTGATTATCGGCTTATTCTTTACGGCTATTTTCTTAATCTCAAATACTATTAAAATTACGATTATTGCAAGACGTAGAGAAATAAAGATTATGAGGTTAGTAGGAGCAACCAATACGTTCATCCGTTGGCCGTTCTTTTTAGAAGGACTATGGCTCGGTATAATTGGGTCGATTTTGCCAATTATCTTGATTTCAATTGCCTACTATCGTGCTTATGATTATATTGGCCCGCGTCTTGAAGGAACCTTCATTAAGGTGCTTCCATTTGACCCATTTATGTACCAGGTTTCCGGGATTCTGATTTTAATGGGTGCGCTGATCGGAATTTGGGGCAGCTTAATGTCCGTAAGAAAATTCTTAAAGGTATAATCAGTAAAGCAAAAGCGATCGTTTAGTAGCAACAAGTCTGAAATCAATATCGAAATAGTTATGTTTCTTATTGAATCAGGAAGGATGTCTCTTTGACCCTTCCTGATTTACTATTGTCGTCCGACCTATTACTAGAATAGACGCATGAGTCACTCAAAATGTTTCGTACAACAACATTCGTCCACAAACAGATAAACATTCGATTTACCTGTACATAGAGAGAAGGGGAGGAGTAACCGGAAAATGAAGAAATCAGTAATCACAATCGCCGTTGCTGCAACGGTTGGGCTAGGGACAATATTTGGCGGAGTTTCTATTAAAACAGAAGCTGAATCAATTTCCAGTCTAAAAGGTGAACAAAATAAAATCCATGACAAACGTTCCAGTATAAAATCGGATATCAATCAAGCAAACGATAAGATTAACACATTAAAAGATCAGCAGATAGACGTAAAGAGTGAAATGAAACGTCTTGACTTTGCGATTGAAGATACCATCACGAAAATAGATGATAAATCGGAAAAGATAAAAGAAACAAAAGCCGAGGTTGCGAAACTCCAAGCAGAAACCAAAGTTATCATCGAGCGGATTAAAAAGAGAAATGTACTTTTAAAGGAACGGGCCCGCACCTATCAAGAAAATGGCGGCATGGTCAATTATTTGGATGTGTTAATGGGATCAACGAGCTTTAGCGATTTCATTGACCGTGCCAATGCGGTTGCTACCATCGTGCAGGCAGACCAAGAGATTATTAAGCAGCATGAGGCCGATAAAGAGGAACTTGCTCAGAAACAAGCAAAAGTAGAAAAGGATCTTTCCAGCCTACAAACCATGCTAGCAGACTTAAAAAATATGAATCAGCAATTGAATCAACAAAAGAAAGAAAAAGATAAACTATTAGCAAGTCTTAAAGACCAGGAAGAAGAAGCCCATGAGGGTATGATGGAATTGCAAGAGGAGGAGCAACTTCTTGCTGCTCAAGAAGCTGCGATTCAAAAGGCCATTCAAATGGAAAAAGAGGCTCAAGCAAGAGCCGCAGAAGAAGCGAAAAGAAGGAGTACCACAAGCTCAAACAATGGAAATAATAGTGGTTCTCAATCTAATTCCACACCGAATGTTTCCAGCGGATATTGGACCCAGCCGGCTGCGGGATACCTTAGTTCGGGTTTTGGCGGTCGTGGTAGCGAGATGCACTATGGCGTCGATATTGCTAACGGGAACAAAGTGGCAATCGTTGCGGCAGCAAGTGGTGTAGTAAGTAGATCCTATTATTCTAGTACGTATGGAAATTGTATTTTCGTTTCTCACTCGATTAACGGACAAGTTTATACAACCGTCTATGCTCATATGACCTCACGTTCTGTCGGCAGCGGAGCTTCTGTTAAAAAGGGTCAAAAGATTGGTATTATGGGTAATACGGGTGCCTCACATGGGCAGCATTTGCATTTTGAACTTCATAAAGGTCCATGGACAATGGATAAGCGTTATGCAATCAATCCTGTCGGTATTGTCCCATTACCATAAAAAATCGGAGAAGCTTCTTGCTTCTTCTTTTTTTATACCTATCTATCATCATAACTCGTCCATTCCTTACATATATGTTAATTAACGGGCAGGAATTTGGTGCCTTTTTAGAAAAATAGATAGGACAGGCATTTTTAACTCGAGGAGGACCTGAGATGAATCGTAGATGGATTGCCCTGTTAATGACGGGTTCGCTCCTGACAGGAGCGGGAGGCACATATGCAAGCATGCAGTTATTAGATCATAATGTGGGCAGCAAGAAATTTGAACTCATGCAAGCCCCAAAAGCGAATGGAATGATTACCAAAGACAATGGCGCGGAGCTTGAAAAAGTAGAAGATGCCTATGATCTTATTTTAAGCAGGTACGTTGAAAAAGTAGATCAGGAAAAATTAGTGGAAGGCGCGATCCAAGGGATGTTATCTGTCTTAAAGGATCCATACTCTGTCTATATGGACAAGGAAACCGCCAAACAATTCACCCAAGCCTTGGAATCGTCCTTTGAAGGAATTGGAGCCGAAGTGGGGATGGTGGATGGGAAGATTGTAATCGTTTCGCCGTTCAAAAATTCCCCTGCTGAAAAAGCAGGCATCAAGCCAAATGATCAAATTTTAAAAGTCAATGGTAAAAGTATTGAAGGGCTAGACTTAAATAAAGCAACACTCAAAATCCGCGGTAAAAAAGGGACAAAGGTTCACTTATTAATTGCCAGAAAAGGATTAAAAGATCCGCTCGACATTGATGTCACCCGCGATGAAATTCCACTTGAAACAGTCCATGCTTCTATTAAGAAACAAGAGGGCAAAAAAATAGGCTATATCGAAATAACGTCTTTTTCAGAGGATACGGCCGCTGATTTTGAAAAGGAATTATCTGCCTTAGAAAACGATGATATTAAAGGGTTGATTATTGATGTGCGTGGAAACCCTGGCGGACTTTTAGACAGTGTCGGCGAGATATTAAAGGAATTTGTCCCGAAAGATAAACCTTATGTTCAAATCCAGCAGCGGAATGGTGAGAAAAAACGATATTTCTCAAACCTGACTGAGAAAAAGGATTATCCTGTACTTGTCCTTGTCAACAAAGGCAGTGCCTCCGCATCGGAAATTCTTGCCGGTTCCCTACAAGAAGCGGTTGGTTACCAACTTGTCGGCGAGACTACGTTTGGAAAAGGGACTGTTCAACAGGCTGTACCGATGGGCGATGGAAGCAACATTAAGTTAACATTATTTAAATGGTTGACCCCAGATGGACATTGGATTCATAAAAAAGGAATTGAGCCTGATGTAGCTATTAAACAACCAGCCATCTTCGCCACTCATCCGATTCAGGTAGAGAAGACATTGGAAGAGGATATGAACAATGAGCAAGTTAAAAACGCCCAAGAGGTGTTGACTGGCTTAGGTTTTGCTACAGGTAGAACAGATGGTTATTTTAGCAGGGAAACGACCTTGGCCGTTAAAGGCTTCCAACTCCAAGCTAATATGGAGCCAACGGGGAAAATTGGTCCTGCAACAGCTGCCAAGCTTGAAGAAGCAGCCATAGACGAAATGAAAAAAGAGAAAAATGATCTACAGTTACAAACTGCATTGCGATTAATAACCAAAGAGTAAAGCAGGGGCCTTACGCCTCTGTTTTTCTTTTGATTTTTAGTGGTACAATATTTTTACCATTTTCTAAAAACTAGCAATATGTTTTATGGTGGTAATTTGGTAAAATACTCTTTAGGAGAGGCTCTTTTCGTAAACTTTGTTGCTTTTGGAGCTAATTAAAGGTCATTTACTAAGTTTCTAGGCAATTTTCGCAAATGTTCTTACGAAAAGATGCCACGAAGCATCAGTTATACGGGTTGATAAACTAATACGAAAAACAACAATCTATGCGAAAATAGCCTTAGGAGACTTTTACATATTAGATTACTAGAAATTTAGATAGAGGCAGGTGGCAAGAATTGGTGCAAATATGGCTTGTGGAACTTCTGAAAGGGACAGGCAAGTTATTTCTTCATCCTGTTTTATACTATCTCGTTTTCCTTACTGGAATTTTAGGTGTTATGAGGGTGAAACGTGAGCGGAAAAATTTTCATATTCGGGCACATGACGCCTATTTCGAACTTCGGCAGTTATTTCCACTCGGACTTATGATTGGACTTGTGCTTTCGATCATCGTTATTGTGGCAGGGATTACGGTTCCATTTGCCACCATCCTGCTTATTGCGGGCTTTACATTTTTGTGGTCACTAACCACAAATGTACGATGGATTTCACCGGTATATACGATTGGGGCAGCCTTTTTCTCCATCATATTGATAGGTGAAAATAATTGGTCAATTCCGCTTTTTTCAAAGTCGTTTCATGCACTTAGTGACAAGATATATCCTTCTATTGTCGTCGTACTAGGGCTGATGTTAATTGCAGAAGGGATTCTAATTTTTAAAAATGGCAGTTATGGAACTTCTCCTAAACTTGCCAAAAGCAAACGCGGTCAAAATGTAGGTTTACATGAAGGAAAGCGTCTCTGGATGCTGCCGTTATTCTTACTTATTCCAGGTAATGCACTGCATCTTCCTTTCGATTGGTGGCCGATCTTCCATTTGGGTGCTAAAGAGTACTCGTTGATCTTTGTTCCATTCGCGATTGGCTTTCATCAGCAAGTTAAAGGAGTACTGCCTAAAATAGCTATTCAGCTTCATGGCCGCCGGGTCATCGTCCTTGGGGTGTTCATTACACTTCTATCAGTCGCAGGCTACTGGTTCCCGCTCAGTTCGATTGTAACAGCGGCTCTGGCCGTTCTCGGTCGTGAAATCATTACCTTACTCACAGGAATGAAGGACGATAATCTCCCGTTTTATTTTTCCAAAAAGAATCAAGGTCTGATGATTATTGGTGTCATTCCTGAGTCTCCTGCAAGTAAAATGGGTCTGCAGGTGGGGGAAATCGTCTCAAAAGCAAATGGCGTCTTGGTTCATGATGAAAAAGTTTTTTACGAAGCACTGCAAAAAAATCGCGCCCACTGTAAGCTAGAAGTCCTCGATACCAATGGAGAGATTCGGTTCGTCCAACGTGCCTTGTACGAAGGTGACCACCACGAACTTGGCATCCTCTTTGTTCAGGACGAGCGCAGGTATGACGTGAAAATTGGATAATAGCCGGTGCCTGACACCGTTCACCCCAACCACCTAGCCAACTGTGCTACGTGGTTTTTTTCTGTTCTTTTTGGGTAACCAAAATCTTTCATAAACCAAAAGTTAAATACGTTGACAAGAAAAGGTATTTATTATAAAATTATTTTGAATTAGAGATATATTATTTTGTAATACTTTAATTAAGGACATCTTAATGGAAAGTACTGCAGGGGAATATCCTGTAAAAGAAGTGTTTTGTTTATTTATGAACACTACGTAATTTTATAGATAATAAATCTTGATAGGTGGTGTTGGAGTTGGGTTTTTTAGATAGACTATTTGGTGAATCCACAAAGGAGGAAAAAACAATGACAAAATTAAACATTGGTATTATTTTAGGCAGCACACGTCAAGGACGTGTTAGCCCGCAAGTTGGAGAATGGGTGAAGGGGATTGCCGACAAACGCGGCGATGCAAATTATGAAATCGTCGATATCGCGGACTTCAATTTACCATTCTTAGGTACAACTGATGCTTCAGAACCAGGTATCGCAGAATGGAATGCTAAACTTGAGAGCTTAGATGGCTTCGTATTCATTGTTCAAGAATACAACCACAGCATCACTGGAGCATTAAAAAATGCCCTTGATTTTGCACGTGATGCATGGAACAACAAAGCTGCAGGGATCGTAAGCTACGGTTCAACAGGCGGAGCACGTGCTGCTGAACATTTACGTGGAATTTTAGGTGAGTTAAAAGTGGCCGATGTTCGTACACATCCAACCTTATCATTATTCACAGACTTTGAAAACGGCAGTGTCTTCAAACCAGCTGAATTACACCTTACTAATGTGAATGCTATGCTTGACGAAGTGAATCAGTGGAGCGGCGCATTAAAAACAATCCGATAAAAATATTAAAAAATGGGGGGAAGATTAATCCCCCTTTTTTTGTAATAGCTTTAGAGACAGGGCATTCCTACAATTACTATAGTTCCTTTACCCGGTTCACTACGAACCTCAATAGACCCTTTGTGAGCCTCTATAATCCATTTACATAAAGATAATCCCAATCCGGTTCCACCTTGATCTCTTGATCGGGAATCGTCCACCCGATAAAATCTCTGAAATATAAAAGGTAAGTGTTCCGGGGGGATACCGATCCCTTGATCAATTACTTCAATATAAATTATTTCTTTTTTAATAGATACCTTGATATCAATTGTTCCACCTATTGAGGTGTACTTAATTGCATTTTCCACTAAATTGATAAACAATCTTCGCAATAAATCTTCATCCCCGTATAGAATTAGGGGTTCTGGAGTTTGGATATTCAAATTAATCTGTTTTTTTGTAACCAAAGATAGTAAATGATTTCTAACATATTGAAGTAATAACACTCCGTTCACTGGTTTTTGCTTTATCTGATTTGAATTTGAGGTATCTCTTGATAAATATAAAAATTTTTCCACCATATCAGATAAATAAATGACCTCTTCTAAAATTGTATGAAGAATACGTTTATATTCCTCCTCTGATCTACTTCTATTTAGAGCAACATCCAATTCTCCTCGCATAATCGTTAAGGAAGTACGAAGCTCATGAGAAACATCGGAAGTAAACTGTTGAATTTGAGTGAATGAGGTTTCTAGTCGATCAATCATTCGGTTAAGAGTTATGCATAAACTCTGTAGTTCATCTTCCTGCCCTTTAATAGGGAGCCGTTCATATAAATTTGTTGCCGTAATTTGATTAGTAGTATTAATTATTTGATGAATAGGCTGTAATGTTTTTTTTGAAATCAACCACCCGATGAACCCCGAAATCCCAACAAAGCAGCATGTAAGAAATAATAGAATATGTTTTAGATTTAGAATAGACTGTTCTAAAATTCTACTGTATGTAGCCACTATGACTTGATATTTGAAATTCCCCTTAGGACTCATAGGCACCGACATTGCACGAATCGGTGTACCATTTAACTCGGTATTCCAGACCAAAAAATTTTCATTCTTCTTTTCTATCAAATTTGAGCGTTTGATTCTATTACCATGCAAGTTATGGGATTCTGAGATGATTTGCCCTTGCTCGTTTTCAATTTGCCAATATATTTCCTCTTTATTAACCCTTGCAAAACTGGGCAATCCGGAAATGTGTTGTTCAATTTCAGCAAAAGAATCCTTTTTCTCTAAACAATATGTAATTAAACCGAGCTCCCTAGCCAGCATCGAATCAACTTTTTTAGTTAACATATCTGAAAAGGTAATATACAAGAATCCACTAAATAGGAATAAAACGAAAATAAACATAACTGAATGCCAAATTGTAATTCTCCATCCAATACTTTTAAAAAATTTCATATACCTTACTCTTCTCCTTTGATCATATAACCCACACTATGAATTGTTCGTATGAGTTTTAAATCAAAGTTTTTGTCAATTTTATTCCTTAAGTGACTAATGTATACATCGACCACGTTGGTTTCTATATCGTAAGCATCCATCCAAACATGCTCTAGAATCAGAGTTCGGGGCAAAATCTTACGTGCATTTCTCATCATGAATTCCAAGATTGCATATTCCTTATTGGAAAGAAAAATAGATAGTTCCCCTCGTGACGCTTCTCGCGTAGAGGGATTTAACTTCAAATCTGCAATTTGTAATAGAGGTAACGACTTTTCTTGGTTTCGCCGTAACAGACTACGAATACGTGCTAATAATTCCGTAAATGCAAAAGGCTTTGTCATATAATCGTCTGCTCCTAAATCAAGTCCATCTACTTTATCAGTCACAGAATCTTTGGCGCTAAGGATAAGAATTGGAATGTTTTTTCCATTCAATCTCAATTCCTTAATTAAACGAGCTCCATTTTTCTTTGGAATCATAAGATCGACAATTAAAAGATCATAATCTTCAGCATAAGCCAGCTCATAGGCCATTTCACCATCGCTCGCCACATCTACAACATATTGGTGCTCTTTTAATCCCTGTGATATAAAACGAGCAACTTTTATCTCATCTTCGACCAAAAGCAATCGCATTCCATTTCCCCCAGCAGATACAATCATTTTATATTTTGAAAATGATAATCATTATCAATATTTAATAAATATATCCTAGATTAATATGACTGGTCAATCCAATAAAAGTTACCATTTTAATCCTAAAAACACTCTTTACAGATAGCATTAATATTTTTCTGCTAAATTTAAAAAATAATCTGATAAAAACTAGATTAAAAGAAACTGAAAAAAAGCATATAGATAGGCACTTCGATCATTGTAGAAAAAATTAAATTTTTTTAATGTTTTTTAAAAGAATTTTTAATTTTTATTTTGTACTATAACAACATCATCAAAATAATTGATAATGATTATCATTATTAACGTTTGACTTTAGATCATAATCGGAGGTATTGCATATGAGAAAATTATTATTAATTTTAGTATCAATGGTAATTGTTGTATTATCGGCTGCTTGCACGAATCAAAAAGAAAAGGCTTCTGAACAACATGAACAAAAGCATAAGGAAGCTGGAGAAGATGTAACAATTGGTCAGGTAATTAAAAACGGAATGGAGATTAATGCAGTTTATATGCCCCATTCAGTTGAAGTGGCACCAGTTGAAAAGGGTGGAAAAGAGGGAAACATTCATTTAGAAGCAGACATTCATGCAACGGCAGATAATACTTTTGGATTTCATAAAGGTGAATGGATTCCATATCTAACAATTAAATATAAAATTCATCAAGCAGATACAAATAAAGTAGTTGCGGAAGGACAACTTTATCAAATGGTGGCAGGCGATCCGCATTATGCCTCAAACGTTAATATTTCAGAATCAGGTCATTATGAATTGATTTATGAGATCAGCGCACCTGATTTAGCTCGTCACGTTGATGATGTTAAAGGTTTCTATAAACCTATGACATTAAAATGGAAATTCGAGTATAAAGATTCTAAATAATTAACAAATGAATAATAGAGTTTTAAATATACCTTTGAAATTCAAGTTGAAACTGAAAAGTTAAATTGAGGTGACAATATGAAAAAATCGATCAGTAATATTATATTTAAATCTCTTGTAGTGCTCATGAGGGTATTAATTGGAGTTGGGTGGTGTTTAGCAGGGGTAACTAAAATTACAGGTAAAACAGGGGAGGTATCATGGTACGACCAACCGACTGTGTTCCTTACTGAATATTTGACAAAAGCATTAGACAAGCCAAATGTCCCAGAATTTTACAAGAGGTTTATTCATGATGTTGCTTTAAATCATGTGAAGTTTTTTAATTACACAATACCTATTACTCAATTAATCATAGGCATATGTTTAATAATTGGAATCATGACATTACCTGCTATTTTTGTCTGCTTATTTATGCAAATTAATTTCATCCTTTCCGGAAATATGAATTTGCTTAGCCTAACCCTCTATACGTCAGCATTCGGATTAATACTCTTTAGGAAAGATGCATTGATTTTAAGTTTAGACCGATATTTTAATATTGAAGATTTCTTCAAAGTAAAGAAACTTAACTACCTGGGATTGAATAAAGCAGAAGAAACATTGCTCTCAAAATAAAAAAAAACATGGCTTCATAGAGCGATGCTTTAAAAACTTTACGTTAAAAACCATTAGAAAGGGGAGGATGATTCAACCTCCCTTTATTTGTATACTGACTTAAAATTATTGTTTACGATATTTTTTTAATGCAAAGATATTTAGTATGATGAAAATTACTGCGAAGATTAATAAAGCGAATAGATCGCCGCTAATCTCGCTTAAATCTAACCCTTTATACATTACGCCTTTTAGAGCGTCCCCTGCATAGTACATCGGAATAACCTTTGCGATAGCCTGTAACCAATCTGCCATCCCTTCAATTGGGAAAATTCCTGCGAAAAATATTTGGGGGATCACGGCGATTGGGATAAATTGAATCATTTGAAACTCTGAAGCTGCGAATGTGGATAAAAGAATTCCAAGTGAGAGAGCTACCAACGCTAGAATTAAATTGATGAGAAGCACATTCCCAATGGACCCGACAAGAACGATATCTAATACATTTATCGAATAGAATACAACGATCATGGTTTGAATGACTGCAAAAATACCATAGCCCACTAAGTACGCGGTAACAATTTCCCATCTCCGAATCGGCGTGGACATCAGCCGTTCTAAGGTTCCCGTTGTCCGCTCGCGTAATAACCCAATACCTGAAATAATAAAGACGAAGAAGAAAACAAAGAACCCAACCAATACCGGACTTAATACATCAAAAAAGACGGTGTCTGCATTTCCATACACATAATCTATTTTGATGCTTTGCTGGATCATACCTGCAGCGGCTGGATTTTGCTGAATTAACTTAGCTTGACCCTGAGCGGCGACCGCTTGGCTGACTTTCATTTGCAAGCCTTTCGCGGCGGATGGATCGCTATTTTGCAAGGTTAATTTTATTCGGCCATTCTCTTGTTCTAATAATCCATCAAGGTCGTCATCTACCACCGTATCAGCGTTGACTTTTTCATATTGTTTTACTTGGATGTCTGCTTTTTTTAATACGCTGATAAGCTGCTTATCGACACCCATAACACCTAGTTTTGGTTCCACTGAACTGCCGTTAAATAAAAAGTACATCAGGGTCAGGATGAGCAGTGGCGCCACAAACAACAGGGCCAAGGTGCGTTTGTCCCGAAACATTTGCCGGAAAATTCTTTTAACTAACGCAAACACTCTCATGATTGCTTCACCCCTGCTTTCAAGAATACCTCATCAAAATCGTCGGTCCCGTATAAGGCCTTTAATTCTTTTGGCGTTCCACTTGTTAAAATACGGCCATCGCGAACCATGGCTACATAATCACATTTCACGGCTTCATCCATGACGTGAGTGGTAACAATAATGGTCTTTTGCTCTTTATTTTTCAAACGTAAGAATTCTTTCCAAATCGACAACTTTAATTCGGGATCTATTCCGACGGTTGGTTCATCTAAGATTAATACTTGAGGATCTTGGATTAACGCAATCGCTAAGGATAAGCGTCGTTTCATCCCACCGGAATAAGCACTAACCCGTTTTTTTAAGTCGTCAGTTAGGTTAACTAAGTTGGCTACATACGTGATCCGCCTTTTCTGCGCTTCTTTATTTAATCCGAATAGGGAAGCGAAAAACTTTAGATTCTCTTCGCCGGTTAACTCGCCATATAAGGCGTCAGCTTGGGCCATATAGCCAATATCTTGAAGTAAAGAAAGGTTCGGCATTTTCTTATCTAATACTTGAATCGAACCTTCATCCGCTTTTTCCATGCCAACTATCATTTTGACAAGTGTGGTTTTCCCGGCACCAGAAGGTCCAATCAAGCCAAATAGCTGCCCTTTCTCAATGGTTAGGTTGACCTCATTTAATACGGTTTTTTTTCCAAAGCTTTTACTGACTTGTTCTACTTTTATGGTTGAATCCATCAATCATTCCCCCTAGGATTGTTGACGCTGTTATGATTTTATTTTACATCGCAATGGAAGATAAGCAATAAACAAAAAACAACAATGTGTTGATTAACATTCACTGGTCAACAATGTGTTCATTTACAATCAAAAAAGGCAGCCTAGTTAAAAGGCCGCCTAATTTATTTTCAACCCGGTCACATGCCGAGGTCCCAATAAGGTGATTCGCGATAAGATTATCGCCATTTCGTGCGGGGATTTTTCCATCCCGCTTTCTAGCCAATGCTGAATCACACCAAGATGGGCAGAACTGACATAGGCGAAAAGATAATCGACTGGGACAAGCAAATTTTCCTTGTTTATTCTTGACATCACATTTTGGAAAAAGGCCTTTTTAATGATATCTCTTAATTTCCCCTGGAATGATGCGTCGCCTTTTGGGCCCAAAATCACTTTGATAAAACTTGAATTTTCATGGAAAAATTCAAATAAGTTAATGATGAACGGAAATGGTTCATTCTCACTATTAAAGTTCATAAAATCAGAAGGGTTTATTTTTTGGGTCATTTTTTCAATCTCATTTAAAATTTCCACTTCACTTTGCTCCAATAAATCAAATTTATCATGATAATGTAAATAAAAGGTTCCCCGATTAATATCCGCTTTTACTGTTAAATCTCGGACCGTTATACCTTCAAACCCCTTTTCCTCCATTAACTCTGTAAGTGCATCACGAATTAATCGCTTTGTTCGTACAATTCGTCGATCGGTTGATTTTTCAGGCATGACTATTCCTCCGAAAAAATTTTTTAAGAAAAAATAAACGTATCATTCATTTGTGTTAATTAATAGACAGATAGCTTTTTATTGTTTATTGCCATCCTGCATAAACAAATTATAATATACAACATGGACATTAATCAACATTGTGTCTAATTATATTGGAAAACTAAAAGGGGGATTTCCATGAAATTATTCAAAAGTAAATTGGCTTTTTTATCACCGATTATTGTATTAGTTGTCGTGCTTATTTTTGGATTAACGCTCATTCCATCCGTTCAACCTACTCCAAAAAATTTACCAATTGTGTTTGTTAATGAAGACCAAGGGGTAGATATTCCTAAGCAAGGGAAATTGAATATGGGGAAAACAATTGCAGACATGATCCAGAAAACAGCCAAATCTACTTCTGGTGAAGAACCTGCCGTCAAATTTATCTCCGCCCCAAATTATCAGGAAGCAAAGAAGGGTTTAGATGATCGTGATTATTATGCAGCGTTAGTCATTCCAAAGGATTTTTCCAGGAAGCAGGCCTCACTTCGCGGTCCTGAACCAATATCTCCTGAAATTGAAATAGTAGTGAATCAAGGAATAAACACAGCTGGCTCCACGATGGCAGGTACTGTCCTAAATGGAGTTGTCGACCAAATTAATAATAATGTCCGCACGCAATTACTTGCAGAATTTAATTCTCATGGGGGGATGGTGACTACGAAACAGGCTTCAGCCTTTGTGTCACCAATCACGAAAAAAGTAACGAATATTAATGAAACCGGTACAAATAGTATGAATGGAAATGCTCCAGTTTCCTTATTCCAGCCGCTTTGGATGGCAAGTATTGCAGGTGCGGTGATCATCTTTTTAACGTTATCTAAATTATCGTTTACGAATCGAAGAGAGAAGTTCAGTTCATTAGTGGCTCAAGTATTGATGGGAGCAGTTATTGCCCTTGTGGCAGGATTTGGATTAACATGGATGGCGGAGGCAATTGGGGTTCATATTTCTCAATTTGGAGATACGGCCATGTTCTTAGCCTTGGCTTGCTACAGCTTTTTCTTAATGATTTCGGCAGTTCTTTCCTGGACTGGAATTAAGGGGGTTCCAATTTTTGTGATTCTTTTATTCTTTGGTGCACCTTTATTAGCGATGGCACCCGAGTTCATGCCGCCATTTTACCAGGATTGGATTTTTCCTTGGCTGCCCATTCGGTTTTTAGTCGAAGGGCTCAGAGACTTGTTCTTCTTTAGCAAGAATTTAAGCTGGAATCATCCAACGTCAGTTTTAACATGGATTGCGCTCGGAAGCATGGTCGTGATATTTGCCTCGGTGGTAAAATTCCGGTCAAACCAAGAGGCCAAATCTCATGCAATGTAAATAAACACTTTTACAAGTTAGAAGAGCACAAAAGAGGAATATTTTTGTATATTTGGAAGCATGGCTGTTAAACCTAAAGTGGGAAATTCTTATCCATGAAAGGTGGTTTAGCCATGATCATTAACTTGCTGAATGGTATTGAGTTTCAAAATCCAGATCTTTTTAACCTTGAAGGAGCAGCGGCGATTATTTTTTATTTCACAGTTTATTCGTTACTAGGCTGGCTCCTTGAAAACAGTTATAACTTTTTGACAAAAAGGGAATTTTTAAAGCCGAATTTTCTCTATGGCCCATTTAAACCGATGTACGGCTTTACCCCTGTGCTTTTGGTCTTTTTTATTTCACCAGAGTCAAATATTGGAGTGGTCATGCTCTTTTGCCTCCTAATCCCAACAATGGTGGAATATTTGACAGGAGCACTGTTGCAGAAGCTTTTTAACCGGAAATGGTGGGATTATACCGATACACCAATGCAGCTTCATGGCCATATTTGTCTATCCTTTTCTTTATCCTGGATGATCCTGTCGCTCCTATGTATTAAATGGGTTCATCCTGGGATAGTCTCACTGTACGATGTAGTAGAACCCTTTTGGACATGGGTCTGGTCAGCAATAGGCTTATATTTCCTAGCCGATCTTGTATTAGCCATCCGAAAGCATTCTCTGCAAGAGCTGTTGACGGAAAAAGCAAATAATCAAATTCAATAGGTGCCTGACACCATTATCCTCAAAAACTCCTTCCACAAAATGAAGGAGTTTTTGACGTGTACATTTAACGTGAATCAAGAATGAGTGGAAGATTAAAATTCAATGAAAATAAGAAAACTAAGCAAAAATAATGCTAAATTGAAGTAGAGAGTTTCACGAATTATAAAAATCATCTAGGCTATAGAATTAGAAAAGGAGGGATGACGATGAAACAGCGAATATTGGTGGTAGAGGATGAAAAACAAATTGCCAAGATATTAAAGATCGAACTCGAGTATGAGGGATACGAAGCAATTATCGCATATGATGGGAAATCAGGTTTGCAGGCAGCCTTAAATGAAGAAATAGATTTAATATTATTGGATGTTATGTTGCCTGAGATGAATGGCATTGAGGTTTTAAGAAAAATACGAAAAGAAAATAACCTAATCCCTGTTATTTTATTAACGGCCCGTAATATGACAATGGATAAGGTTGCAGGACTTGATCAGGGAGCGAATGATTATATCACAAAGCCTTTTGAAATTGAGGAATTATTAGCAAGAATTCGTGCTTGTCTTCGTCAAAGTTCCATTGCGGTCATGGCTTCACAATCAAATGATTCCTTATTAGAAATAAGGGATTTAACTGTTAATTTAGATACGAGAGAGGTCACAAGGGGGGAGACTCTGATCACGTTAACCCCAAAGGAATTCGATTTACTTGTTTATTTACTATCCAATAAAAATAGAATTGTCACGAGGGAGAGCATCCTTCTTCATGTATGGGGCTATGAATATGAAGGGGAAACAAATGTAATCGATGTATTTATAAGACATTTGCGAAAGAAAATTGAAGAAGGTTTTTCGGACCCAACGATTATCCAGACAGTAAGGGGAATTGGTTATACCATAAGGGAGATTTAATCCAATGAAGATTACGACAAAAATAAATCTAATTACAACAACATGGATACTTTGTGTGTTACTTGCTGTGAATGCGGTTGTCTTTTTTTCATTTATGAAGATTACTGTCAATATGGAAGATGGTGAACTATTTCAAAAGGCTGATTATTTGATAAATGAAATCAACAAGCAAGATTCTCCTACTGTTATTAAAGAGAAATTAACGCCCTATTTAACGAACCATTCCTTTATAAGGATTGTTCAACCAGATTCGAAAATTGTCAATCAAGTTACGAATGATCCTCAATTGGCGGCTAAAATAAAACCGCAATTCGCTACTGAAAAGGGGACACAAAGGCGCACAATTAGACAAAAGAGCGGTGAAGAACAAATTGCCATTGTTAGGGTTCCAATTCAATCAAAGGGACAAGTTGTTGAAACTCTAGAGTTCGGGGAGAAATTAGTAGGATTGGAAACTGGAAAAGACTTATTACTTTCTATTCTTATCTTTTGTACCATTTTAGGTGCGGTATTATCGCTGCTCGGCGGCAGATGGTTATCGAATCTGATCATGAGGCCGATCTCTAATATGATCAACACTATGGAGGATATTGAACAAAGTGGTATTCCTAAAAAGATAGTGATCCAATATGAAACAAAGGATGAACTGCAAAAGTTAGCGGTTACGTTTAATCGGATGATTGGCAGATTAGAAGCAAATCTAGAAAAACAGAGGCAATTTATTTCTGATGCTTCGCATGAATTAAAAACCCCGCTCACGGTAATCAAAAGTTATGCGGACCTTTTGCTAAGACGGGGACTAAAAAATGAAGAGGTTGCCCATGATGCGATTGAATCGATACATTCCGAAGCAACTAGAATTCAAAAAATGACAGAAAGGTTTCTGGACTTAGCTGATACCGAATCAGGAAATCGTTTAGAGACAAAATTAATCAATTTAGTATCGCTGTGTGAGAATATACTTAAGCAGATTAAAAGTGCCTATAAAAGAGAAATTAATCTCCATTACCAAGAACCTGCTATTTCGGTATTAGCGGATGAAGTCAAGCTAAAACAAGCGATTATTATTTTAATCGATAACGCGATCAAATACAGTACAGATAAGATTGATGTGTATTTAATGGAAAATAACCAATTGACCATCATTACCGTAAAAGATTATGGGATTGGCATACCTGAGTGTGAAATAGAGAATGTCTTTGAGCGTTTTTACCGGGTGGACAAGGCCAGGAGCAGGGAAACAGGGGGGTCTGGTCTAGGGCTATCGATTGCAAAAAATATTTTGAAGCAGCATCAAGGGGAAATCATCGTAAAAAGTATAGAGGGAGTGGGGACAGAAGTGGAGCTTTACTTACCCAAACGGAAAGATGGAAAGGAAATGTTTTTTGAGTGACCAACCTGATAATCGTGAGCTTTATTCTTTTATTTAGTCTTTTTCTAATGTACGCAATACTGCCAACGATCATCATTCGTGTTAACGGGTGGAGAATTACCAAAAGGATAAATGAAGCCGCCATTGCGATAACGTTTGATGATGGCCCCAATCCTGAATATACACCACTATTGCTAGACCTTTTAAAAAAGTACGGGGTAAAGGCATCCTTTTTTGTGGTGGGGAGCAAAGTAAAGGCCTATCCTGACATTATTAAACGAATGAGTCAAGAGGGACACACAATTGGAATTCATCATTATGATCATATTTCGAGCTGGATTGTCTCGCCCTTTCAATTAAATAAACAACTGCAAATGACAGAGCAAGCCATTCAAGAATGTACGAATGAAAGGGTAGATTTCTATCGGCCGCCATGGGGGCATTTTAATATTTTTAGCTTATTGTTGAGTAAACGATATAAGATAATCATGTGGTCGCACATCTTTGGAGATTGGAAAGTTGCGAAGGGAAAAAACGGCCTGCTTAATCAATTGCTTCAAACGACAGAAGCGGGTTCCGTGCTACTGCTTCATGATTGCGGAGAAACATTGGGAGCGGATAGATTAGCTCCCTCCTATATGCTAAAGAGCTTAGAAATTTATTTACAGGAAAACGTAAATAAGGGAACAAAGTTTATCACATTAAAAGAAGTTAACTTTTAGGGGATCCTATGAATGTAGAAACAATCATCAATTATATTAATATCTATGGTTACCTAGTCATTTTTCTATTTTTACTTTTTGGTATTATCGGGATTCCTGCACCGGAAGAATCGCTGCTCTTTTTAATCGGAGTGCTGAGCTTTCATCATCAACTCTCATTGGGTCTAGCTATGTTGTGTTCTATTCTTGGGGCATTTATCGGAATGCAGACCGCCTATGCGGTCGGAAAGTATGTAGGATCTCCTTTTATTAAGAAATACGGGAAGTATGTAGGGATTACTGATGACCGATGGGAAAAGGTAAGTAGTAAATATACAAAAAATGTACGGAAGACAATTGTTATGGGGTTTTATCTGCCAGGTATCAGGCAAATAAGCCCTTACTTTGCTGGGATTACAAACATTCCATTTCAGAGGTTTTTCTTCTTTTCCCTGCTAGGCACTCTGCTCTGGACCATTCCTTTTATTGTAGCTGGCTACTATGGAGGAAAGGTGTTTCATATAAATCCAGATTATGTTCCATATTTAGGATTGGTATTCTTCATTGTTTTTTTGATTTATATTATAATTAGGTATATAAAAGGAAAAATACGGAATCAACTAAATAGGGCAAAATAAAACAAAACCTGAAAAGACAACTTTTCGGGTTTTGTTTTATTTTACGACCAAACTAAAAAAAGGCTGAAGGTAAGATTAAAAATCCATTAAAAACCCAGTTTTTCAAGAAATGAGTGATACATTGGAAGGGTAATTTTGAAATCATTATTTTTCAAGGAACGATTTCTAGTAGAACAGGAGATGGAATAAGTGAAAAAGATTTTGTTTCTACCACTCTTACAAATGCAGTCGGGGCATCATCAAGTCGCTGAAGCATTAATGGATCATTTAAAAAATCATACAGACGACCTTACGATAAAAAAAATAGACTTGTTAAGTTATACGAATAAATCGCTAGAAAAAGTGATTACAAAAGGCTACCTTAATTGGATTCGATATGCACCAGAAACCTATAATCTCGCCTATAAGAGCTTTTTTTACGTACCACCAACTAAAAAACAGTCCTTTAAATGGTATCAACCGCTCTTTTTGAAAAAAATGGAGCAATTGTTAGCTGAGGAAAAACCAGATTTAGTTGTTTGTACGCATGGGTTTCCTTCCTATCTTCTCAGTAAGTTAAAAATGAAGGGGAAATGCGACATTCCGATTATAAACGTTTACACAGATTTCTTTATTAATAGTGTTTGGGGCAGAGAGGGGATTGATCTCCATTTTCTACCGAGTCAACAGGTCAAAGCAAAACTGGCTAGGAAATATCAAATTGCCAACCACAAGATGTTTGTTACTGGTATTCCTGTCCATGAAGAAATGACGAAAACCATAGATCGTAAAAAATACAATGAACGCCTCAAAATCTTATTATCGGGAGGAAATAGTGGCTTGGGCGGAATTTTAAAGTTAGCGGATGAGTTAAAAAGCTCATCAAACGTAGACTTCTTAGTATTGTGTGGCAATAATAAGAAACTATATAATGAAATCCTCTCGTGGGATTTAGAACATATTAAACCACTTGGTTATCTTTCTTCAAGATCAGAAATGAATAAGCTTTATGAAGAAGTTGATGCGATTGTCTCAAAACCAGGTGGGGTCACGATCAGTGAAGCAATCCGAAAAAGACTGCCGATCTTTGTTCATTCTGCTCTTCCAGGGCAAGAGGAAATAAATCTTCGGTATTTAAAGGAAAAAGAGCTAATATTTGAACTCGATCAGAAGGCTTCATTGGAAAATCAAGTGTTAAGTGTATTAAGGGATCAGCAAAAAATGAATCATTGGGAGCAAGCTATCACTGCGTACTTGCAGGGAATAGAGCTGGAGAAGCCTGAAATAGTAGAGTTGATAAAAACATTCCTTAATCAAAAGACGTGCAGCAGACAATCGGGATTCATAAAACAGTCTGAAATTTTTCATGTTGCACGGGCATAATAGAAATAAAAGGAGGACAGGACCTTGAACCATATTACAGCTTACATCGATCAGTATGGGTATATTGTCCTTTTTATAGCACTAGTACTAGAATTAATTGCCATCCCCTTACCTGGCGAAGTTCTAATGACCTATAGTGGCTTTTTGGTTTTTCAAGGGCAATTAAATTGGCTGGTAAGCATTTTAATGGCAAGTTTCGGAGCCTGTATCGGGATGACACTTTCCTACTGGATTGGTTATAAGTTAGGTAAACCTTTTTTTTATAAATATGGTCATCGGTTTCATATGGGTCCAGAAAGAATGGAGAAAATGTCTGATTGGTTTACCAAGCATGGGAATAAGCTGTTGATTATTGCCTATTTCATTCCCGGAGTCAGGCATATAACTGGATACTTTTCAGGAATTACAAGGCTTCCTTTTCGGAAGTATGCTCTGTATGCATTTACAGGGGCTTTTTTTTGGGTGACAGTATTTATTACACTTGGTAAGTTATTAGGTCCCCAGTGGGAGCAGTTTCACAGTTCGATAAAAAAATACCTCATTATCGGGAGTATTTTAGCCGCAGTTATTATCATAGCTTATTATCTTTATAAAAAGTATAAAGTAGAACTCCAAAAAGCTGCAGTCCGAACATTAAATTGGACATTGAATATATTCCATACACGTAAGCGGGTGGGGATTCTCCTAACAATTACGTTCACCCTAACGTTAAGTCTCGTTATTCTTATGATCGGGATGATACAAGATTTTCTTGGGGGAGAATTTACAAAATTTAATCAGATTGTCAGTTTGTTGGTTCCATTGACTTTTGATAAAGACTGGACTCCAGCGATGCAGGTCTTCTCTGCTTTGGGCTCAAGAAGGGTTCATTTATTGTTAATAATGCTGACTTTATTTTGGATTTTATGGAAGGGTAAGGAGAAATCAATTGAATTATTTTCTCTTACACTTGTGGCATGCGGTGGTGAACTTTACGAAGAAAGCTTAAGGAGGTTTTTCCACAAATTCTCTCCGTCTAATCACTCGATAATCGATCAGTTTTTTTATACATTCCCAAGTGAACAGCAGCTAATAACAATTGTCCTTTACGGCTTTGCCGTTTTTATTTTTGTCCGCCATTCACGAAGGATTTGGGTTCATTCATTTGGACCAATCACTGTTTTGGTTCTTATAGCCTTAATTGCCATCAGCCGTTTGTATTTTAATTTAGAGGTGCCTAGTGATATGGCGGCAGGTTATGTTTTTGGGGGAGTGTGGCTAGGATTTAATATCCTTCTTCTTGAGATTTTAAGATTATTGAGGAACATGGATCCAAATGAGATTAGCCAGGCAGGATAAAAGGAAGCCATAAATTGTAGAATCATTTAAAGTAAGCCCGACACCTTGATAAATGAGGGTGCTGGGTTTTTTTATGTTTTCTTAAGAAAGGTGAAGATAAGTTTTCATTAATTTTTAATGAAACATTCAGAGGAAATTCAGTTTCTAGTTTTATATTAAGATAGAACAAAAGCAAGAACTATTTTCATTGAATATGAGAAAAGCAATGATGGAGGTTAGTAATGTCTCATTTAGACTATGGAATCTTTCGAATAATCAATCACCTCGCCGTAAGTGAGCGATTTTTAAACCCGATAATGATTTTTTTAGCAGAAAAAGCAGAGTACCTATTTTTTGTTGGGATCATTTTTTATTGGTTTTATCCTAAATCAGAAAATCGAAAAATGGTTGTTGAGGCAATGCTTGCTGCTTGTATTGCGCTTAGTATAAATGGAGAAATTGGTCACTTTTTTTACCGGGATCGTCCTTTTGTCATTCATCATGTAAATTGGTTAATTCCCCATGCGAAGAATGCCTCGTTTCCGAGTGACCACGCAACAGCAGCATTCGTGATTGCAACAGCGATTTGGATTTGGAAAAAACATGCAGGCTGGCTGTGGTTAGTTTTAGCATCAGGAATTGCACTGTCCCGTGTTTGGACAGGTGTACATTATCCATTAGATGTGGTAGCAGGAATGCTGATTGGTGCAGTTGTGGCTTTGGCCATCCATTTCTTAATACATCGGTTCAAGGAAATTGAAAGAGTCATCATTAGGTTCATTGAATTCTATGAAAAAATAGAAAGCAACCTTTTGAAAAAGACCCAACTGATTAGAAAAAGGTAGTAGCAGCGTGTCAGCTACTATCTATTGTGTTAAAAATTTTATGTAGCAGAGTGGTGTGAAAACAATGAAACGATGGACATCTCTGAGTCCGGAAAAAAAGCATGTTTGGCTAGCTTTATGTCTATTACTTATCTATGTTTCTCCGCTGTTTATCTTAGGAGAAAACGCCCATATCAGGGTTCACGATAACCTTGATTCGAATATTGCTTGGTATAAAGTACTAAAGGATAGCGGTCAATTATTTGGCTCTAGTAATGCAGTTATTCCGCAGATCATAAATGGACTGCCGCGAAATGCCTTTGGTACAGAATTTAGCGGGATCGAGTGGCTGCATCATTTATTCCCTTCAATGCTTGCTTATGCCCTTAGTCAACTACTAACAAGAATCATTGCTTTTATCGGTATGTTTCTTTTACTGAAAAAGCACTTTGTGAAAGCAGCCGAAGCCTATCACATTCGAGTCTGGGTATCGCTTGCTTTTGCACTGACTCCCTTTTGGCCTTCCGGAATGCTTAGTACACTTGGAATGCCGCTTGCACTGTGGGCTTTTATGAATATAAGAAATGGAAAGTTTACCTGGAAAGAGTGGCTGACGATTATTCTGATCCCCTTCTATTCCAGTTTCGTTCTCGGCTTCTTCTTCTTTTTATTTTTCATGGGGCTATTATGGTTGAGAGATTTGCTTGTTAAAAGAAAACCAAATTGGGGTTTCTTTAGCAGTATCTCACTAATGACTCTCATATATCTGATGATAGAATACCGGCTTGTCTATTCATTAGTATTTCCTGAGGCGCCAACCAGCAGAAATGAGTTCGTCAGTTCCACTCTTGGTTTCTGGCACACGATCCGGTTATTTATAAAAAACTACTTTCTTGGACATACCCATGTTTTAACACTTCATACATTGGTGATCGTACCACTTTCCTTTATTGTAGTGGTAATGATTTGGAAAAAGGAAATGCGAGGAATCATTGAAAAAAGGTACCTGTACCTGTTCATTTTTAATATTATCCTCTCTATCTGGTATGCCTTTTGGTTTTATCAAGGCTGGCAGCCGCTTAAAGATCGTATATCTCTGCTCAATACCTTCAATTTTGCCCGCTTTCATTTTCTACGGCCGCTGGTTATCTACCTCATGTTTGCTGTAGGGGCCTTTCTCCTTTGGGGGAAAAGTGGGAAATGGAGGTTGTTCGTAAAAATATGTTTGATCGTTCAACTACTCGTTCTGTTTGCTGCAAACGATGAAATCGTCTACAGAGTAGAGGGGAAACCATCTGTTAAACAGTTTTATGCAACCACTCAATTCAAAGAAATTGAACAATACATTGGAAAACCCCAAAGCAGCTATCGAGTGGCTAGTATCGGGATCCACCCAGCAATCGCTCAGTATAACGGGTTTTACACCTTGGATACTTATAATAATTTCTATCCATTAACGTATAAACATCAGTTTAGGAAAATCATTGCAACAGAATTGGCGAAGAGTCCAACCTTGAAGAAATACTTCGATCAATGGGGCGGGAGATGCTATATTTTTGTCGCAGAATTAGGGAAAAAATATGAGTTTAAAAAGGATTCTAAGGTTAAAATTCACCATTTACAACTGAATACGAGCGTATTCAAACAAATGGGCGGACAATTTATTCTCTCGGCAGTGCCAATCACGAATGCTGAAGCGAATAGCCTTGAACTTAAAAAGACTTTCGACCAAAAAGATTCAGCGTGGAGAATTTACCTTTACCATGTCAAATAAGGAGGGGATTTCATATGAATAAGCCTATCTTAACAATAGTCGTTCCATGCTTTAACGAAGAAGAGGTATTAAATGAAACGATTTTACAATTATCTACTTTTTTAGACGATTTAATTGAGGATTTCCTCGTCGCAAAGGATAGTAAACTCTTATTTGTCGATGATGGCAGCAAGGATCGAACATGGGAGATCATCGAGCATAAAAGTGAGAAAAATCCCTTAGTTACAGGGCTAAAGTTGGCAGGAAATGTAGGGCATCAGAACGCACTAATCGCTGGGCTTGAAACTGCCAATAAACACTCTGATTGTGTTGTGTCCATCGATGCTGATTTACAGGATGATGTCAACGTTATTCGAACGTTTGTTGAGAAGTACTGGGAAGGTTTTGATATCGTTTATGGTGTGAGAGATAGAAGGGATACGGATACCTACTTTAAACGGAATACTGCATTAGCATTTTACCGTCTTGTAGGAAAAATTGGAATTAAACTCATTCCAAACCATGCAGATTTTCGGCTTATGAGTAAACGCGCCTTGGATGAACTGTTAAAATATAAGGAGACGAATGTATTTTTGCGGGGACTTGTCCCTCTTGTTGGTTTTGCATCCACAAAAGTATATTATGATCGGAAAGAACGGCTTGCTGGAGAATCAAAATATCCTTTGAAAAAAATGCTCGCCTTCGCTTTTGATGGGATTACTTCGTTTAGTATTGCCCCAATCAGATTTGTTACATTTTTAGGTTTTCTGGCAGTGATACTAAGTGCATTTGCAGGCGGATATGCCTTAATTCAAGAAATCTTAGGACATACGGAAACGGGCTGGACTTCGTTAGTTATCTCGATCTGGTTTGTAGGCGGACTGCAATTAATGGGCATTGGGATCATCGGTGAATATATCGGTAAAATATATCATGAAGTTAAGCAGCGTCCAAGATATGCGATTGAAGCTGATAACTTCACATCAAAGGTCATGGGAAAGCCGCAGGAAGAACTTGTTTTAAGTAGGGGAAGAGCATGAAAAACACATTTGTCCGTTTTATCATGGTAGGGGTGGTCAATACTTTGGTGGGATTATCCGTGATGTTTCTCTTGCTGCATGGCCCTGGGCTCTCCTATTGGTTGTCTACCTTTCTTGGGAATTCTGTTGGTGCATGTGTAAGTTTCTTTTTGAACCGTCGGTTTACATTTAGAAGTGAAGTTTCTGTCTTAAAAGGGTTGCCTCGGTTTGGTTTGATCATTCTGAGTTGCTATTTCATCTCCTATAGTATGGGGGAAAATTTAGTTCAAGGGCTCCTCAACAATAATGGTATGATCACATCGAAGGTAAAGACCGACCTAGCTGTTTTAATAAGTACCTTTTTATATACAATGTTAAATTATCTATCTCAAAAACTTTTAGTTTTTCACAAAAGAGAGACTTTGCTTTAAAAGTAAAAATAAGGTCATGAGAAAGGAAGAGCCACTATGGTTCTTCTTTTTTGTCATAATTCAGCTAATCAATCATAAAATTTAAAGTTAATTTGCTCGCTTAATACCTAAATATAATATGTAGGAGGGGATTTCATGTTCTATGCAATGTGGCTTGAAGGTCAATGGATGTGGAATTTGCCATTACTAGCCTGCCTAATTTGCCTAGCAGCGATTTATGTATACGTCGTAGTAACCTATACAAACATCAAGCTTTATCAAAAACAACCACTGCTGTATTTCCTCAGTTTAGGCATCATGTACGTAACCTTTGGCAGTCCATTTGAAACGATTAGTCATCTGTCGTTTAGCCTGCACATGCTTCAAATGAGTATTTTATTTTTTATTGTCTCCCCTCTATTTGTATTAGGGATTCCAGTTTCGTTAATCCAAACGATTCGAAATCACTCGCACTCTATACGATTAAGCAAATTGGTCTTATCTTCTAAAGCCTCATTATATGTATTTGGAGTCATGTTTTTAATGTACCATGTCCCAATAGTTTTAACATTTCTATCTCAAACAGCCTTTGTCCATAATGGATACTTATTTATGCTGCTGGTCCTTTCTTTTAGGATGTGGCAGCCCATCACCGTCCCAGATTCGAAGACGTTTCATACACAAGATCAGAAAAAACGTTATCTATTTCTTAGCGGACTAGTTATTATGCCGGCCTGTTTGCTATTTATCCTTACTGCCTTCCTAGGTGGAATGAATAATCCTCTTCTTTCACAACTCACCACAAATCTTTGTATTTCACCTTCCCAACTAAGTCAATTAAGTTCCCTCGATATTCTTCCTTCCTCATTTAATACAAGACTTGATCAAATGTTTGCGGGAATTCTTATGTTAGGCATGCATAAATTTGGATTGATCCTGACCGTTCATCTTGAAAAAAAACTAAAAAGCGAGGCTGCGTTGAGCGTGGTGGACTGACCACACTTGCTGCGGATAGGATGAAGATTCGATTAGTGTTCAATATATTCTACAATAATTTTGGGAATGGTATGAAAGAGAGTAGTAAATAATCTGGGTTTAGCCGAGTTGTTAGGGGGGATTTTTATTTATAAAAAGCAAGAGCGGAAACTCATTTGGCTGGCCTTTATTGTGGCATCAATTATGGGACTGTCGATCATTGGACGGCTGTTTTCAGGATAAGAAGGGTGGTAAGCAAATTGGGAAATGAAGATGCCGTTTTTTTTAGCCGTGTCCTAACAGAGTTAACTCTATCCTTCCACATCATTTATGCAACCATTGGTGTGGGTATTCCGCTGATGATTATGATTGCTCAATGGGTTGGGATAAAGAAGCAGGACGAACACTACATTTTATTAGCGCGGAGATGGACGAGGGGATTCGTGATTACCGTGGCAGTTGGGGTTGTAACTGGGACGGCAATCGGGTTACAGCTCTCGCTTCTCTGGCCCAACTTTATGCAGTTAGCAGGTAACGTCATTGCCCTGCCGTTATTTATGGAAACCTTTGCGTTTTTCTTTGAAGCGATATTTTTAGGTATATACATATACACTTGGGACCGGTTTGAAAATCAGAAGAAACATTTACTCCTGCTGATTCCAGTTGCATTAGGTGCCTCATTTTCTGCCGTTTTTATTACGATTGTAAATGCATTTATGAATGCGCCGCAGGGCTTTGATGTGGTCAATGGCCAGCTCGTCGATGTGAGCCCGATTTTGGCGATGTTTAATCCGGCCATGCCTACAAAGGTTGCCCATGTTGTTGTTACAGCTTATATGACTTCCGCCTTTGTCCTCGCTGCGATTGGTGCTTTCCGGCTACTAAGAGGTTCCAACCATACGTACCATAAAAAGGCTTTGTTTTTAACAATGAAACTTGGGTTCGTCTTTTCAGTAGCAACCGCCCTCTTAGGAGATTTCTCCGGAAAGTATTTAGCCGAATACCAGCCGGAAAAATTAGCGGCAGCGGAGTGGCATTTTGAAACAGGGAAGGGTGTTCCACTCATCCTTTATGGTGTTCTTGATAATGGAGAAGTGAAATATGCACTGAAAATCCCCTTTGCTCTCAGCATTTTAGCACATGAAGTTCCTAATGCAGAAGTGCTCGGGCTTGATCGATTTCCCAAGGATGAGGTGCCGCCGCTTTATATTCACTACCTGTTTGACACGATGGTAACCATTGGTATGTGGATGACCCTGCTCTCCTTCTTATATGCAATCGGTATTTGGCGTAAAAGGGGTTTCGTTTTATCCAATTGGTTTCGCTGGCTGGTTGTACTTGGTGGTCCTCTTTCTATTCTGGCGATTGAGGCAGGGTGGTGGCTGGACGAGGTTGGCCGTCAGCCATGGATCTTACGGGGAATTATGCGGACAAAAAACGCAGCAACGACAAGCGATCAAGTGGATTTAATGTTAATGCTATTTGCTGGTCTTTATCTGATCCTCGGGGTTGGAAGTGTGGTTGTCCTGTGGCGGATGTTCCGAAAAAATACGGTGGAACAGGAACTGGGCGACCGCGCTTCCGAGAAAGCAGGTGATAGGATATGACACTTGAAATTGTCGGTATTAGCGCACTGGGATTGTTTCTTTTTGGATATATTATTGTCGCATCGATTGATTTTGGGGCAGGATTTTTTAACGCCTTTAGTACAGTAACTGGCAAGCAGCATATTTTGACGAAGATTATTCAACGCTATTTATCGCCAGTCTGGGAAGTCACGAATGTGTTTTTAGTGTTTTTCTTTGTCGGAATGGTAGGTTTTTTTCCAAAAACAGCTTTTTACTTTGGGACTACCCTGCTTGTACCAGCAAGTATCGCACTTATTCTGCTAGCGATACGGGGAGCCTATTATGCCTTTACTACCTACGGAGGACTTAAACATAAGCGATACACCATTTTGTATGGGTTGACGGGATTATTTATTCCAGCATCCTTATCGAGCGTCTTGACGATTTCGGAGGGCGGCTTTGTGAAAATAAAAAATTCAGCTCCTGTTCTCGATTATTGGGCATTGTTTACCAGTCCTTTATCATGGAGTATTGTAGTTCTTAGTCTGACGGCAGTGTTATATATTTCAGCTGTATTTTTGACTTGGTACGCCCATCATGCAAGGGATGAGGCTGCAACGAACCTATTGCGGAAGTATGCGCTCATCTGGGCTGGGCCGGCGATTATTACGGCCGCAGGGATTATTATTGAAATGAGGATACACAATCCCGAACATTATCAGCGCTTACTAAACCTCTGGTGGTTGTTCGGGTTGTCGGTCGCTTTCTTTGCGGGAACGGTATATTTGATCTGGAAACGTCGTGCCTATGGTTTGGCATTCTGGCTAATGGTCGGGCAATTTGCCCTTGCCTTTTTGGCCTACGGAACGTCTCATTATCCTTATTTACTATATCCATATCTCACCCTTTACGACAGCTTTACGAATCAATCGATGGCGATTGCCTTGATTGTGGCTTTTATTGCAGGATTGGGATTACTCCTCCCGTCCCTGTATCTGTTATTAAAATTGTTTTTGTTCAATAAAGAATATGTCCAGGGGAATAGAAATGATGAACATGCTTAGGGGGGCTGGACTTGTTAGATAATTTCTTGCTTTTTTATGCACCTTTTCTTGTGCTGATAGTGTCGATTGCCGTGGCGTTTTGGGCTGCTCTGAAAGATGATTCTATAACCAAGTGATTTTTAAACGATTGGCTGTGTTTAACTTGTCTGTTGATATCCGCTCCAGGCGCTTCGCTTTCCGCGGGCGTTGCGGGGAGCCTCCTCGTCGCTGCGCTCCTGCGGGGTCTCCCTTGCCCCGTACTCCCGCAGGAGTCTTCGCGCCTTCCGCTCCAATCAACAGAGTGGAAAATCATCAATTACCTTTAACACAGCCAAGCTATTAAAATGAGAAGAGCCACTGTGGTTCTTCTTTTTATATAGTAAGAAAAAATGTTACATTTTGGCGTTCTGGTATCTGTTAAAGATGTATAATTAACATGATAAAAATTGCACTGTCCGAAGATAAATGGAGGAATCACGTGGTGGCACAAAACGATGGAAAGTCACTTATTGAAATACTAGTAGTCTCAACCAGACTTGGTTTAACCTCGTTCGGTGGACCAGTCGCCCATTTAGGTTACTTTTATGAAGAATATGTTCAAAAAAGAAAATGGATCGATGAAAAGGGTTATGCTGATTTAGTAGCTTTGTGTCAGTTTTTGCCTGGTCCGGCAAGCAGTCAGGTTGGGATTGGAATCGGTGTGATCCGTGGCGGTTTCTTGGGCGGAATTTTAGCCTTCCTTGGCTTTACCTTTCCATCAGTTATTCTCTTAATTCTTTTTGCACTAATTCTTCAGGGTTTAAATATAAATGACACTGGCTGGATCCATGGGTTGAAAATCGTTGCGGTAGCAGTCGTGGCTCATGCTGTTTTAGGAATGGCCCAAAAGTTAACCCCTGATATCCAAAGAAAAGCGATTGCCTTATTTGCTTTAGTCGGTATGCTGATTTGGCAGACGGCCTATACGCAGGTCGGGATAATTTTATTGGCAGGAGTTGTAGGATTGCTAATTTATAAAAAACATGAAGAGGATAAAGAAGCACCCTATATTCATTTTCCGATTTCCCAAAGGTTTGCTGTTATCTGTTTAGCGTTGTTTTTCGGTTTATTAATTGTTCTGCCAATATTAAGGGGACTCACTTCTTCAAATGGGGTTGCTCTGTTTGACAGTTTTTATCGTTCGGGCTCGTTGGTATTTGGCGGAGGCCACGTGGTGCTGCCATTACTTGAACGCGAATTTGTTCCGACGGGGTGGTTGAGTAAAGAAGAATTCCTTAGTGGTTATGGAGCAGCACAGGCTGTACCAGGACCGTTATTTACCTTTGCTGCTTATATTGGTGCGGTCATTAACGGCTGGAAGGGTGGAATTCTAGCAACAGCAGCTATTTTCTCCAGCATTCCTGCTTGTTTTAGGAACACTGCCGTTTTGGAACACGCTTCGTCAGAATCCTAAGATAAAAGGCGCATTGATGGGAGTAAATGCTGCTGTTGTTGGAATATTGATTGCTGCATTCTATAATTCCATTTGGACAAGCTCGATCTTAGCTCCTGCAGACTTTGCCTTTGCGGCAATATTGTTTAGTATGTTGGCTTATTGGAAGTTGCCGCCTTGGATCATTGTTATTACAGGGGCTGTTGGCGGTTCGTTAATTACACTAATTTAAACATAACTTCTTTTCCCTCTAACCAAGAGGGATTTTTTACGTTTCTTTTTGTTTACTTCGCATCAAAAGGCGCTCCGTGATTGGAACGCCTCTTTATTTATTAAACTTGATTATTGAAGAATTCAACGCAACGATTATTTTAAGCTGCGTTTCAGGAATGCCTTGGTTCGTTCATTCTTAGGATTCGTAAACAGCTCCTCAGGCGAACCAGATTCAACAATTTCCCCATTATCCATGAAAATGACCCTGTTTGCTACTTCCTTGGCAAAACCCATCTCATGAGTCACGACGATCATTGTCATGTGTTCTTCAGCCAGATCCTTCATGACTTGTAATACTTCGCCGGTTAATTCTGGATCCAAAGCGGAAGTTGGTTCATCAAATAGAAGAATTTCTGGATTTAACATGAGAGCCCTGGCAATGGCGACTCGTTGTTTTTGTCCACCTGAAAGATTTGCAGGATAGGATGATGCCCGGTCAGTGAGACCGATTTTTTCCAGGAGCTCATTGCTTCTTTGTTGAATTCTAGCGGATGATTCCTTCTTCAACATTCTTGGAGCGAGTTCCAAATTCTCCTTTACTGTAAGATGAGGAAAAAGGTTGAAATGTTGAAAGACCATCCCCATTTTAGCATTAATCTCTTTGACTTCTTGCGGTTTTGCGTAAACACCATCCTTTACTAAATGTTTACCGAAAACACTGATGGTGCCATCGTCAATTTTTTCAAGATGGACCAAACTGCGGAGCATTGTGCTTTTTCCAGAGCCGGAGGGACCGATTACGGCAACCACATCGTTTTTATTTACATCAAAGGAAATTTGTTTTAAAACATCCAAATTGCCAAACGATTTTTTGAGCTTAGATATTTCAATGACAGTCATATTCACCACTCCTTCCTATTCAAATTTGAAGCGTTTCTCGAGCCATTTAAAGAACATGGTTAAAATGAGCGTCATGATCAAATAAATAATACCGGCGACGAAGAATGGGACGATGGTAAAGTCTCGATTTACAGCTGTCTGAGCAAAATGTAACAATTCCGGTACAGCAACAGCATAGAGCAGTGCAGTATCTTTAACTAACGTAACGGATTCGTTAGCGACAGCCGGTAGGGCAATTCGGAACATTTGCGGCAGGACAACCCTAGTTAACGTCTGCCATTTATTCAGACCGAGGACTTGCGATGCCTCATATTGGCCTTTATCAATCGCAAGAAGACCGCCGCGAAAGATTTCAGCAAAATAAGCAGCATAGTTCAAAATAAAACCTATACAGGCTGCAACAAAGCGATCCAAAACTAAGAATTCACCTACTACTGGGATCATTGGCAGTCCGAAACAAATGAATAGTAGTTGGAGTAAAAGCGGCGTGCCGCGCATCACGTATATATAACCCTGAGCAAGCAGGGAGAGAGGCTTAAGGCGGCTGTCGACAGCCATTGTTAAAACAAACCCTAATGGAATGGAAACTAAAATCGCAATCAAAAATAAGAGGACAGTCATCTGTGCCCCTTCGAGCATTGGTTTAAGTATGGAGATCATATAATCAAGTGACATCTAATTTTCCTCCAAAAACAAAACAGGGTTCCCAAAGGAAATCCTGTTTTGCCTTATATTCGGTATTACTTTACAACTTTATCCTCGCCAAACCACTTTTTCGAAATTTGGGAGGCCGTGCCATCCTCATTCATCTCATCAAGTGCTTTTTGTAGATTTTTTAGTAATTCTTCATTACCTTTTTTAACACCTATACCGTATTCTTCAGGAGCAAGTGATTCATCGAGTATTTTAAAAGCTTCTTTTTCTTGAGTCATGTAATAATTAATAACAATTTCATCAATAACGACCGCATCCAAACGACCACTCTTTAGGTCTGTCAATGCTTGGACATTATCAGCAAACTCGGTAACTGTCTTAATTTTGGCTTTAATGGGTGCTGCGTCCAAGGCATCTGCCGCAGAAGATAACGTTTGTAGACCAACAACTTTCCCATTTAAATCATCTAATTTAGTAAGCTTTGAATCAGCCAATGTTACAACTACTTGTGCATTTTTCAAATAGGGCTTAGTGAATAAGACCTTTTGTTTACGTTCATCTGTAATTGTGTACCCGTTCCATATGAGGTCAATCCGTCCGCTGCTTAGCTCAGCTTCTTTCGTACTCCAATCGATTGGTTGAAACTTAACCTTTTTCCCCATTTTTTCTGCCGCTGCTTTAGCGTAATCAATGTCAAACCCAACAATCTCATTGTTCTCATCTCGGAAACCCATAGGGGCAAATTTATCATCAATCCCGATTACGAGTGTGTTGTCTTTTGCTCCAGCTGACTTAGATGAGCATCCTGTAAGAATAGAGAACAATGCTGCTATTACTAATATAATAGTTGCAAAACGTTTCATATGATTTAACCACCTTATCTATTTTTTACAAACGCTTTAGTACGTTACCATGTTATTATACTACCATATTATAACGCTATAACAATACTTCATACAATACCCTTTTGAATTAAAGTAAGATTAAGAATATTCTCGTTTTGTAAAATAAAAAATCCTTTATTAAAAGGTCAGATTAATAGTAATAAACCAATATAAAAAAAGTTGCCTGATTTTACAAAAGTATGAACAAATGTAGAAATACGTTAAAAGCCATATTATTTCCAATAAAAATGCATGAAAACTGCAAATTTGCCCATTACATTATACGTATAACATTAAATCCCTTAATTAACTTTATGGAGGTGGAAAATTTGAAAAAGGTATCTTTATGTTTATTTACATTAGCATTTATTTTCTCTTTTAATGTAAGAGCTTTAGCGGATGGGGACCATAGTAAAAATATTAAACAGGCTACAGAAAATTTTAAAAATGGAAGTAGCAATGATCAAGCCGAAGATAATGCGGGCATGGATCATGATAACGGAAGTGATATGGAAGGAATGGACCATGATAGCGGAAGCGACATGGAAGGCATGGATATGGGGGACGACAGCAGTGGTGCAGCTCATGATCATCATGCAGCAGTTGTTGAAACGCCACCAAACTATAAAGTGTTAGGGACATATGGAGCAGTAAACTTAGTATTTATCTTAATTGGTGTTTGGAATAAGTGGTTTAGAAGAAAGGGGGATTTGAATAATGGCAATGCCTGAGAAAAACTTACCAGAAAAGGAACCTTTTGATCTCCTATCAATACCGGTTGTGAAAAAGTTTGTAAAAAGCAAATGGTATCCAGGAATCTTTCAATGGATAGTCATTTTCGTGTTTTCCATCATTGTATATGAATTAGTGATGGGTACCGTAGATCCTAGTAAAAACTTTGGTACAACAATGACATGGGTGTTATGGTGGCCAATTATTCCAGTATTATTTTTAGTTACTGGCCGCTTCTGGTGTGCTATCTGTCCATTCGGTAAATTAAGTGATATTGTTCGAAAATTTGTTGGCAGCAAGCGTCCAATGCCTAAGTTTTTAAGAAAATATGGAATTTGGCTGATTGATTTATTCTTTATTGCCATCACTTATAGTGACCATGTTTGGGGAATTGTAGAGTCACCACGAGGGTCAGGTTATCTATTGCTATTATTAGTAACAATGGTTGTAGCAACTTCTGTTTTTTACGAAAGAAGAACCTTCTGTAAGACGCTGTGTTTCCTTGGTGGTTTGGCAGGGAACTATTCACGCTCTGGAGCATTAAAAGTTCAGGCAACACCTGATATTTGTAAAACCTGTAAAGTTCAATCCTGCTACAAAGGATCTGAGGGTGTCGAGGGATGTCCAATGTTCCAGTTTCCACGGACAATGGAATCGAGTGCAGAATGTAATATTTGTGGGAACTGTGTGAAAAACTGTCCCAATAATTCGGTGAAAATTACGACTAGAGTTCCGACAAAAGAGTTATGGGGCTTAAAGAATCCGAAGCTTGAGCATGCATCTTTAGCAGCTGTTATTATGGGGATCGTGTTCGTACAAAATATTACCATGCTTGAACCATGGCAGAATATTTTAAGTGCGATTGGCTCAGTTACTGGTACTTCCAGCTATGTTGTAAACTTTACGATTGCCTTCATTATTGCCATGGCATTACCGATTCTATTATTGTTAGGAACTGCAAAACTAGCATCATTTCTTGGAATGGAAGGTTCAATTAAAAAGAACTTTACTCGTTTTGGTTATGCGATCATTCCGCTTGATCTTGCTGGGCACTTAGCCCATAACCTGTTCCATATTTTCACTGAAGGTAAGGCGGTATGGTTTAACTCGATTAGATTATTTGGAGTCGATTCGAATCCAGCAAGCTTAAGTCTTGCTCCAACCCCAACAGTTCAAATGATTCAATATATTGTTATCCTAATCGGATTGGTCGGTACTTCTTATGTAGTATATAGAATGGGCAAAAATAAAAATACCGCTTTTAAAGCTATGCTCCCTTATTATGTACTTATGACAGTACTCGCGATTACTAATATTTACTTATTCTCGCTCCCTATGATGCACAGGGTATAATTAAAAGGAAGATAATAAAGAAGGACCATAGTGGTTCTTCTTTTTTCAGATTGAATATGCTTGGTAAATGGTATCTTCATAATTACTACATCATTTTATGATAATCATTTTATCTATTAAATATTGATTTCAGGTGATTAAATGTACAGTATATTGAGTCAATTTAGTTCGTTTGTAAGTAAACCCTTCTTCAATATAGCCTACGGTTTAGAATCATGGCCCATTGCCTTTGCTTTAATTTTAGGTCTTATAGGGGCCCTTGCACCTTGTCAGCTTACTGGTAATATCAGTGCTGTAACATTGTATGGCAATCGTTCTTTTCAAAAGAAAATTGCTTGGAAGGATGTTTTCTATTTTACTATAGGAAAAATAGTAGCCTTTTCTTTATTAGGAGTTTTGGTGTGGCTGCTTGGAAGGGAGATTGAACAAAATCTTACGTTATATTTTCCTTGGCTGAGGAAGATAATGGGACCTTTATTAATAATCGTTGGTGTGTTTATGTTGGGTTTTATAAAATTACAAGGAACGATTAATCTATTTAGGGGATCGAAAGAATATAAACACGAAAATCCACTCGGATCATTTATGCTGGGATTTAGCTTTTCGCTTGCATTCTGCCCGACTATGTTTATCCTATTCTTCGTCACCTTAATGCCAGTTGTGTTGTCTAGTTCCTATGGGTTTATTCTACCGCCGATATTCGCAATTGGAACAGCTATTCCACTACTAATTGTTATTCTAATTATTTGGTACCTCGGTGGAAGTGGTGCGATAATGAAAAAAAGCAGATCCTTTGGTATTGTCATTCAAAGAGTGGCAGGCATTATGATGATACTATTAGGGATATTTGATACCATTACGTATTGGTCTTTATAACAATGCTTCATACAGATGCAAAGAAACAACGATATATGGTCGTTGTTTTTTTTAATGTAAACCTTTTGAGGATTAAGCCTTCCTTAACGGGAAAATAATCACTTGTTTTTTTGCTGCATAGTGTAATAGCAGCGGGTCAGTGGTTAATGGAAAAGGTGCAACCTCATTTTCCATTATTCTATAGTTCACCTCACTCACTTCCCATTTTTCATGGCGGATATCCCCCCGTAACAGCAGATTTCCCCACTTGGTAAACAAGCAATAACGCTCTAGCAGCCAATAATCTAGGCTTCCAGGTTCTAGCTGTTTAGGCTGCGAAGCTGACTCATACCTAGCTGAAAACTCCCCGTATTCAAACAACCTTCTGCTTTTAAAAAGAATCTCATTATTTTCTTCGACCATCTCCATCTTGGAGAGTCGATACGGTAATGACATGGCCTTAGTGCCTAAAACAGTAAGGGGATGGTTCGCATCGAGCTTGAAAAAGTAAACTCCGGCCTTCCCCTTGAACTTTACATATGTCCTCACATTTAATTCTAAATACGTATTCCAAAGTGGGATTTCTGGGAGCCAATGAAATTTTTGATGAGTAACTTTAAATGGAAGAATAGTAATCCAAGCCTTCCCATTATACAAATCTAGTTCCAGTTCACTTGGAATGAGAGCCTTTATTTTGTCCGGAGTCTGCTCCCAATGCATAAACATTAAATGCTCCCATGTTTGGGTCATCACCCAAGCCGAACTCTTTTTCATTTGAAAAAATCCCCTTTCAAAAACAGCAAAAATGATTGACATTCAAACCACCATTTGAATATCATATAATCAAACAAACATTTGAATGAAGAAGGTGACCAAAATGAAAGAGCGTGATGTTTGCGAAATAACTTGTGTGGATACCGAGAAAACCACTCGAGTTCAACAACTTCTTCAAAAAGATAACAATATCCCGGAAGTAGCTAAGCTATTTAAAGCATTGTCCGATGAAACGCGCTTGAAAATAGCTTATTCTCTAACACTTGAGGAAGAGCTTTGCGTTTGTGATGTCGCCCATATTGTTGGGGCAACAACAGCTACAGCCTCCCATCATTTGCGTCATCTAAAAAAACTTGGGCTCGCGAAGTATCGTAAAGAGGGGAAGCTTGCTTATTATTCCCTTGATGACGACCATGTTAAACAATTAATCCATATCGCAGTTGCCCATCAGGAAGAGGTGGCAGGTCGTGGGTAAGACAGTTGAAAAACAAGTCTATCGAGTCCAAGGTCTTTCTTGAACTAGTTGTGCCGAAAAATGCAATTCATGCCTTAATTGCCGTGGCTGATGAAGTGGGAGAAAGCAGCAAAACAGTTATCGAACGGCTGCATCAACTAGGAATTAAACACACGATTTTGTTAACCGGCGACAACAAAGCAACTGCGGAGACGATTGGTCGACATGTGGGTGTGACCAGCATCGAAGCAGAACTGCTGCCACAAGATTTGCGGTTAAGTGGCGTGTATCGAAAAATATGGATTAGAAAACACTATCCTTAATCGTAATATTTTCGTTTTAGAAAGAAATAAATAAAAAAGCCATTTGCATTAGGCTTTTGGGGGGATAAACATGGGTCATCACCATCACGGACATTCACATGGACATTCACACGACCACTCACATGGTCATTCACATACGAGTAATAAAAAAGCATTATTGAGTTCCTTCATATTAATTGCTACCTTTATGGTCGTCGAAGTAATCGGTGGTCTTTTAACGAACAGTTTGGCGTTATTATCAGATGCCGGTCATATGCTAAGTGATGCGGCTGCACTTGGGTTAAGCTTTTTTGCCATCAAACTTGGTGAGAAACAGGGATCACAGGAAAAAACGTATGGTTACAAACGATTTGAAATTATCGCTGCAGCCCTAAATGGATTAACACTTATGGTTATTTCAATCTATATCTTTTTTGAGGCTTTTCAACGCTTTTTTAATCCGCCTGAGGTGCATAGTACCGGGATGCTAATGATTTCTATTATAGGATTGCTGGTAAACATTATTGCTGCATGGATATTAATGAAGGGTGACAAGGATGAGAATCTGAATGTCAGGAGTGCTTTTTTACATGTACTTGGCGATATGCTGGGGTCTGTTGGCGCGATTGTCGCTGCCTTGCTGATCATGTTTTTCGGCTGGGGGATTGCCGATCCAATTGCCAGCATCATTGTTGCGGTATTAATTTTAATCAGTGGATTTAGGGTAATAAAAGACTCCTTCAATATTTTAATGGAGGGTGTACCATCGCAAATTGACATTAATCATGTGAAGGAAGAACTCTGCAAAATACCATTGGTGAAGGAAGTCCATGATTTGCACATATGGACCATCACCTCTGGCTATCCAGTATTAAGCTGCCATATTACCATTTCGAATAACGGTGTTCATGATGACGTCCTCTCACAATCACAGCGAATTCTTCACGACGATTTTCACATCGAACACAGCACCATCCAAATTGAAAAAGAGGCCAACGGCTGCCCTAGCCCGCATGGGACTTGTAACTAAATAACTTTGTATTATTTAACCTATCCCCTTCTCTACCGTAAACGATAGAGAAGGGGGAGGTTTTTATTTTGCTCATTTTTTCTTTTTCCGCTAGGATTAGATTGGTTATTTTTTCTTTATTGGTTAAAAATAACATGACTTTATTGAGAGAATTTTCACGAAGGAGGAATATAACGATGAAAAATGGTAATCCGCTGGACAAGCGCTTCAAAATCGCTCACCGTGAAGCACTTATAGGAATTATCCTTGTTTTGATTAATTTTATCTGGTGGTATGGTTTTGCATATGGGCTCGGTTCAGCCAAAGTAGAACATTATTCTTACATATTTGGTTTACCAACTTGGTTTTTTTATAGCTGTGTTCTTGGCTTTATTGTTATGGTTTTACTCGTTATTTTTACTGTAAGAGTTTTATTCAAGGAAGTTCCCTTTGAAGTGGAAGAGAGGGAAATCAAGTGAACTGGGCCGTTATTACACCGTTACTTATTTTTTTATTGATTATCTTTGCTGTTGGCATGTGGTCAAACAAATTCGTCATCAAATCAAACTCGTTTTTGGAGGAATACTTTTTAGGAGAACGTCAAATGGGCGGGTTCATTCTTGCCATGACAATGGTGGCAACGTATGGCAGTGCCAGTAGTTTTATTGGCGGGCCCGGGATTGCTTATACGCAAGGATTAGGCTGGGTCCTGCTTGCAATGTCCCAGTTAGCAACAGGTTATTTTACATTAATGGTATTGGGGAAGAAATTTGCGATTGTTTCCCGTCAATACAAGGCGATTACCTTAATTGATTTTTTAAAAGAGAGATATAAAAGTAAAGCTGTCGTGTTAATCTCGGCCGCAAGTATCATTATTTTTCTGTTTTCATCGATGACCGCGCAATGGATTGGCGGAGCACGTTTGGTAGAAAGTTTAACAGGCTTACCCTACATGTCAGCTCTATTAATCTTTGCTTTTTCGGTCCTTGTCTTTGTTATTGTCGGCGGATTTCGTGCGGTTGCCATCACAGATACGATCCAAGGTGTCGTCATGTTTGGCGGTACATTAATCCTTTTGATTGCAACCATTAAAGCGGGTGGGGGAATCCCAAAGATTATCTCAGACTTGGCAGCAGAAAATCCTAATTTAATTAGTCCCTTCGGTGCCGATCGTAGTCTGACCCCTACCTTTGTATCCTCCTTTTGGATTTTAGTAGGGATTGGTGTCGTCGGTCTGCCGCAAATCGCTGTCCGAGCGATGTCTTATAAAAATTCAAAGGCAATGCATAATGCGATAATCATTGGCACAATTGTGGTCGGCTTTATTATGCTTGGTATGCACCTCATTGGTGTATTTGCAAGACCCGTACTTCCAGGTGTGAAAATTGGTGACACCGTCATGCCGCTTCTATCAATAAAAGTCCTGCCTCCCTATCTTGCGGGCATTGTTCTCGCTGCCCCAATGGCAGCAATTATGTCGACTGTGGATGCATTATTAATCTTAGTCAGTTCAGCATTGGTCAAGGATGTCTATTTAAATTACATCAAGCCGGATGCAGGGAACGACCAAGTAAAAAAAGTTAGTTTTACGGTGACTGCCGTCATTGGAATTGCCGTCATTCTTCTTTCGTTAAGTCCACCAGATTTAATCGTTTGGCTGAATCTTTTCTCATTTGGGGGATTGGAGTCGGTTTTTATCTGGCCGGTGATTTTAGGGTTGTATTGGAGTAAGGGGAATAAATACGGCGCTATCACTTCGATGATTTTAGGGATGGGTTCTTATATATTATTGGATCAATTATATCCGAATCCATTTGGCTTTCACACAGTCGTCCTGCCCATTCTCCTATCGTTTCTAGGATTCATGCTGGTTAGTGTACTTACTCAACCCAAGGAAGGGAATATGAGTGTAAGGATGGGAAAGTGAGTTTATATATTATTTTTGTTGCAATTTTGTGAATTAATTTCTAGAATGAATTAACAGAAATTAATTAAATGAGGTGTACTCATTGGAAACCGTAATTCGATATATGTCAGCGCTTTTTATTCCGGGGCTGCTCGTCTTGCTTTTTACACGGGTTACATATAACCGAGTCATCGGGCTCATCTTAACCGTTGCCCTGATTGCCACTTCCGTCTATAAAGGTTATACCAACACATTCATGCTGATCGTGGTGGATGCTTTCTCATTAACCGCAGGCTTTTGGATCGCTGAAAAAATGAAGGAGAGGGCATTGAAGAAGACCTAGACATTGAAACAATCATGTAAGTCTGTCAATAAATTGGCAGGCTTTTTTGTTTTTGGCTGTGTGAAAGATTATTGTTGATTTTTTCACTCTGTTGATTGGAGCGGAAGGCGCGAAGACTCCAGCGGGAGTTCGGGACAGGGGAGACCCCGCAGGCGCTAAAAGCGCCGAGGAGGCTCCCCGCAACGCCCGCGGAAAGCGAAGCGCCTGGAGTGGAAATCAACAGACAAATTTAACACAGCCTTGTTTTTTAATAAAAACGAATATTCGTTCGCATATTATTGGTTTGTTTTTAGGTGAATGTGGTAGAATGTTAATATGAATTTTAGAGGATACACTTGAAAGCAACCATCCCGGTCCAATAACAATGTACATATGCTGAAAAGTGATTGATTTTTACGGGAGGGAAAATTTGTGAAGGATCAATTTGAATTAGTGTCAAAGTACTCGCCCCAAGGGGATCAACCGGAGGCGATTAGACAATTAGTTGAGGGGATCAAAAACAATAAAAAACAACAGACACTGCTTGGTGCGACAGGTACGGGTAAAACTTTTACGATTTCAAATGTGATTAAAGAAGTAAATAAACCAACACTTGTCATTGCACACAACAAGACTCTGGCTGGCCAACTATACAGTGAGTTCAAAGAATTTTTTCCAAACAATGCTGTTGAATATTTTGTTAGTTACTATGATTACTTTCAGCCAGAAGCTTATGTTCCACAGACGGATACCTTTATTGAAAAAGATGCAAGTATTAATGATGAAATTGATAAATTGCGTCACTCTGCGACCTCTTCCCTCTTTGAACGGAAAGATGTCATTGTCATTGCCTCTGTTTCTTGTATTTATGGTTTGGGTTCTCCTGAAGAATATAGTGAAATGGTGTTATCGCTCCGAACGGGAATGGAAGTAGAGCGCAATCAACTGCTGCATCGCTTAGTCGATATTCAATACGACCGAAATGATATTGATTTCAAGCGAGGAACCTTCCGTGTCCGTGGCGATGTTGTCGAGATTTTCCCTGTTTCTCGTGATGAGCATTGCCTTCGTGTCGAGTTTTTTGGCGATGAAATTGACCGGATTCGTGAGGTGGATGCGCTGACAGGCGAAATCATAGGTGAACGGGACCATGTTGCGATTTTTCCAGCCTCCCACTTCGTTACAAGGGAAGAAAAGCTGCTAAAGGCGATTGAGAATATTGAAAAAGAACTAGAAGTACGCCTTGAAGAATTGCGCGAGGATAATAAATTGCTAGAAGCCCAAAGGCTTGAACAAAGAACACGTTATGACTTGGAAATGATGAGGGAAATGGGTTTTTGCTCAGGAATTGAAAACTACTCACGTCATTTAACCTTAAGAGAAGCTGGCTCGACCCCATATACCTTGCTTGATTATTTTCCAAAGGACTTTTTAATGGTTATTGATGAGTCGCATGTCACTTTACCTCAGGTGAGAGGAATGTTTAATGGAGATAAAGCACGAAAACAGGTCCTTGTTGATCATGGCTTTCGTCTGCCATCAGCACTTGATAACCGGCCATTAATGTTTAATGAGTTTGAGAAGCATATTCACAATATCATCTATGTTTCAGCCACACCTGGACCGTATGAACTTGAACATACTCCGGAAATGGTTTCACAAATCATCCGCCCGACAGGATTGTTAGACCCTACGATTGAAGTCCGTCCAATTGAGGGGCAGATTGATGACTTGATTGGTGAAATTCACGAGCGGGTTAGGAAGAATGAACGGGTCCTTGTGACCACGTTAACGAAAAAAATGTCTGAAGACTTAACGGATTATCTGAAGGAAATCGGCATTAAAGTTCAATATTTACATTCAGAGGTAAAAACGCTCGAACGAATTGAAATTATTCGAGAACTTCGCCTTGGAAAATATGACGTGCTTATCGGGATTAACCTGCTCCGAGAAGGCCTTGATATCCCAGAGGTTTCGCTCATCGCGATCCTTGATGCCGATAAAGAAGGCTTCCTCCGTTCAGAACGATCGTTAATCCAAACGATCGGCCGGGCCGCCCGGAATGCCAATGGCCATGTCATCATGTATGCCGACAAAATCACGAATTCGATGGAATTAGCGATCAGTGAAACAAAGCGACGTCGTTCCATTCAGGAAGAGTATAATCGCAAGCATGGCATCACACCAATGACGATTCAAAAGGGTATTCGCGACGTGATTCGTGCAACACATGCAGCAGAAGAGCAGGAAGAGTATAAACCAACGGCATCCTTCAGCAAAATGTCGAAGAAGGAAAAAGAGAAATTGATAGCCACGATGGAAAAAGAAATGAAGGTCGAAGCCAAAGCGCTTAATTTCGAACGTGCAGCCGAGCTTCGTGATTTAATTTTGGAACTAAAAGCGGAAGGATGACGTAACAATGGCAATGGAAAAACTGATTGTGAAAGGCGCAAGAGCTCACAATTTGAAAAATATAGATGTCACCATTCCGAGAGATAAGCTTGTTGTTTTAACTGGACTTTCCGGGTCTGGAAAGTCCTCACTTGCCTTCGATACGATTTATGCCGAGGGGCAAAGACGTTATGTTGAATCCCTTTCTGCCTACGCACGGCAATTCCTTGGCCAGATGGATAAACCAGATGTGGATGCCATTGAGGGTCTTTCCCCAGCCATCTCTATTGATCAAAAAACAACAAGCCGTAATCCTCGTTCGACGGTCGGTACGGTGACTGAGATTTATGATTATTTACGTTTATTATTTGCAAGAGTCGGACATCCAACTTGCCCGATTCATGGGGTTGAAATCTCCTCCCAAACGATTGAGCAAATGGTCGACCGGATTCTAGAATACCCTGACCGGACCAAAATGCAAATCCTCGCCCCGGTGGTATCAGGCCGGAAGGGAACGCACGTGAAGGTACTCGAGGATATTAAAAAACAAGGATTTGTCCGAGTCCGTGTCGATGGAGAAATGCTCGACCTTAGTGATGAGATTGAGTTGGAAAAAAACAAAAAGCATTCCATTGAAGTCATTATTGACCGGATTGTGGTCAAGGAAGGGGTTTCAGCAAGGATTGCTGATTCACTCGAGACTGCTTTGAAGCTGGGCGAAGGAAAGGTCATCGTAGATGTGATCGGTCAGGAAGAACTGCTGTTTAGCGAAAATCATGCTTGCCCCCACTGTGGTTTTTCGATTGGAGAACTGGAACCGCGGATGTTTTCGTTCAATAGTCCTTTTGGTGCCTGCCCCGAATGTGACGGGCTTGGTTCTAAGCTCGAAGTTGATATAGACCTTGTCATCCCCAATCGCGATCTGACATTGAAAGAACATGCGATTGCCCCGTGGGAACCGACAAGCTCACAATACTACCCGCAACTCTTAGCGGCAGTGTGTGACCATTTCGGAGTGGATATGAATATCCCTGTGAAGGAAATACCCGAACACCTTTTGGAAAAAGTCCTCTATGGCGGCGGTCGTGAAAAGATCTATTTCCGCTATGAAAATGATTTTGGCCAAGTCCGTGAGGGCAATATTGAATTTGAGGGTGTCATCCGCAATGTGGAGCGCCGTTACAAAGAAACAAGCTCGGATTTTATCCGCGAGCAAATGGAAAAATATATGGGACAGCAGCCCTGTCCAACCTGTAAAGGCTATCGTTTGAAAAAAGAAACCTTGGCCGTTCTTATAAATGGCCGTCATATTGCCCATTTAACCGATCTTTCGATTGAAGAAGCGCATCAATTTTTTACCGAACTAAAGCTGTCTGAAAAAGAGATGCAAATCGCCAAATTGATTTTCCGTGAGATTATTGAGCGACTCGGCTTCTTAATCAATGTCGGACTTGATTATTTAACACTGAGCCGTACAGCTGGGACACTTTCAGGCGGTGAGGCCCAGCGGATTCGCTTAGCCACACAAATCGGCTCGCGTTTAACCGGAGTTTTATATATTTTGGATGAACCGTCGATCGGGCTTCATCAACGAGATAATGACCGCTTGATAGGGACATTGCAAAACATGCGTGATATCGGCAACACATTAATAGTCGTTGAACATGATGAAGATACCATGCTTGCTGCCGATTACCTGATTGATATCGGTCCGGGTGCCGGGGTTCATGGCGGTGAGATTATTTCGGCTGGAACTCCTGCGGAAGTCATGGCAGACCCTAAATCATTGACAGGCCAATACTTATCCGGGAAGAAGTTTATCCCGTTGCCGCTTGAACGGCGCAAACCGGATGGCCGCTTTATTGAAATCAAAGGCGCCTCAGAAAATAATTTAAAAAATGTTAATGTAAAGCTGCCGCTTGGATTATTTATTGCCATAACAGGTGTGTCTGGATCTGGAAAAAGTACTCTTATTAACGAGATTCTCCATAAATCGCTCGCTCAAAAGCTTCATCATGCCAAAACAAGGCCTGGTGAGCATAAGAGTATTAAAGGTATCGATTATTTAGAGAAAGTCATCGATATCGATCAGTCGCCAATTGGCAGGACACCACGTTCGAACCCAGCCACATATACTGGTGTTTTCGATGACGTTCGTGACGTGTTTGCAAACACAAATGAGGCAAAGGTCCGCGGTTACAAAAAGGGTCGCTTTAGCTTTAATGTGAAGGGTGGCCGCTGTGAGGCATGCCGCGGCGATGGAATTATTAAAATTGAAATGCACTTCTTACCAGATGTGTATGTTCCATGCGAAATTTGTCATGGGAAACGCTATAACCGTGAAACCCTTGAAGTAAAGTACAAAGGGAAGAACATTTCTGACATTCTGGATATGACAGTGGAAGCTGCAGTAGAATTTTTCGAAAATATTCCTAAAATCAGCCGCAAGCTCCAAACAATCTTGGATGTCGGTCTTGGTTACATCACACTTGGCCAGCCGGCAACAACTCTTTCTGGAGGGGAAGCCCAGCGCGTCAAGCTGGCTTCTGAATTACACCGCCGTTCTCAGGGGAAATCCTTCTACATTCTGGATGAACCAACAACAGGTCTTCATGTCGATGATATTTCTCGTTTGCTCGTTGTGTTGCAGCGCTTAGTTGAAAATGGCGACACGGTCCTTGTGATTGAGCATAACCTTGACGTGATTAAGGCAGCTGATTATCTTGTTGACCTTGGGCCGGAAGGCGGAGACAAAGGGGGGACAATCGTCGCAACTGGAACACCAGAAAAAGTGGCGGAAGTCCCTGAATCATACACCGGTAAATACTTAAAGCCTATCCTTGATCGTGACCGTCAGCGAATGAAAAAGGAAATTGAAGATAAGAGTGCTATAAAAGCATAAGAAGTGTAGGAGAGCTGAAATTCATGTGAATTTCGGCTCTTTTTTATGGGGATTTTACAATCCAACAGGGGTTGTTAGAGCCAGTTTGGCGGAATTCTTGGGTGAAACGGCGGAATACACTCAGCATTTGGCGGAATAAATTCAAAGTTTGGCGGAATTCCGTTTCCTATAGGCGGAATTCAAGCTCAAACGGGCGGAATCCAGTTCAAAAGTAAATTCCGCCTCCAATGCTTAGAATTCCAGCCAACCTTTCCGGATATAATTTATAAAAAATACGAAACTTTCCAGATTCCTTTTTCGTAAATAAGGGTATAAAGGAGTTGAGCGCAAAAATGGAAACGAGAAAAGTTCTTTCAAGTTTGTGCTATTTTAGTATTTTTTTCGCGGGCTTCCTATTTCCACTGATTGTTTATTTTGCAACGGGGGATGAAGTTACAAAAAGACATGCCAAAAAGTCATTACTGTCGCATTTAATTCCACTAATTCCAACAGCATTAATGGTTTTTACAATTTTAAATGATATTTTTACGATGCATGATAGAATCTCCGCTATAACGATTATTAGTATGATCGTTTTATTACTCACATGGGGCTTTGTTGTCATCTGGAACATAATCAAAGGCGTAAAGATATTAATTTCTGAATAAGCATGAAGTGAGACAAATTTATGACTCTGGGGTGGATAACGATGAAAGAAGAAAAAAAGCGGATTTTAAAAATGGTTGAAGAAGGTAAGTTGACCGTAGACGAGGCTGTGACATTACTCGATGAACTGGAACAGGCAAAACAAACGATGGAGCAGAAGCAGGAAGAGATTGTTCATGAACTCTCAACGGCAGTAAACTTTGAAGAGGCCAAGAAGGGAGATCCCTTCCAAGCGAAGTTTCAATCAACAAAAGAAAAGATTTTCGATTTTGTCGATTCTGCATTGAAAAAAATCAAAGATTTTGATTTTGATTTGAATTTTGGTCAATCGGTTGAAATCTCCCATATCTTCCACCATGGTGATGCGGACCTGAAAGAGGTCGATATTGATGTGGCAAATGGTTCCGTTAAAATTGCGGTATGGGAACAACCGGATGTGAGGATTGAGTGTCAGGCGAAGGTATTTCGGGTGGAAAACTCAGACCAAGCAAGGCAGAACTTTTTAAGAGACACGGTATTTTCAGTTGATAATCAAAAATTGCGATTTATGACCCAACAAAAATGGATGAAGGTTGATTCCATCATTTATGTGCCAAAAGCTCAATATGACCGTATGCGCATCCGAATTTTTAATGGAGCTGTTACTGGAGAAGACATGAATGTGAATGATCTAAGAGTGAAAACGGCTAATGGAAAAATAAACCTTGATCGTGTCCAGGGTAAAAAAGCTGAGATTGAAACGGCTAACGGAAAAATTAACATAATCAGCAGTTTGATTGATGATCTTGAAGCGGAGACTATTAACGGGACAATTAAACTCGATGGCGATTTCAAAAGGGTCGAAACACAGTCTTTTAATGGTAATATCAGCTATCATCTCAGCGGAAATCGCGCGGAGTTGGTCCATGTCAAAGCGACAACTGGTGGAATCGACCTCTACATCCCAGATGGGCTGCCAGTAAATGGGGAACTTAAGACGAATCTGGGCGGATTTAATGTGGAACTTGTTGGTGTTCAAGTGCTTGAGGAGAAAAGTGAAATGATTCAAAAATCGCTTCGCTTTAAATCCATTAATCACCCCGATAAAATGATGAAAATCTATGCAGATACAAAGACGGGTTCAATCGCGATTCATAAATCACAAGAAATTTAACTAGGAGATGCCGAAAATGAGATGGCTGATTGGGTGTTTGATTAATGCGGTGTTGTTTATGGCACTAGCGGGTTATTTTCACGAAAGTTTTCAACTTACAGGATTTATGGCGGCACTTCAGGCAAGCATTTTATTGTCCATCTTAAATCTTTTGGTACGCCCGCTTTTGATTCTGTTCACATTGCCAGTAACAGTTTTAACGCTGGGGCTGTTCCTATTAGTCATTAATGCGATTACGCTAGAATTGACGGATTATTTGATGGGGGAAGCTTTTGAAATTTCCGGTTTTGGGATGGCTCTTTTCTTTGCCATAATTATGTCGCTTGTAAACTTGATTATTCAAAAGACGCTGCTCCAGCCATCCGGAAGATCCAAGGATTAAGAGAGGAAGGGTGTACATTTAAAAAAGTGTACACCCTATTTTTTGTGAGTCTGGAAGAAATACCCATGAGTACTATTCTAATTTTTTCGACATGAAAGTATGGTTATTCATTAAAAAATGCTAAAATAAGTGGAAATGGAATTTTTAGAATAAACTAATCCGATTGAGGGGGATTTCCTTGCCAAAAGTACGTACTAAAGATATAGTCGAGAAATTTAATCTTGAATTAATTAGCGGCGAAGAGGGAATTAACCGTCCCATCACCATGAGTGATATTTCACGTCCAGGTATTGAAATGGCCGGATATTTTGAATTTTATCCAGCTGAGCGTATTCAGTTGCTTGGTAAAACAGAACTTTCTTTTTTTGAAATGCTGTCCGAAAGTGAACGAGAATCAAGAATGGACCGTTTATGCACAGATATTACCCCGGCTATTATTGTTACTCGGGATATCGAAGTACCAATTGAGCTAATTGAAGCGTCTGAACGTGAATCAGTTCCAGTTTTACGAGTGGGTATGAAGACAACACGTTTTTCTAGTCGCCTTACGAATTACTTAGAGAGTATGCTAGCACCAACCACTGCTGTTCATGGGGTATTGGTTGACGTGTACGGGATTGGGGTATTAATTACCGGAAAAAGCGGAGTAGGTAAAAGTGAAACCGCCTTAGAACTGGTCAAGCGCGGCCACAGACTAGTGGCGGACGATTGCGTTGAAATCCGCCAAGAAGACCAGGATACATTAGTCGGAACATCCCCTGATTTAATCGAACATTTACTCGAAATCCGCGGTTTAGGGATTATCAATGTGATGACTCTGTTCGGAGCAGGAGCCGTCCGCAGTAATAAACGGATTACCCTTGTTATGAATCTAGAAATTTGGGATGCAAAAAAGCAATATGACCGCCTTGGTTTAGATGAAGAAAAAATGAGAATTATTGACACAGATGTTCCAAAGCTGACGATTCCAGTTCGTCCAGGACGAAATCTCGCAGTTATTATTGAAGTGGCAGCTATGAATTTCCGTTTGAAAAAAATGGGTGTGAATGCGGCGCAGCAATTTACAGAGCGCCTGTCTGATGTCATTGAAGACGGGGATCATGACGAGATATAAGGGGAAGAGGAGATAGAGTAATGAACGAAACTATTCAACCGCTGAATCCGATTGCCTTTACACTCGGACCAGTCTCGGTGCATTGGTATGGGATTATTATTGGCTCAGGTCTAGCCCTTGCTTTGTACCTTGCCATAAGAGAAGGAAATCGAAGAGGACTGGAGAAAGACACGTTTGCTGACTTAATGTTATGGGCCATTCCAATTGCGATTATTTCTGCTCGAATTTATTATGTAATTTTTGAATGGAAGTATTATGTTAATCATCCGGCCGATATTCCACTAATCTGGAATGGCGGCATTGCAATCCATGGTGCCCTGATTGGCTCCGTCCTGACCACCTATGTGTTTGCCAAAAAGCGCGGAATCTCTTTCTGGAAAATTGTTGATATAGCAGCTCCAAGTATTATTCTTGGGCAAGCGATTGGCCGTTGGGGAAATTTCATGAACCAGGAAGCACATGGTGGGGAAGTAACAAGATCTTTCCTTGAAAACTTGCATTTGCCTGAATTTATTATTAATCAAATGTATATTAATGGAGCGTATTATCATCCAACATTTCTTTATGAATCGCTCTGGGATTTTGCTGGCTTTTTCTTATTACTATTCCTTCGCCGGGTTAATTTCCGTCGCGGGGAATTGTTCCTAACTTATGTGATTTGGTATTCAATCGGACGCTTTTTCATCGAGGGCTTACGAACGGATAGTTTAATGCTTGGCAGCCTTCGGATGGCGCAAACCATTTCGATTGCATTAGTGGTGGTTGCAATGGGCATTCTTATCTATCGCCGCACTAAACAAATGACAGACAGGCGTTATTTAGATCAAGAAAATAGTTAATTGTCATGTTTAAAAGGAAAGTCTCCGGGCAAATGCTGTTTTGCTCATATAAAAATAGTGCTTTGATGGAACCTTTTGAACATGCTTAAGACTCATAGAAAGGAAGCAACCTATGACTAACAAAATAACGACCATCCTTTTTGATTTAGATGGGACTTTAATTGATACAAATGAATTAATTATTACAACCTATTTGCATACGCTTGAAAAGTATTTTCCAAGCAAGTACAAGCGTGAAGATGTCCTGCCGTTTCTCGGACCGACGCTGCACGAAGCGTTTGGCAGCATCGACCCTGATCTTGTTGAGGAATTGATTTTAGAATATCGAACCTTTAACATTGCCAACCATGATAAATTGGTGCGTGAATTTGTTGGGGTCTTTGAAACCGTACAGACCTTAAAAGAAAAGGGCTATAAGCTTGGTGTCGTCACTACTAAACGTCATGATGTGACTCTGAAGGGTCTCCGTCTCATGAACCTTGAAGCCCTTTTTGAAGTAGTTGTGACCTATGATCATGTCAGCAAGACAAAGCCGGATCCTGAGCCAATTTTTAAAGCGTTGGAACAACTGGATTCTACTCCTGAAGAGACAATGATGGTCGGTGATAATTACCATGATATTTTAGCAGGAAAGAATGCCGGGACGGTAACAGCCGGCTGTGCCTGGTCGATTAAAGGCAGAGAGTATATTGCAAAATATGAACCAGAATATATTCTTGAGAACATGGCTGATTTATTAGCTATACTCGGAGAGTGAAAAGATGAGGAATACGACCCGCTACCCTGTTGAAGGGGCGAACTCTTTATGGCACGTCTATAAGACCGTGCCTTTTTGGAAAGTTGTCAAAAATTTCATTGTGATTCAGCTGGCACGCTACACGCCATTTTTGGGGATGAAAAATTGGTTGTATCGAGTGTTTCTGGGGCTTAAGGTTGGCGAGCACACCTCCTTCGCCTTAATGGTCATGCTGGATGTGATGTTTCCAGAAAAAATCAGTGTCGGCCGCAATACAGTCATTGGATACAACACGACCATCCTTGCCCATGAATATTTAATCAAAGAATACCGACTCGGTCCGGTTACAATTGGCAGTGAAGTGATGATTGGTGCGAACTCCACCATCCTACCAGGGATTACGATTGGGGATGGGGCTATCGTCTCAGCTGGGACCCTTGTTCATAAGGATGTTCCTCCAGGTGCGTTCGTTGGTGGCAACCCGATGCGGGTCATTTATACAAAGGAAGAATTGGCCGAACGCTGGGCCGATGATCCGATATATAGAAAAAATAACTAGTCTGGTCCATTTCGACCAGACTTTTTTTATTCCATCAAAAAATAAGCACAAAAATAGTAAATAAGGCACATTTTCGTTCTTCATTCAGAACGATATAATAATAAGCAAATATACTATAAGATTCAAACAAATCCAAGTATTGTTATAGGCAGGTTTTTAATAGGTAAGGTTTCTATTAAAAATTTGCCTTTTTTTGTCTGAATCTATTTTAAAGGGGAGGATTACTTTTACATAATCTCATGGCCTGGGTTCTTAGTTTAAAGAATATAAACCAAAGGGATAGGTGAAAGTTTTATGAAGAAAAGAAAGAATACTAGTAAATTAAGCAAAATGGCTGCCGCAGCTTTGATACTAAGCACGGTTGTATCTCCGTCAATACCTTATAATGTAAAGGCTGCTTCACAAAATACAGCTACTCTTCGAATCTTGGAAACTACAGACCTGCATTCAAATGTGTTACCGTATGATTATTTCAAAGATGCACCAGTTACGAATTATGGTTTAGCAAAGACTGCTACATTAATCAAACAAGCTAGATCTGAAGTTGACAACTCCATGCTATTTGATGCTGGTGATACGATTCAAGGAAATCCACTTGCAAGTTATGTAGCGAAAGTAAATAAACTTGGACCAAATGACACCCATCCTATTTACAAGGCGATGAATTATTTAAAATATGATGCAGGTATTGTTGGTAACCATGAATTTAATTATGGTTTAGACTACTTAAAAGATGTTCAGCAAGAAGTAGATTTTCCAATCGTGAACGCTAATATTTATACAGACGATCATGATTCTAACGCTGATAATGATGTAAATTATTTTACACCTTACCGAATTATTAATAAAACAATTAAAGATTCAGCAGGTAATGAATCTACCATTAAGGTAGGGGTAATCGGTTTTGCGCCACCGCAAATTATGCAGTGGGATAAAGATAACCTAACTGGTAAAGTCATTACCAAAGATATTGTTGCCCAAGCAAATAAGTTTATTCCAAAAATGAAGGCTGATGGAGCAGATGTCATTGTAGCAGTTGCACACTCTGGCTGTGATATCGCTGAAGAAGGTCAAGAAGCAGCAGAGAATGCCGTTTACGATTTAACGAAAGTACCTGGCATTGATGCCATGCTTTTCGGACATGCTCACTTAAACTTCCCTGGTGACACGTCATTTAATGGCAAGACTGGAATCGATAATACTAATGGTAAAATCAATGGTGTTCAAGCGGTTGAAGCAGGCTTCTGGGGAAATAACCTTGGTGTGCTTGATTTAGCACTTGTTCAGGATGCCAATGGAAAGTGGTCTGTTGATAAGGCCAATTCAAAATCTGTAAACCGAGCAGTGAGTGCATCTACAGCCTCAGACGAGACAATCGTTAGTGATGCGCAAGCTATTCATGATCAAACACTTGCCTATGTACGTGGGAAAATCGGTACAACAGAGATTCCAATGCACAGTTTCTTCACACGTGTCATGGATGACGCTTCCACACAAATTGTAAACAATGCGCAAATGGATTACGTGAAAAAAGCAATCGCTAATACCGAATATAAGGATTATCCAGTCCTTTCGGCTGCTGCGCCGTTTAAGGGCGGCCGCGGCGGTGTAGCTGACTACACGAATATTGCTAAAGGCGATGTAACAATCAAGAGTGCTGCTGATTTATACTTGTTTGATAACACATTAAAAGCGGTTGAAGTAACAGGTGATCAAGTTAAGAGATGGATCGAAGAATCCGCGAAACAATTTAATACGATTGATCCCAATAAAGTTGAAAATCAAGATTTACTTGATTATGATTTCCGTCCATATAATTATGATGTCCTTGATGGTGTTAAATACGAAATTGATGTTACGAAGCCAAAAGGTGAGCGCGTTGTTAACTTAAGGATGATGGATGGAACTCCTGTAAAAATGGACCAGAAATTCATCGTAGCAACAAATAACTACCGTGCTGGCGGAAGTGGCGGCCTTGCTGAATTAAAATCTGCAAAAGTTGTTGTAGATTCTCCATTCGAAAACCGTCAAATCCTAATGGATTACATCAGTGCAAAAGGTACAATCAATCCTGTAGCAGATAACAACTGGAAAATCGCTCCTATTAAAGGCGCTGCAAAGATTGTCTTCCACTCTGCTCCAGAAGCATTACCATACCTTAGTCAGCAACCAGAAGTAAAAGACCTTGGTGCATCAACAACTAAGGCAGGCTATGAACTATATGAATTAGACCAAAACGTACATGTTCAATTATTAGGAATCAATGACTTCCACGGTCAATTAGATTATACAACAAAGGTTTCTAACCGTGAGGTCGGTGGTATTGAATACTTAGCTGCTTATTTAAAACAAAGAGAAGCAACTAACCCAGCTAATACCTTAATGGTACAAGCGGGAGACTTAGTAGGTGCAAGCCGTCCGGTTTCTGCGCTTTTACAAGATGAGCCAACCATCCGTTTCATGAACGAAATTGGTATGGACGTTGGTACGATCGGTAACCATGAATTTGATGAAGGCGTAGCAGAAATGAAACGTTTAATCAATGGTGGTGCACATCCAAAAACAGTTGAAAAGTATGGTGAATTTGAAGGTGCCGATTTCCAATATGTTGTTGCTAACGTTGAGGATGAAAAAACGGGCGAATTAATTTTACCTCCATATGCAATAAAAGAAGTTGATGGTGTTAAGATTGGTTTTATTGGTGTTGTTACAACGGAAACACCAAGTATTGTTACGGCAAGTGGAGTGGCAGGCGTTAAATTTACTGATGAGGTTGAAGCAGTCAACAAGTATGCTGCTGAATTAAAAGGAAAAGGTGTAGAAGCAATCGTGGTTCTTGCCCATGATCCTGGTACTTCAGCATCAAATGGAGACAATCCAACAGGTAAAGTTGTCGACATGGCTAAAGCAATTGACGATGAAGTTGACGTTATCTATGGTGCACATGATCACAAGTATTTGAACTCGACAGTTGATGGTAAATTGTTAGTTCAATCTTATTCCTACGGTACTGCTTTTTCTGATGTTGATTTGACCATTGACCCAGTCACACAGGATATCGTGACAAAAAAAGCGGAGGTTACATCCACCTTTAAAGATGCCATTACTCCTGATGCAAAAATCAAAGCAGAACTAAAACAATATCAGGCAAGTATTGCCCCAATCACAGATGAAGTAGTTGGAGAAGCAGTGGCTCCTATTTCTCGCACAGCAAATGAAGATGGAGAAACTGCACTTGGCAACCTGATTGCTGATGGTATGAAAGCAGCAACCAAAACCGACTTTGCTTTTATGAACGTTGGCGGTATCCGTGATGAAATTAAAGATGCTGGCCCAATCACTTGGGGCGAACTATTTGCAATCCAGCCTTTCGGAAATGATATTGTTACAATGAAGCTTACTGGTGAGCAAGTAAGAATCCTTTTAAACCAGCAGTTTGCAGCTGATAGGAACCGTATCATGCAAATTTCAGGCTTAAAATATACCTGGACCAATAATTTACCAATTGGACAAAAGGTGCTTGATATTTACCTTCCAAATGGTTTGAAAATTGATCCTAAAGGAGTTTATTCTGTTGCGGTCAATAACTTCATGGCGGATGGCGGTGATGGGTTCGTTGTTCTAAAACAGGGAGCAGAGCGCACTACAAGGATGACTGATTTAGATGCGTTTATCGATTACGTAAAATCCTTTAAAGAACCAATTTCAGCACAAATTGAAGGTAGAATTTTAATTGACAAAGTCGCACCTAATGCTCCAACTGTTAACCAAGTTACAGATCAATCTAAAGAAATAACTGGAAAAACAGAAGAAGGCGCAAAAGTTGAGGCAAAAGCAAATGGTCAAGCTATCGGAACTGCTACGGCAAAAGCTGACGGATCCTATGCAATCACCATTTCTTCTTTAAAGGCAGGAACTGAAGTTGTGGTTACAGCAACAGATGCTGCTGGTAACAAAAGTGCGGAAACTAAAGTGGTTGTGGAAGATGTAACGGCTCCAAATGCTCCAGAGGTTGGAAGAATTATTGCCCCTGCTAAGAGCGTTACAGGAAAAGCAGAAGCTGGCTCAACCGTAAAAGTTTTTGAAGGAAAAACACTCCTTGGAAGTGTTGTTGTTGATAAAGACGGAGTATTCACTATTCCATTTAAATCAGCACAAACACATGGAACAGTATTAACCTTCACATCTACGGATGCAGTTGGCAATACAAGCCAAGCAACATCAGTTACGCTTGTTAAAAGCAATTCAAAGTTATGGTAAAAAACTAGCTAGTTTCCTGAAGGATCCTTGAAGCTTTTTCAAGGGTCCTTCTAGATATTTCCTAATTTATCGTCTGGAAAATAAAATATGTAACATATTTTAAGTCTGGTTTTCGCAACCAGGCTTTTTTTGTAGTAAACTTACAGTAAAAATTGTCGTTTCGCGGGAAAATTCAGAAATTTGGCGGAATCCCTTATTTGGTTGGCGGAATTACACTAAGGGTTGGCGAAAATTGTATCGGGTTTAGCGGAATCCAAGGTATATTCAAGTGATTTAACAAAAATTTTCTGAGTTTTGGCGGAATTCAATCAAGGATTGGCGGACTCCCATCCCGAAAGTTTTATATTTTTTCGTTGACGAATAATACCTCTAGGGGTAAACTAAAACTACTTTAATTCATTATCACATTAGCAGACTAAAGGATTTAGAAAATAATCATTATAATAATAAAGTAAACTAACAATAAAGGATGAGCATGATGAGTCGCTTGTTTATGTTTGAAAAGCCTTTGGGCATGAGAGACACGCTCCCAGAGTTATATGAAAAAAAACACCGTGTTCGGTCCTTAATGGAGGACACCATTAAACGTTGGGGCTGCCAATTTATTGAAACCCCCACACTTGAATATTATGAAACAGTTGGATCGGCATCGGCCATTCAAGATGCCCAGTTGTTTCGATTACTCGACAAACAAGGGCATACGTTGGTATTAAGACCTGACATGACAGCACCGATCGCCCGTGTCGCAGCATCAAAACTTTTGCAGGACGATATGCCGCTTCGGTTAGCATACTCCGCCAACGTTTTTCGTGCACAGCAGCGTGAAGGAGGCAGGCCAGCTGAATTTGAACAAATCGGCGTGGAATGCTTGAATGATGAAACCGTATCGTGCGATGGCGAGGTCATTTCCTTGCTCATTTCTTCCTTGAAAAAAGCGGGATTATCGGAGTTCCAAGTATCGATTGGCCATATTGGCTTTGCCCAGGAATTATTCTTACAAATCCTCGGGACAGATGAACGGGCTAATTCGTTAAGAAGATTTTTATATGAGAAAAATTATGTTGGCTACCGCGAGCATGTGAACTCATTATCCCTATCATCAATTGATAAACAAAGACTCCTTCAATTCCTCGATTTAAGGGGAGGAGTCGAGGTAATCGGTAAGGCATTCGATTTGATTGAAAATGAACAAGGCAAGTTAGCTCTTCTGCAGCTAAAGGAATTATGGGATTGTCTAAATGACTATGGGGTAGAGGATCAAGTGAAATTTGATTTTACGATCGTCAGCCATATGAGCTACTATTCAGGGATTTTATTTGAAGTATATGCAGGGAATGTCGGCTTTCCGATCGGAAATGGCGGTCGGTACAGCTTAATTGAGAAGTTTGGAAAAAATGCAAGTGCCACCGGGTTTGGGGTGCATCTCGATCGACTTCTAGAGGCCCTCGGCAACTACGAACTCGAAAATGAGGTTACCTGTATCTTTTTCAGCCAAGAGCGCCGGAAGGAAGCCTTTCAATTAGCTGAAAAGATGCATGAACAAGGGAAGCGGACCGTGCTTCAGGATATTAATGGTGTCAAAAATCTCGATGCCTATACAAAGAAATTTGCGGATACTACCTACTTACTCGGAGGGCGTGCCGATGAATAATATACTAACGATTGCTATGCCAAAGGGGCGGATTTTTGAAGAAGCGGTTGAATTGCTCAGAAAAGCCGGTTATCAGCTTCCGCCGGAATTTGATGATTCTCGGAAATTAATTATTGAGGTTGAAAATGAGGGTCTCCGCTTTATTTTAGCAAAGCCGACAGACGTTCCGACCTATGTTGAGCATGGGGTTGCCGACATCGGGATTGCAGGAAAAGATGTCATGCTCGAGGAGGAGCGTGATGTTTATGAACTCCTCGATTTACGAATTAGCGCTTGTTATCTAGCGGTAGCTGGACTTCCTGGAACAAAAATGAATGATGTGGCACCTCGAGTGGCAACGAAATATCCAAATGTGGCGGAAGCCTATTTTCGGGAACAGGGAGAACAAGTTGAAATTATCAAATTAAACGGTTCGATTGAACTGGCCCCAATCATCGGTCTATCGGACCGAATTGTCGATATTGTCTCGACCGGTCGGACGATGAGGGAAAATGGCCTCGTCGAGTACGAAAGAATTGTGGATGTCACTTCCCGTCTCATTGTGAATCCTGTTAGTTACCGAATCAAGGACAATAAGATTGATGAACTGGTCACGCGGCTGAGTAAAGTCGTCTCTCTGGAGGTTAATTAAGATGAAGATAGTAAAAGTAAATGACCTGGTTTCGATAAAGCGATCAATTGAGTCAGGTACCTCTGAGCAGGTAGAGGTGGTCAAAGAAATTATTGGAGCGATCCGCACACGTGGCGACGGGGCATTACGTGAATATACGGAGAAATTCGACCGCGTTCACTTAGCTTCATTTTCCGTCACCGAAAATGAAATAGAGGCTGCCTACGAGCAGGTAGATGAGCGTTTTATATCCATTGTTCGGGAAGCAGCGGAAAATATTCGCTCGTTCCATGAAAAGCAGCTGCGGCCGTCATGGATGACGACCGACGAGAATGGAACGGTTTTAGGTCAAAAGATTACACCGCTCGATTCAGTCGGGGTATATGTGCCGGGTGGAACAGCCGCCTACCCATCCTCTGTTCTGATGAACGTCCTTCCAGCCAAAGTAGCCGGGGTGAAGCGGATTGTAATGGTGTCTCCACCGGACGACCAAGGCCAGTTACCGGCTACTGTCCTTGTCGCTGCGAAAGAAGCAGGCGTTAAAGAAATTTATAAGGTCGGCGGGGCCCAAGCGATCGCGGCACTTGCTTATGGAACCGAATCAATTAACTCCGTTGATAAAATTACTGGTCCCGGAAATATTTTTGTGGCGTTGGCAAAACGAGAGGTTTTCGGGGATGTCGACATTGATATGATTGCTGGTCCAAGCGAGATTGCGATTTTAGCAGATGAAACGGCAAGAGCAGATGAGGTAGCAGCAGACCTATTATCACAGGCTGAGCACGATCCGCGCGCCTGCAGTGTCCTAGTCACACCATCGAGTGTCTTGGCGGAAGCAGTTGCTGATGAAGTCGCAAAGCAGCTAGAACTGCTGCCACGAAAAGACATCGCCTCCCGCTCGATTGTGGATTATGGTGCCATTTACATAACGGAAACCATCGAAGAGGCCATCGAAACCGTTAACCAATTAGCTCCAGAGCATTTAGAAATAATCACCGAAAATGCGATTGAACTCCTTGGGAAAATTCGACACGCAGGAGCCATTTTTGTCGGCCGTTATAGCTCAGAGCCGGTTGGTGACTATTTTGCTGGTCCTAACCACGTTCTTCCGACCAACGGGACGGCCCGTTTTTCAAGCCCGCTGAATGTGGACGATTTTCAGAAAAAATCAAGTGTGATTATTTACAGCCAAAAGGCGATGGAGGAAAATGGAGCGAAGATTGCTGAGTTTGCCCGGAAGGAAGGACTAGAGGCCCATGCACGGGCAGTTGAATGCCGATTAAAGAACGACGGGAAATTATCGTACTGACAATATATAGGGGGACCCTTTCATGGAAAGAATCGCAAGTATTGAACGGAACACAAATGAAACACAAATTCAATTAACCTTAGATGTAGATGGAGACGGTCAGTCTAAGCTAGAAACGGGTGTACCGTTTATGACCCATATGCTTGATTTATTTACAAAACATGGACAATTCAATCTGACAGTGAATGCGAACGGGGATACAGAGGTCGACGATCACCATACAACGGAAGATATCGGTATTTGTCTTGGACAGGCGTTGCGTGAAGCATTGGGTGACAAACGGGGGATTAAGCGCTATGGGAATGCTTTTGTACCGATGGATGAAGCGTTGGCACAGGTTGTGGTTGACCTTAGTAATCGTCCGCATCTGGAAATGCGTGCTGAGTTCCCAGGACAAAAGGTGGGCACATTTGATACCGAGCTGGTGCATGAATTTTTATGGAAACTTGCGCTAGAGGCACGGATGAATCTCCATGTCATCGTCCATTATGGAAAAAATACACACCATATGATCGAAGCCGTCTTTAAAGCACTCGGACGTGCCTTAGATGAAGCCACAACCATCGACCCGCGCATCAAAGGCGTTCCATCAACAAAAGGAATGCTATAGAAGGAGTAATGGTGTCAGGCACCATGTGAAAAACATAACGAATGGGTGTCAGGCACCATAAAAGGCACCGTGAAAGGATGTTAGAAATGATTGGCATTGTTGACTATGGAATGGGAAATCTGTTTAGTGTTAGCAAGGCGTTGGAACGGCTGGGCGCAGAGTATTTTATTTCCGCGGACAAAGGGCAGCTGCTAGCTGCGGATGCATTGCTTCTTCCTGGTGTCGGCTCCTTTCGTGATGCGATGGAACGGTTGCCAGTGGAGACGATCAAGGAATTTGTGGCATCAGGCAAACCGCTTCTTGGCATCTGCCTTGGCATGCAGCTGTTGTTTGAAAATAGTGAGGAAAATGGACCGACCAAAGGTTTAGGATTGTTACCAGGCAGTGTTCGCCGTTTTCCAGGAAAAACACCTGAAGGGCAGACTTACAAAGTTCCACACATGGGCTGGAATCGGCTTGAATTTGTTCAAGCATCGCCGTTGTTGAATAATTTGGAAGAGGATTATGTCTATTTCGTGCATTCCTATTATGTGAATGCGGAGAACTCAGACGTGTTATTGGCCAAGGCTAATTATAACGAACAAGTATCTGCTGTTGTGGGCAGAAATAATATTTTTGGGATGCAGTTTCATCCGGAAAAAAGCAGCAAGCTGGGCATGGCCCTTTTAGCGAATTTTTTACAAATGGTGGAGGAAAGGAAGGCAATCCGATGAGTTTAACGATTTATCCGGCAATTGATATGCGCGGCGGCAAGTGCGTCCGACTTCTCCAAGGGGATTACGACCAAGAAACCATTTACGGGAACTCGCCGTTTGATATGGCTAAGAGTTTTGCTGAAGATGGTGCCGAATGGATCCACATGGTGGACCTTGACGGGGCGAAGGATGGCATGCGGGTGAACAATCGCTTTGTGATCGAGGCAGCGCAAAAGTTACAGGTGAAAATTCAGATTGGCGGCGGCATTCGATCAGAGGAGGATATCCTCCATTATCTTGAGAATGGTGTTAACCGCGTGATTATTGGCAGTATTGCTGTTTCCAACCCTGAATTTGCCATCGAGATGATCAAAAAATACGGCGGTAAAATTGCGGTGGGCATTGATGCCAAAAACGGCTATGTCGCGACACACGGATGGTTGGATACTTCAGAACTAAAGGCGGTCGATCTAGGCAAGCGCTTTGCAGAAGCTGGAGCAGAGACATTTATTTTCACTGATATTGCTACAGATGGGACGCTGGCTGGTCCGAATATTGACGCTGTTTGTGAAATGGCCGAAGTGACTGGGAAAAATGTAATTGCCTCCGGAGGAGTAAGCAGTTTAGCAGACTTAAAAGCAATTGCGTCTAAAGGGATCCAAGGAGCTATTGTTGGAAAAGCCCTTTATGAAAACAGGTTCACGTTAAAAGAAGCCCTGAAAGAGGGTGGGACCCAATGACATTAACAAAACGAATCATCCCATGCCTTGATGTGAAGGACGGACGGGTCGTCAAAGGGATCCAATTTGTGCAACTTCGCGATGCCGGCGATCCCGTCGAATTAGCCCGTTTTTATGATGAGCAGGGAGCCGACGAGCTTGTATTTCTAGATATCTCTGCCTCGGTGGAAGGTAGAAAAACAATGGTTGAAGTTGTAAAGGCAGTCGCTTCGGAGTTGGCGATTCCGTTTACTGTAGGTGGAGGCATTAATGCTTTGGAAGATATGAAAAGAATCCTCCGCGCCGGGGCAGATAAAGTGTCATTGAACACGGCGGCTGTCCTTCATCCGGAACTAATCAAGGAAGGTACCGATTACTTTGGATCGCAATGCATCGTTGTCGCGATTGATGCGAAATTTGATGAGGAAGTAGGAACATGGCGAGTATTTACGCACGGCGGCAGGACACCTACAGACAAACTGGTGATTGAATGGGCAGTAGAAGCAGCCCGGTTAGGTGCCGGTGAAATTTTACTGACTAGTATGGATAGTGACGGTGAGAAAAATGGCTTCGACCTCAAGCTGACGAAGGCAGTAAGTGAAGCGGTAACCATTCCAGTGATTGCCTCGGGTGGGGCCGGTAATTCGGAACATTTTGAGGAGGCATTTGTAGCCGGAAAAGCAGATGCTGCTTTGGCTGCGTCTATCTTCCACTATAAAGAGACTTCGGTTCATTTGGTAAAAAGTTATTTACGGGAAAAAGGAGTGACGGTTCGATGAATGTTCGGTTTGATGAAAAAGGGTTAGTGCCGGCAATTATCCAAGACGCTGGGACGAAAGAAGTATTAACGCTCGCTTATATGAACGAGGAGTCACTCTCCAAAACGATTGAAACGGGGGAAACATGGTTTTACAGCCGTTCTCGTCAGGAACTATGGCATAAAGGAGCAACGAGCGGTAATACCCAGACCGTTGTCAGCATCAATTATGATTGTGATCAGGATGCATTACTGGTCCTTGTTTATCCGAAAGGTCCTGCCTGCCATACCGGTGCGGTGAGCTGTTTTTCAGAACGGGGCCATTCCGGAACACCAAGTTTGGCTGATTATCAGATTTTACAATCGCTTGAAAAAGTAATCGTCGATCGTGAACGAGAGCGTCCAGAAGGGGCATACACAACCTATCTTTTTGAAAAAGGCGTCGATAAGATTTTGAAAAAGGTCGGTGAAGAAGCGGCTGAAGTGATTATTGCGGCAAAAAACCGTGACCCGGTGGAATTAAGGTGGGAGGCAGCTGATTTGCTTTATCACTTGCAGGTATTGCTTGTTGAACAAGGGCTTCCATTTATAGAAGTGTTGAAAACATTAGAAGAAAGACACAAGGACCGGTCATAAAAAAACCGGTTTTTTTAGGCTTTTTTTCAGGTACCTTCTCGAATAACTCCTAGGTGTGGTATACTACCTTAGTTATGTTAAAAAATGTGGAGGACTTCATGGGTAAAGACGCGAAAGCAAGAATGCATATGGGAAAATTATTTACATTTGTTCCTACGGGGGAATATTATTTCACGAAGGGTTTAAAGGCATTCCATCGACGTGATTTTATAAAAGCAAAAAAATATCTTGGGCGAGCGATGCAGCTTGAGCCGGGTGAACCGATGATTATATGCCAGTTGGCGATTGTGTCAACAGAACTTGGCGAGTTTGAAAATTCCAACCGACTCTTGCACCTCATCCTTGAAGAACTAGATCAAGAAATGGTGGAATGCCATTACTTTTTGGCCAATAACTATGCCCATTTGGGATTTTTTAAAGATGCTTATCACCATGCAAAACTATATTTACAGCTGGATCCAGATGGTGACTTTAGCGACGATACAGAGGAATTACTAGATGTACTTACCTTTGAGGCAGAAGATCTTGAGGACGAGTTGTATCAGCAGGATGACTTAATTGTCAAACAAGAAAAAGCTCGTGACCTGCTCGAGTCAGGATATTTTCCAAAGGCAATTGAACTATTAAAAGATGTCGTCAAGGATTATCCCGAGTACTGGTCTGCTTACAATAACTTGGCGCTTGCTTATTTTTATCTAGGAAAGACCGAAAAGGCGGAATCCATTATAGCCGATGTTTTAGAGCGGAATCCAGGGAATCTCCATGCTTTATGTAATAGGCTTGTCTTTGCATATTATCAAGGGCAAGCGAAAAATGTTGCTGGGATGATTGACACCTTAAAGAAGATTCAACCGCTTCTTAGTGAACAGCAATTTAAACTGGGTGCCTCGTTTGCTTTGGTAGGAGAATATGGCCTAGCTTATTTATGGCTGAAAAAATTATATAAGCATGGCTTTGATGGAGATGGTCCGTTTTACTACTGGCTTTCTCATTCTGCCTATTTCACAGGCAATGAAAATTTTGCGAAAAGCATCTGGAAAAAAGTGCTGGAACTTAATCCTGATAAAGAAGGCTCCGAACCATGGAATAAAGAAAATGCGTCAGCTAACGGTTTTGAAGACCTTTCAGGGTCCATTTTTCAAAAACTGGACAGCGACTATGTGGAGGAGCGCTTATTCGCTCTTTTCCTAACGACCGTTTCGAGTAAAAAAGAAGAAATCATCACCTCCAAGCGGCTGTTTCAAAATCAAAAATTTACCGCGTTGGAAAAGGAATATATCTCGTTGATTCGCTCAGGTAAACCTTCGAAGACAGCCGATGCACAGGAAGTTGCCGAGCTTTTTTATGAAACCCATCAACCGATTGGAACAATCGAGGCCGGTTTATATCTTATGTGGTTTTCTGTGTTTGTCGAGGTTTCTAAAGACAGAAATCATTTGAAAAATAAACGTGCCTGGGCGGGAGCCGTCGAGTATATGTGGCACAAACTACGCAGTGAAAAAGTATCCCAGCAAGAAGTAGCCACTCGCTATGGGATTTCCCCAGCAACCATTGGTAAATATGTAAAAATAGTGAATAACTATTTGAACTAAGCAAATTGGTGGACGATAAATCATTTGTTATATACGATTAAGTAAGGGAACAATAATCTTACTTAATCGTATTTTTTTTATATAGGGAGTGTTTTATATCATGTCTGAAGAAAAAATTTATGACGTTATTATTGCCGGTGCTGGCCCTGCGGGGATGACAGCGGCTGTTTATACATCACGAGCGAACCTTTCCACTCTTATGATTGAGCGCGGGATGCCGGGCGGACAAATGGCCAATACGGAAGACGTTGAAAACTATCCAGGCTTTGAAAGTATCTTAGGTCCGGATTTATCAACGAAGATGTTCGAGCATGCCAAAAAATTTGGTGCAGAATACGCGTATGGCGATATCAAAGAAATCATTGATCAGGGCGACCATAAAATCGTTGTTGCAGGGTCAAAACAATATAAAGCATATGCTGTCATCATCACAACAGGTGCAGAGTATAAGAAAATTGGCGTCCCAGGGGAAAAAGAACTTGGCGGCCGAGGCGTTTCCTATTGTGCGGTTTGTGATGGGGCATTCTTTAAAGAAAAAGAATTATTTGTTATTGGTGGAGGGGACTCAGCTGTGGAAGAGGGTGTCTACTTAACCCGTTTTGCTTCCAAAGTAACCATCGTCCATCGCAGAAATGAACTTCGTGCCCAAAAGATTCTTCAAGATCGTGCTTTTGCCAATGAAAAAGTTGATTTTATTTGGAATCACACGATCAAGGCAATCAATGATAAAGATGGCAAAGTGGGAAGTGTAACGCTCGTTTCTACCGAAAATGGTGAAGAGCAAGTATTACCGGCTGACGGCGTCTTTATCTATATCGGAATGGTCCCTCTTTCTAAACCATTTATGAATCTTGGAATTACCAATGAAAATGGGTATATCGAAACCAATGACCGGATGGAGACAAAGGTTCGGGGAATTTATGCAGCTGGTGATATTCGTGAAAAAACATTGCGCCAGATTGTCACTGCCACTGGAGATGGCAGTATTGCTGCCCAAAGTGCCCAGCATTATATTGAAGAACTTAAAGAAGGCTTAAAACAAAAAAGATAAAGATTGCCGTTGGAAACTGTTTTTTGAAAACGTAACTCTGTTTTAATTCTTCTGTAACAATCGTGCAATATAGTTGCGGTATGATATAAATAGTAATTGACCCCCTTTAAAAATATATTTGTTTTATGCACAGGCCCGTAGCCTGTGCTATTTTTTTGGTTCAGCCTGATCGTTCCTGATTTTGTTAAAAAGTATGTTAGCTATAGTAACAAGGTGAAATAATTAACACAAATATCAAATTTGTATTCATTGTGACTGTATCCCAAAAATAGTATAATGATAAGAATGAATGTAAAGGTATTGTAGGATATATAGCCATGCCTCAAAAAGACCTTGTTCTAAAAACCGCAAGATCCTAAGGCGAGCTGTTACATTACATATGCTTGATAAGAGGGTGAATGTTGTGCAACGAGTCACCAATTGTGTATTGATAAGAGACGAAAAAATATTGTTACTGCAAAAGCCACGCCGTGGCTGGTGGGTTGCTCCTGGTGGGAAAATGGAGCCGGGCGAATCGGTTCGAGACTCTTGCATCAGAGAGTACCGTGAGGAAACGGGCATTTATTTGAAAAATCCACAATTAAAAGGGATTTTTACAATGATTATGAAAGAAAATGACCAGCTCCTTTCGGAATGGATGATGTTTACTTTTGTAGCAAACGATTCAGACGGTATTGATTTAGACGAATCTGAAGAAGGTAAGCTGGAGTGGCAAAAGATTGACCAATTAAAAAAATTGCCAATGGCTGCTGGAGATTATCATATTCTTGATTATATGATTCACGGAAAAGGAATCATTTACGGTACTTTTACTTATACAAAAGACTTTCAACTAATCAGTTACCGATTAGATCCAAGCTAACTATAGGGGGAATTAAAAATGAGTACCGGTGCGGTAAATGACGTACAAATGGTAATTATTACAGGAATGTCTGGTGCGGGTAAAACTGTAGCCATTCAAAGTTTTGAAGATTTAGGGTTCTTCTGTGTCGATAATTTGCCTCCAACCTTACTTCCAAAATTCCTTGAACTAATGAAGGAATCGGGGAATAAGATGAATAAAGTCGCCCTCGTGATGGACCTGCGCGGCAGAGAATTCTTTGATCATCTCTTTAAAGCATTAGATGAACTGGCAGAAACATCTTGGGTGACACCGCAAATCTTATTTTTAGATGCGGATGATTCCACATTAGTACGTAGATATAAAGAAACAAGGCGGTCGCATCCGCTTGCACAAACAGGTCTGCCGTTAGAAGGAATAACGCTAGAGCGTGAGCTTCTTGAAGAACTAAAAGGCAGGGCTCAACTGATATACAATACTTCCCAGATGAAACCACGGGAGCTTCGTGAGAAAATATTAACGGAATTTACGGCGAATAAACAATCAATCTTCACTGTCAATGTCATGTCATTCGGCTTTAAATATGGAATTCCTATTGATGCAGATTTAGTGTTTGATGTACGCTTCTTGCCAAATCCTCATTATATCGATCATATGAGACCTAAAACAGGACTTGATGAAGATGTTTCTAGCTATGTATTAAAATGGAATGAAACGCATAAGTTCTTGGAAAAGGTAACCGACCTGCTATCCTTCATGCTTCCGCATTATAAACGAGAAGGTAAAGCGCAGCTGGTTATTGCGATTGGCTGTACAGGTGGACAGCATCGTTCGGTAACACTAGCTGAGTATCTTGGTGAATTTTTTCAAAAGGACTACAAGACATGTATTTCTCATCGTGACATTGAGAGGAGAAAGGAAAAAACAACATGAGCATTTACGGACAGCCACGAATTGTCGTCATTGGCGGGGGAACAGGATTGCCAGTTTTATTGCGTGGATTAAAGCAGTTTCCTGTGGATATTACCGCCATTGTGACAGTCGCGGATGACGGCGGCAGCTCAGGACGTTTGCGTGAGGATTTGCATATTCCTCCTCCTGGTGACATCCGCAATGTGTTAGCATCATTATCGGATGTAGAACCGCTCGTTGAGGAAATGTTTCAGCATCGATTTAAAACATCGAATGAACTTTCCGGACATTCGCTTGGAAATTTAATTTTGGCAGCTATGACCTCGATCACGGGGAATTTTGTTCACGCCATTCAGGAAATGAGTAAGATTTTAAATGTTCACGGCAAAGTCCTTCCAGCAGCAAATCAAAGTGTTGTTCTCCATGCTGAAATGGAAGACGGGACGATTGTCTCAGGGGAATCAAAAATTCCTTACTCCGGTAAAAGAATTAAAAAGGTGTTTATGACACCGGAAAAAATTCGTCCATTACCAGAGACCCTTCAAGCCATCCGTCAGGCTGATTTAATCATCATCGGGCCAGGAAGCTTATATACAAGCATTTTGCCTAATCTGCTGGTTCCAAAAATCGGGGATGAACTGTGCCGATCACATGCCAAAAAGGTCTATATCTGTAATTTAATGACTCAGGCTGGAGAAACACATGGTTTTTCAGCAAGCGATCATGTAAAAGCGCTCTATGATCATATGAGCTGTGCTTTTATCAATACAATCCTTGTTAACAATGAAGAAATCCCACAGGACATCCAGCTTCGCTATAATGAAGAGTTGGCAGACCCTGTTGTCTACGATTTGCAGCGGCTGTTTGAATTAGGGCTTGAAGTGGTTCATGCGGATATTGCTTATCAAGAAAATGGGGCATTAAGGCATGACCCGAAAAAAGTCGCAAAAATTTTATATAATTTGCTTTTAGATGAAACCAAAAAGCGTTATGAAACGTAAATATAGTACTTATTAAAAAAACACATTGTTTTTTTAGGGGGTGAAGGGATGTCTTTCGCTTCGGAAACGAAAAAGGAATTAACTAACTTAGAAGTGAAAACGTGCTGCATTCAAGCAGAGCTGTCGGCTCTCATTCGGATGAATGGTTCCCTTTCATTCTCAAATCGTAAGTTAGTTGTTGATATTCAAACCGAAAATGCTGCGATTGCCAGAAGAATTTATACATTAATAAAAAAGAGTTACGACGTCCAAGTAGAGTTGCTTGTGCGGAAAAAGATGCGTTTGAAAAAAAACAACGTCTATATTGTCCGCTTATCCCAGCAGGCTAAGGAAATTCTCGAGGATACAAAAATTATCGGTGAGGGTTTTACCATCATTCATGATATTTCGCAGGAACTTGTGAAAAAGAAATGTTGTAAGCGTTCTTATCTGCGCGGTGCATTTCTAGCGGGTGGATCCGTCAATAATCCTGAAACATCTTCTTATCATTTAGAAATTTTTTCGCTCTATAAAGAACACAATGATTCTTTATGCGAATTAATGAATACATTTGGACTGAATAGTAAAACACTTGAACGCAAAAAAGGCTATATTACCTATTTAAAAGAAGCGGAGAAAATCACCGAGTTCTTAAATATCGTCGGTGCTCATAACGCCTTGCTCCGCTTCGAAGATGTTCGAATTGTTCGTGATATGCGCAATTCAGTTAATCGGCTTGTAAACTGTGAAACCGCCAATCTTAATAAAACGATTGGTGCTTCGATTAGGCAGGTCGAGAATATTCGCTACATCAATCAAACGGTTGGTCTGCAAATTTTACCTGAAAAATTAAGAGAAATTGCAGAACTCCGCTTAAATTATACAGATGTGACCCTTAAAGAATTGGGCGAAATGGTTTCTGGTGGTGCCATCAGTAAATCTGGAATTAATCATCGTTTAAGAAAAATTGATGCAATCGCAGAAAAGCTTCGTGCAGGGGATATAGTTATAAAAGAATAAAACAATTCTCAAGCAGCTAAACATGTGAAAGCCATAACATGTGCTCGCAACCAAATATTGTGAACAAAAACTAATAAAAATAGAGAATAAACATGAGGAGGAATTGTGTAATGTTAGTGAAACAAGTAGAAGTAAAATTAAAAACTGGCCTTCAAGCACGGCCTGCCGCTCTTTTTGTCCAAGAAGCCAACCGGTTTACAGCGGATATTTTCCTTGAAAAGGACGGAAAGAAAGTGAATGCGAAAAGCATTATGGGCTTAATGAGTCTTGCAGTTGGCTCGGGTGTCATGATTGATATCGTTGCAGATGGCGAGGATGAAGCTTCTGCCATTGAAGCATTAGCTGATTTTATCCAGAAAGAACATTAATTATTTACGACCGGCTCCAATTTGGAACCGGTCGTTTCGATTTTAAATGGCTCTTTTCTAAAAGATTGTTGCTTCAGATTATGTTCAAATTGTAATTGCCAGTATTACGGACATTTCGTGATGTGACTTAGCGAGTTTTGTCCGTAAGAACCGGTATTACGGACATTTCGTGATGTGGCATAGCGAGTTTTGTCCGTAAGAACTGAAGCAGCACAAAACGTTCACTCAGAATTAAGTTTGATTACGAAAACAGCCATTAAAAAAAGCAACCGGTCAATGCCGATTGCTTTTACTGTTATTTACTTATTTATTTTTCTTCTCATCATCAATTAGATTACGTGTGATGATATGGTCGATTAGACCATATTCTTTTGCACGGTCAGCCGTCATGAAATTATCGCGGTCAGTATCTTTAGCGATTACTTCAAGGGACTGTCCAGTACGTTCTGCAAGAATACCATTTAATTTTTCGCGAAGGAAGAGAATGCGTTTGGCAGCAATCTCGATTTCAGTTGCTTGTCCTTGGGCACCGCCTAGTGGTTGGTGAATCATAACCTCAGCATTTGGAAGGGCATAACGCTTGCCTTTTTCCCCAGCTGCAAGTAAGAATGCACCCATGGATGCAGCCATACCAATACAAATCGTTTGAACCTTTGGTTTGATGAATTGCATCGTATCATAAATCGCCATACCAGCTGTGATGCTGCCGCCTGGGCTGTTGATATATAAAGAAATATCTTTTTCTGGGTTATCCGCTTCAAGGAATAATAATTGTGCTACAATGCTGTTAGCCACATGATCATCGATGGCACTTCCCAACATAATAATCCGGTCTTTTAACAGACGGGAGTAAATGTCATACGCACGCTCGCCCCGGTTTGTTTGTTCAATTACTGTAGGGATTAAATTCATTTTTCTTCCTCCTTTGATTGTAAAGGTAATAGTAATATGTATTGTTATCATACACTGATGGTCAATAAAGGTCAAACCATTTGGCTTTAAAAATGTTCGACAACTTTCCCTAATCCATCATATCCAATCTTGACGATTTTAAACCAAATCACATGCTTGCAAAGTTAAAGAAACTGGCATATAATATGTAAGTCGCTAATATTTGCGCTCGTGGTGCAACGGATAGCACGCAAGCCTCCGAAGCTTGAAATGCAGGTTCGATTCCTGCCGAGCGCATCTTCAAAGCCTCCTGTTTATTGTAACAGGAGGCTTTTTATTTGATAAAACAGCCTCCTATGGTGTCACATAACTCACAGTTTATCATTTTCCATTCCCGAATTTCCTTCCATCGTGTAAAATAGACTACAGGGGGGATACGAATGAACTTAAAGGCCGGTTTATGGCAACAACAGACATTAAAATTGGCGATGACTCAGGAGTTATCGCAGGCCATTGCATTATTGCAGTACTCTGCTCATGAGTTAACTGCTTTTTTAGAAGATAAGGCACTTGAAAATCCCCTATTGCAGATTGAAAATAGCAATATTAAACCAATGAATCCATTGATTGACCGCAATCGTCGGAAACATCAAAAGGCGGAAAAGGACTGGATTGAGCAAATTGCTGATAAACCTTTTTCACTTGAAGATTATCTACTTTCTCAATTAAAAATTACAAATTTATCGGTGGAGCAGTTGAATGTCATTCGCCACCTTATCCAAAATTTAGATGAAAACGGTTACTTTGGTGGAGACCTTAATGAAATTGCTGATAAGCTAAGAGTAACAGAAGAGCTAGTTGAAGAATGCTTAGCGATTATCCAAACACTGGAGCCAGCGGGGATTGGTGCAAGAAATCTGCAAGAGTGCCTATTGATGCAAATCTATTATCTAGATCCAAATAATGAATTAGCACAAAAGATTGTCTCTGAATATTTCATTCCCTTCGCCGAAAAGAAGTGGAAGCCAATTGCAAAAGAACTGAAAATAACTCTTAAGGATATCCAAGATATTTTCGACCAAATTCAATCCTTAAACCCCAAGCCAGGAACTTTATTAGGGAAAGAAGCAACGACGTATATCATTCCGGATGCCATCGTCGAGCAATCAAGCGAGGGACTAACCGTCAGGATGTCTGATGAATCGCTGCCAAGGATTAGCCTTAATGAGCAGTATTATAATAAATTTAAAGATCAAGACCAACAGGTAAGCCGCTTCCTGCAGGATAAACTCCAGGATTACCAGTGGATTCAAAAAAGTATTGAACAACGTAAAGAAACTTTAACTAAGGTGATTGCAAAAATTATTGAAAAGCAGGCTGCATTTTTTCAAAAAGGGTCACAATATTTAGTACCGATGACCATGAAGGAAATTGCCGGAGAACTTGAAATCCATGAATCCACAGTCAGCCGGGCGGTTCGAGAAAAATATGTGCAAACACCAATTGGGACGTTTTCGTTAAAGTCTTTTTTTACAAGTACGATTCAAACCACTTCAGAGGATGAAAATACCTCATCCACACAAGTAAAGAAGAAAATTGCGACTTTAATAGAAAAAGAGAATAAACAAAAACCGCTTTCTGATCAAGAAATTGTCGAACATTTAAAAATAGAGGAAGGTATGGTGGTTTCAAGAAGGACGATTGCTAAGTACCGGGATCAATTGGGAATTCCCTCCTCTTCGAAAAGAAAAAGGTTTGAATGAAAGGAACAAAAACGATGGATCAAACAACAATCACATTATATACAAGGAAAAGCTGCCCGCTATGTGACAAGGCAAAGTCTACACTTCTGGAGCTAAACAAAGACTGGGAGTTTACCTTAGAAGAAATTGATATTGAATCCAGTGATGAATTAACCGAACAATATGGTTTGATGATCCCAGTTGTTTATATTGACGGAGTAGAAGCAGGATTCGGTGTAATTAACAAATTTGACATAAGTAACCGTTTGCATGAAAAAAAAGCCAATTTTAATAGTTGAAATAGATTTTCACTCCTGTTACAATGAAAAACGTAGCAGGGATGATTTTTTTTGAATGTAGCGGGACATAATATGTCTATGGTGGACATTTTTAGACCAACTACATATAATAAAGGAGCATGAGATTCATGCAGTCATTAATCGATATCCAAAAAAGATTATTACCCGACCTCCTGCAGGTCCTACAGAAGAGATATTCTATCCTAAGGTACATTGGTTTTATGCAGCCGGTAGGAAGACGGAGTTTAGCAGTCAGTCTCGGGTATACCGAAAGAGTCCTTCGCGGTGAAGTTGATTTCCTAAGGGAGCAAGATTTAATTTACACGAATAATGTGGGAATGAGTTTAACGCCTGAAGGGAAAAATTTGCTTGAAGACTTGGAAGGCTTTATGCGTGAGTTAAAGGGTATTGATGTGATGGAGTTGGAATTGAAGCACAAGCTGGGCATTAAAAAGGCCATCATTGTACCTGGCAATAGTGATGAATCGCCCATGGTAAAAGGTGAACTTGGCAAGGCAAGTGCTATTTGCATGAAAAAGCTTCTCAGCGGAAAAAATATCATTGCTGTAACTGGCGGTTCAACGATGGCTGCTGTCGCCGAAAGACTATCACCAGAGATTACCCAAAAGGAATTACTGTTTGTACCAGCAAGAGGCGGAGTAGGTGAGGATGTTCAAAATCAGGCAAATACGATTTGTTCGATTATGTCCAGAAACACCCAATCCAAACATCGAGTGTTCTATGTTCCTGATCAGGTCAGTACAGATATCTACGAATCGCTTATCAGAGAACCTGACATTCATGAAGTATTAAAACTAATTAAATCAGCTAGCATGGTTCTTCATGGAATTGGAGATGCTATCACAATGGCTGAACGGCGAAAAACCAACCCTGAGATTCTAAGTATGCTTGAAAGCAGCAAAGCTGTGGGTGAAGCTTTTGGCTATTATTTTAATGAACAAGGTGAAATTGTTCACAAGGTATTAACGATTGGCCTGCAGTTAGAAGATCTGGTTGGCATTCCTAATGTCATCGCGGTTGCAGGCGGGACTTCCAAGGCTAAGGCTATCAAGGCATACTTAAAACAAGCACCAGCATCGACGATTTTAATCACAGATGAAGGTGCAGCGAGAAAGTTATTAAAAGGGTAAATCCTTTTTAAAAATAAAAAACATCCTTACCCAATTAAAGGAGGAAATTTATCATGTCAGTAAAAGTTGGTATTAATGGATTTGGACGTATCGGTCGTAACGTTTTTCGTGCGGCTTTAGGAAATAGCACTGTGGAAATCGTTGCAATTAATGACTTAACTGATGCAAATATGCTTGCACATCTTCTAAAATATGATACTGTTCACGGGACTCTACAAGAAGATGTTACTGTTGATGGCGAATACCTAGTAGTTGGCGGACACAAAGTGAAAGTTCTTGCAGAACGCGATCCTGCACAATTAGGCTGGGGCGATCTTGGCGTGGACGTAGTTGTTGAATCTACAGGCCGTTTCACCAAACGTGAAGATGCTGCGAAACATCTTGAAGCAGGCGCTAAAAAAGTAATTATCTCTGCACCAGCATCTAACGAAGATATCACAATCGTAATGGGTGTTAACGAAGACAAATATGATGCAAATAACCACCATGTTATTTCAAACGCTTCTTGTACTACAAACTGTCTAGCTCCGTTTGCAAAAGTATTAAATGATACTTTTGGAATCAAACGCGGTATGATGACAACTATTCACTCATACACAAATGACCAACAAATTCTTGACTTGCCGCACAAAGACTACCGTCGTGCACGTGCAGCAGCTGAAAACATGATTCCAACTTCAACTGGTGCTGCAAAAGCAGTTGCGCTTGTTTTACCAGAACTTAAGGGTAAATTAAACGGTATGGCTATTCGCGTTCCAACACCGAACGTTTCTGTTGTTGACTTAGTAGCAGAATTAGACAGAGAAGTAACAGCTGATGAAGTTAACTCTGCATTAAAAGCAGCTGCAGAAGGCCCATTAAAAGGTATTCTAGCATACAGTGAACTTCCATTAGTTTCTACTGATTACAACGGAGCTAAAGTTTCTTCGACAATCGATGCATTATCAACAATGGTTCTTGAAGGCAACATGGTAAAAGTATTATCTTGGTACGATAACGAAGTTGGTTACTCTAACCGCGTTGTTGACCTTGTTGACTACCTTGCACAAAAAGGACTTTAATATATCGGAACGGACGATGATTGGTTTTCAATCATAAGAAGTTGAACATTACAAAGGTTTTCCAAAGGGGAGCGGGGAGTATATGCCCCCCTCCCCTTTTTTTACTGATTTTAGATAATTCATTTTCTTCATACCAAACTTTCGGAGGTCCTTTATGAATAAGAAAACTCTCAAAGATGTCGATGTAAAAGGTAAACGCGTATTTTGCCGAGTGGATTTTAACGTTCCTATGCAGGATGGTGAAATTACGGACGACACGCGGATTCGTGCGGCATTGCCAACGATTCAATACTTAGTGGAACAAGGTGCGAAGGTGATTTTAGCCAGCCACTTCGGCCGTCCAAAAGGAAAAGTAGTCGAAGAAATGCGCTTAACTCCAGCCGGTGTCAGACTATCTGAACTGCTTGGTAAAGACGTAAAGAAGGCAGATGAAGCCTATGGTGATTCTGTAAACGCGTTGATTGAAACAATGACGGAAGGCGATGTCCTGTTGCTTGAAAATGTCCGTTTCTATCCGGGCGAGGAAAAGAATGATCCTGAGTTGGCGAAATCATTTGCCGAGTTAGCTGATGTTTATGTAAATGATGCATTTGGTGCAGCACACCGTGCTCATGCTTCAACTGAAGGTATTGCTCATATTCTGCCAGCTGTTTCAGGTCTTTTAATGGAAAAAGAACTTGATGTACTTGGTAAAGCACTTTCTAATCCGGAACGCCCATTTACAGCGATCATCGGTGGAGCCAAAGTAAAGGACAAGATTGGTGTTATTGAAAATCTTTTAGAATTAGTCGATAACTTAATTATTGGCGGCGGTCTTGCTTATACATTTGTCAAAGCACAGGGCCATGAAGTGGGAAAATCACTTCTTGAAGCAGACAAAATTGATCTTGCAAAATCGTTTATTGAAAAAGCTAAGGCAAAGGGTGTTAATTTCTATATGCCTGTTGATGCCATCGTTGCAGATGATTTCTCTGCAGACGCTAATTCCAAAGTAGTTGCGATTGAGGAAATTCCTGCTGATTGGGAAGCACTTGATATTGGGCCGAAAACAGCTGAGATCTATCGTGACGTCATTCAAAAATCAAAACTAGTGATTTGGAATGGACCAATGGGTGTATTTGAAATTGATAAGTTTGCTAACGGCACTAAAGCGGTGGCCGAAGCACTTGCTGAAGCAGAAGGTACATATTCAGTTATTGGCGGTGGAGACTCAGCAGCAGCTGTTGAAAAATTCAATTTAGCAGACAAAATGAGCCACATCTCCACAGGAGGCGGCGCTTCCCTTGAATTTATGGAAGGTAAAGCCCTGCCAGGCGTAGTGGCCTTGAACGATAAATAATTTTTTAAATAATAGCCTGTATTAATGGTTATTCTTGATTTTACCACACTGTTGATTGGAGCGGAAGGCGCGAAGACTCCAGCGGGAGTACGGGGCAGGGGAGACCCCGCAGGCGCTAAAAGCGCCGAGGAGGCTCCCCGGCACGCCCGCGGAAAGCGAAGCGCCTGGAGCGGAAAGCAACAGGCAAGTTTAATAGAGCATGAACTATGAAAGGATGTGCCAGTATGCGTAAACCAATCATTGCAGGAAACTGGAAAATGAACAAAACACTTGCGGAAGCAAAAAGCTTTGCTGAAGAAGTGAAAGGGCTTGTACCTGCACCAGAAAAAATGGACTCTGTAATCTGTGCACCGGCATTATTTTTACAAAGTCTTGTAGAAGTGACAGAAGGAAGTAATGTGAAAATTGGTGCTCAAAATATGCACTTTGAAGAAAGCGGAGCATTCACAGGCGAAATCAGCCCGAAAGCACTTGCTGACCTTGCCGTACAATATGTAATCATCGGACACTCGGAACGCCGTGAAATGTTCAATGAAACAGATGAAGCGGTGAACAAGAAGGCTCTTGCTGCCTTTAAATACAACTTAACTCCGATTGTATGCTGCGGTGAAACATTAGAGCAACGTGAAAATGGTGAAACCAATCAATTAGTTGGTGATCAAGTGGCGAAAGCTCTTCAAGGTTTATCGGATGACCAAGTAAAACAAACAGTGATCGCGTACGAACCAATTTGGGCGATTGGAACTGGTAAATCTTCTACTTCAGCTGATGCGAATGAAGTTTGTGCCCATATCCGTCAGGTAGTTGCCCAACAATTCTCGCAAGACGTGGCCGATGCCGTAAGAATTCAGTATGGCGGCAGTGTGAAACCAGAAAATATTAAAGAATATATGGCACAACCAGATATTGATGGTGCATTAGTAGGCGGAGCAAGCCTTGAAGCACAATCCTTTTTACAACTACTGGAGGCAGGCAGCTATGAGTAAATCTCCCGTTGCTCTGATCATCCTTGACGGCTTTGGATGCAGGGGCGAAACAAAAGGGAATGCGGTTGCTCATTCAAAAAAACCTAACTTTGACCGTTTTTGGAGCGAGTATCCACATTCTCACTTAACTGCGTCTGGAGAGGCAGTTGGACTTCCTGAAGGACAAATGGGTAACTCAGAGGTTGGCCACTTAAACATTGGTGCAGGACGTATTGTGTACCAAAGCTTAACCCGCGTGAACATTGCGATTCGTGAAGGTGAATTTGAAAAAAATGAAACCTTTACAGGTGCGATGAAGCACGTGAAGAAAACTGGCACAGCCCTTCATTTATTCGGATTATTGTCAGATGGCGGAGTCCACAGCCATATTCAACATATGTTTGCCCTATTAAAGCTGGCAAAAGAAGAAGGCGTAGAAAAGGTATATGTGCACGCGTTCCTTGACGGCCGTGATGTCGGTCAGAAAACAGCGGCTAAATATATCCAAGAGACATTGGATAAAATGAAGGAATACGGCGTAGGTGAATTCGCAACAATTTCAGGGAGATACTACTCTATGGACCGTGATAAGCGCTGGGAGCGCGTCGAAAAATCGTACCGTTCTATGGTCTATGGCGAGGGTCCTGCCTACACGAATCCTTTAGAAGTGGTCGAAGATTCTTATTCTCATGGGATCTTTGACGAATTCGTTATTCCATCTGTCATAACAAAAGAAGATGGGCAGCCTGTTGCGACGATTCAGGATAATGATGCGGTTATTTTCTACAACTTCAGACCTGACCGTGCGATTCAGATTTCTAATACATTTACGAATGATGATTTTCGTTCCTTTGACCGCGGGCCAAAGCATCCGAAGGATCTTTTCTTCGTGTGCTTAACTCACTTCAGTGAATCGGTTGATGGATATGTTGCCTTTAAACCAACAAATTTAGATAACACCATTGGTGAAGTATTATCACAAAACAATATGAAGCAATTAAGAATTGCTGAAACAGAAAAATATCCACATGTTACGTTCTTTATGAGCGGCGGCCGTGAAGAAAAGTTCCCTGGTGAAGAGAGGATCTTAATCAACTCTCCGAAGGTGGCAACTTACGATCTTCAGCCTGAAATGAGTGCATACGAAGTTACTGACGCGCTTATCAAAGAAATTCAAGCAGATAAATTTGATGCGATTTTACTGAATTTCGCAAACCCCGACATGGTTGGGCATTCAGGTATGCTTGAGCCAACGATTAAAGCCATTGAGACAGTCGATGAATGTTTAGGGAAAATCGTCGATCTAATTCTCGAAAAAGGCGGTTCCGTCATTATTACCGCAGACCATGGGAATGCTGATGAAGTGATCACACTTGAAGGCGAACCAATGACAGCCCACACCACTAATCCGGTGCCGGTAATTGTGACAAAACAAGGAATTCAATTGCGTGACGGTGGAATCCTTGGGGATTTGGCACCAACTATGTTAGACTTATTGGGTCTTCAAAAACCAGCCGAAATGACTGGAACATCATTAATTAAGTAAACTAAGAAATCATTTAATTTAAGGAGAGATTTTATCATGCCATTTATTGCAGACGTATACGCTCGTGAAGTATTAGATTCCCGTGGTAACCCTACTATTGAAGTTGAAGTTTTTACTGAATCAGGTGCATTTGGCCGCGCTATGGTACCAAGTGGTGCTTCCACTGGTGAATATGAAGCTGTTGAACTACGTGACGGTGACAAAGAACGTTACCTTGGTAAAGGTGTTATAAAAGCAGTTGACAACGTAAACGAAATTATCGCGCCACATCTTATTGGCGAAGAATTCAGCGTATTAGACCAAGTTTCTGTTGACCAAGCTTTAATCGAGCTTGATGGAACAGAAAACAAAGGTAAATTAGGTGCAAACGCAATCCTAGGTGTGTCAATGGCCGTTGCTCATGCTGCAGCTAACTATCTAGATATTCCTTTATATCAATACCTTGGCGGTTTCAATTCAAAGCAACTTCCTGTCCCAATGATGAACATTGTTAACGGCGGGGAACATGCAGATAACAACGTTGATATTCAAGAATTCATGATTATGCCTGTTGGTGCTCCAAACTTTAAAGAAGCTCTTCGTATGGGTGCAGAAATTTTCCATACATTAAAATCTGTTCTTAAAGGCAAAGGCCTTAACACAGCAGTTGGCGATGAAGGCGGTTTTGCTCCAAACTTAGGATCAAACGAAGAAGCTCTTCAAACGATTGTTGAAGCAATCGAAAAAGCTGGTTACAAGCCAGGTGAAGAAGTAATGCTTGCTATGGATGCTGCATCTTCTGAATTCTACAATAAAGAAGATGGCAAATACCATCTTGCTGGCGAAGGTGTTGTGAAGACTTCTGCTGAAATGGTTGACTGGTACGAAGAACTTTCTTCTAAATACCCAATCATCTCAATCGAAGACGGTTTAGATGAAAATGACTGGGAAGGTCACAAACTTTTAACTGAACGCCTTGGCAAAAAAGTTCAATTAGTTGGTGATGATTTATTTGTTACCAATACACGTAAACTTGCTGAAGGTATTGAAAAAGGAATTGGTAACTCAATCCTTATTAAAGTGAACCAAATCGGTACGCTTACTGAAACATTTGATGCGATTGAAATGGCTAAGCGCGCTGGTTACACAGCCGTAATTTCTCACCGCTCTGGTGAAACAGAAGACAATACTATTGCTGACATTGCTGTTGCAACAAATGCAGGCCAAATCAAAACTGGTGCACCTTCTCGTACAGATCGTGTGGCAAAATACAACCAATTGCTTCGCATTGAAGATCAATTAGGTGAAACAGCTCAATATCTTGGGAAGAAAACATTCTATAACCTAAGCAAATAATTTTGTCATAATCAAAAGCACACATTTTCTGATGTGTGCTTTTTTGATTCAACGGGACTCGTGTTGTCACAATAACTACTATTGTCATGAGGGACAAAGTGTGATAAATTTAATATACTGTGAATTGTACGACTAACAGGAGGTGGCCTTTATGCATACATTTTTAGTAATTTTATTAGTAATCGTAAGTATCGGACTTATTGGTGTTGTTATCCTTCAATCAGGTAAAAGTGCCGGATTATCTGGTGCCATTTCTGGTGGTGCAGAATCTCTATTTGGTAAGCAAAAAGCTCGTGGACTGGACTTGATTCTACAACGTATTACGATTGTATTAGCAATATTGTTTATCCTGCTTGCTATTGCAGTGACTTACTTTAAAATCTAATCCTTCACACACAAACCTGGCCAGAGCGGTCAGGTTTTTTGTTTAACTTGTAAAATTATTCCCTGATGTGTAAGCCATTTTTCTGGAATGTTCACCAACGCTTTGCTAAAACTAAATTAAGTGAATTGAAATTAAGGAGTTTTTATCATGAAAGTTACTATACCTAAGCCATTTACTTTCAAAGGAGGAAAAAGGGCCGTTCTTCTCTTACACGGATTTACTGGAAACTCAGCAGATGTCAGGATGCTGGGGCGTTTTTTAGAAAAAAAAGGCTATACTTGTCATGCCCCACACTATAAAGGCCATGGAGTACCTCCTGAAGAGCTAGTTCATACAGGGCCTGAAGATTGGTGGCAGGATGTTATTAATGGCTATGAATTTTTAAAAAATAAAGGCCACTCAGAAATCGCCGTGGCAGGATTATCCCTTGGTGGCGTATTTTCTTTGAAATTGGGATACACTGTACCTATAAAAGCTATTATACCAATGTGCGCACCGATGCATATAAAAAGTGAAGAGGTCATGTACGAAGGAATTCTTGAATACGCTCGTGAATTTAAAAAACGTGAAGGAAAATCAAACGAGCAAATCGAAATGGAAATGAACGAGTTTAAGAAAACACCAATGAAAACGTTAAAGGCCTTACAGGCATTGATTGCAGATGTGCGTGAAAATGTGGATATGATTTATGCGCCCACATTTGTCGTTCAGGCGCGTCATGACAAAATGATTAACACCGAAAGTGCGAACATTATTTATAACGATATCGAATCAGTCGTTAAGGAATTAAAATGGTATGAAGAATCCAGTCACGTAATCACACTCGACAAAGAACGAGAGCAATTACATGAGGATGTTTATGCCTTTTTAGAAAAGTTAGACTGGCGCGATTAGCAAAGCAACTACAAAGGAGGATTAGTTTGGAAGATAATATACAAAAGCATATTGATAAGGTTTTACAATATATGAAGGATGAGGCTTATAAGCCATTAACTGTTCAAGAACTTGAAACAGCCTTCGGCATCCAAGACTCTAGTGACTTTAAGGAATTTGTCAAAGCACTGGTGCAAATGGAAGAAAAGGGCCTAGTGGTTAGAACGCGCAGTAACCGCTACGGACTTCCAGAGAAAATGAACTTAATTCGCGGAAAGCTGATCGGTCATGCCAAGGGGTTTGCCTTTGTCGCACCGGATGAACCTGGAATGGATGATATTTTTATCCCGCCAAATGAAACAAACACGGCGATGCATGGGGATATTGTCTTAGCACGTGTTTCCACGGAAAGCACTGGACAGCGCCGGGAAGGAAGTATTATCCGCATTATCGAACGCGGAGTCCAGCAAATTGTTGGAACGTATGTGGAAAGCAAAAGCTTTGGCTTTGTTATTCCTGATGATAAGAAGTTTGCTAGTGATATTTTTATTCCAAAGGTCGCTTCCAAAGGGGCAGTCGAGGGTCATAAGGTTGTAGTTAAACTGATCACCTATCCAGAAGGGCGTAAAAGTGCTGAGGGTGAAGTTATTACCATTCTTGGTCACAAAAACGACCCAGGCGTGGACATCCTCTCAGTTATACATAAGCATGGCCTGCCCATGTCCTTTCCGGATGAGGTGTTAAAACAGGCTAACGAGGTGCCTGACACCATAGCTGAGAGTGAATTGGCTAATCGCCGTGACTTAAGAAACGAAACGATTGTTACGATTGACGGTGCTGATGCCAAGGACCTTGATGATGCAGTTACCGTGTCAAAGCTTGCCAACGGCAATTATAAGCTTGGTGTCCATATCGCTGATGTTAGCTATTATGTAAAAGAAGGCACTCCGATTGACCTTGAAGCTGAAGAAAGGGCTACCAGTGTTTATTTAGTCGACCGGGTAATCCCGATGATTCCACATCGCTTATCAAATGGAATCTGTTCCCTAAACCCAAAGGTGGACCGTCTCGTTTTATCCTGTGAAATGGAAATTACCTCTGAAGGCGCCGTTGTTTCGCATGAAATTTTTCAAGCTGTGATTAAAACAACCGAGCGGATGACCTATTATGATGTGAATCTGATTCTTGCTGAAAATGATGAAGAAACTCGAGCACGATACGAACCGCTCGTACCAATGTTTGAAATGATGGAAGAGTTGGCGGCTATCTTACGGAACAAACGGATGAAGCGGGGCGCGATCGACTTTGATTTTAAGGAATCAAAGGTCTTAGTCGATGAAGATGGAAAGCCGACAGATGTGGTCCTTCGTGAGCGCTCGGTGGCAGAAAGGTTAATTGAAGAATTTATGCTTGCTGCCAATGAAACGGTGGCAGAGCATTTTCATTGGATGGAAGTTCCGTTTATTTACCGAATTCACGAGGATCCAAAGGAAGATAAGCTACGGAGATTTTTCGAGTTTATTACCAATTTCGGTTACATTGTAAAAGGGACAGCTAATGACGTCCATCCAAAGGCCCTTCAGGAAATTATTGAAGAGGTTCAAGGAAAACCAGAGGAAATGGTTGTCTCGAAGGTCATGCTGCGTTCGATGCAGCAGGCAAAATATGATCCAGAAAGCCTCGGACACTTTGGTTTATCTACAGAGTTCTATACCCATTTCACCTCGCCGATTCGCCGTTATCCGGATACAATTGTTCATCGGTTAATCCGGACCTACTTAGTCGAAGGAAAGCTGGATTCAGCCACACAGGAAAAATGGAATGCGCGCTTACCTGAAATTGCGGATCATTCTTCAAAAATGGAGCGCCGCTCGGTGGATGCCGAGCGAGAAACGGACGATTTGAAGAAAGCAGAGTACATGGAGGATAAGATTGGCGAGGAGTATGACGGCATTATCAGCTCTGTCACAAATTTTGGAATGTTTGTAGAGCTGCCAAATACGATTGAAGGCCTCGTCCATGTCAGCTATATGACCGATGATTATTATCGCTATGATGAGCGCCATCTCGCGATGATTGGTGAGCGGACCGGAAATGTCTTCCGGATCGGTGATGAAATTACCATTCGGGTAGTAAAAGTCAATAAAGAAGAGCGTGCGATTGATTTTGAAATTGTCGGCATGAAAGGTACACCTCGTCGCGAACGGTCGGAAACGCCAAAGGTTTTCAGTACGGGCAGCGATACCAAGAAGCCGCGGAGGAATAAACAGCAAGGCGGTGGCGGTCGTAGTCAAGGCGGCAATTCCAATGCCAAGTCTGAAGGCGGTAGCGGTCAAGGTAATAAAGCGAAGAAGAAACGAAAATTTTATGATAATGTGCCTAAAAACAAAAGTACAAAGCGGAAAAATAAATAATAGTTTAAAGGGAGCCTTCAATTTGGGGCTCTCTTTCAATTGTAGTGGCTTCTCTATTCTGCTAAAATAAATTTTAAGATGAGGTGAAGAAGATGCCAAAAGGTGAAGGAAAAGTTGTTGCGCAAAACAAAAAGGCTTACCATGACTATTTTATCGAAGAAACGTACGAAGCAGGAATTGTCTTGCAGGGAACAGAAATCAAATCAATACGTGCCGGAAAAGTAAACTTGAAGGATTCCTACGCAAGGATTCAAAATGGGCAAGCGATCCTGTTCGGGATGCATGTCAGCCCCTATGAGCAAGGAAATCGCTATAATCATGATCCATTAAGGACACGGGCGCTGCTTTTACATAAACGTGAAATTAATAAGTTAATTGGTGAAACGAAAGAAGCGGGTTATGCCTTAGTACCATTAAAGCTTTATTTGAAAAATGGTTTTTGCAAAGTGTTAATCGGACTTGCCAAAGGTAAGAAAAATTATGATAAGCGTGAATCCTTAAAGCAAAAAGAAGCGAAGCGTGAGATCGAACGTGCCTTCCGAGATCGTCAAAAGATGTAATCAGGTTCATTGAATGATGAACTGGAAATTATTTTACAAATAATTACAATTGAAAAATGCATCAAGTATGTTATAATAAGTTTGTCGCTAAGTTAGCGATGAGATACTTTGCTCAAGAACATTTGTTGAGCATCCTAACGTCTATAGCTTAAATCTTTCATTAGATTGCAGCTCCTTTTATTATGGGGACGCTACGGATTCGACAGGGGTAGTTTGAGCTTAGGTCGCGAGTCGAGGGGATCGGCCTCGTTAAAACGTCAAAGCCATAACTGGCAAAACTAACAACAACCTCGCTTTCGCAGCTTAATACTGCATAGCGGTTCCTCCCTCCATTGCCCATGTGGTAGGGTAAGGGACTCACTCTAAGTGGGCTACGCCGGATTCCACCGCCTGAGGATGAAGGAAGAGAACAACCAGGCTAGCTGACCGGACGCCGGTCGATAGGCAAAAGGCTCAGCGAAACACCAATATATCGACTACACTCGTAGAAGCTTAAGTGGCGATATCTTTGGACGTGGGTTCGATTAGTATTAGTCGCCTTGTGTGGTAACACACGAGTGAAAATCTGGCTTTATCGGTGAAACCTAAGTCACTTCATAGTGATAGGGCAATGCCGAGCGGTATGTGGAGTAATCCAACAGCCGTGTATCGACTTATAGGCTGCCATCGAAATGGGTAGTACTAGGATGCGAAATCCTGCCTTGAAGAGGCAAATTTATGATTCGCATAAGACGCCAGAGGACCTGTTTGAGACAGGTTCAAGATATAGTCAGTGCCATGACGAAAGCATGGAAGAGCACGTCCCACCGTCTCCACTACATAGTGGAAAAGAAAGGCCAGCAGAGATGCTGGTCTTTTTTTATATCTGAAAAAAAGCCTTTTCGAAGGCAATTTTCTTTTCTAATAATGCTTTGGTATATTTCCCATTTCTTGGTGTAACCATTTCATATTTTTCAAGTATCAATATGGCTCGATTCCTTTTTTTATCAACTCTTAAATAGGGTGTAACATGGTTTAATAAAAACAAAACAGTTTCTTTATTTTTAATACTGAGTGTAAATGAATCTTTATGTCGTTCAAGATTATAGTTTTTTTTATTAGTGATGGTTCCTTCTGTTAATGTCTGAAGATAAATTAATAATTCTTTATCAGTTGATGCAACGGTTATACATGGACGTCGATGTTCCTTTTCGTGCATTCTTGTTAATGTGATTGTACCTTCTCCATCAATAATACCTGCAATATAGGATGCTTCCCAGGATTCCATTTAAACGCCTTCTATGATTCTTTCTACATTTTTTGGAACGTATGTTCTTTTATAATCATATCATCTAAATAAGTGCTTTTCCAATTTTAAATAAAAAAACGAGCTATCCTATAAAAATTGGATAGCTCGTTATAACTTTTCTAGAAAATTTTTAATGACTCATATTAGTGTTCATATTCATATTCATATTCATATTGTTCGTTTGCGGCATTCCTTGGGCAGGAGCAAAGGCATTAAGCAGTTGAGTCATATCCTGCTGGGCAAGCTGCGGTACTTGATAGTAATGATGTTTATTTTGATAAATCGAGATTTCATAGGCCATTTCAATACAATTTGGAACAGAGTCAGCTAAGACACGACGGACAACTGGGTTGGTTACTTCTAACGCTGCCATTGTCTTCATCGATGCTCCCGATTTTACACATCCAAGCATCATGCTGGAAATGCACTCATCAGTAAGTTCAGAAACGGATTGGAGCGGCTTTTTCGGCTGACCTGCTTTCAATCCATAAACAAAGTCATTTCCTTGGTTCATTTTGTAGCTTTGTGTTCGTTTTGAAGGATCTTGTCCTGTTTTAAAACATTCTAAAGTAATGTTATATTCATCCTGCATAAATTGATATTGACGATCCAGAATATCAAGCAATTCTGGGTCTTTTACATGTTGGCGTAACATCATATATTGGTCTAATGTGCCGATTGCTCCGGATAGCACCTCATGGACATCGAATACTTCATGGCCTCCGTGATTTAATTGTTGAGGTATATTCCCTGTATGCATATTTTGGTGCATTTGTCCTTGTGGATTTTGCATCATTTTGTATCTCCTCCTAAAGGTATTGGCATAACCATATTTATTATGTTTCAAGCAAGAAGAGTTATGCTCTTAAATACTGTCAGTGAGCGCTTATTTGATTGTTAAAATACGGAAACTAATTACAACTAAATAGGTATTAAAAGCATATACTAGCGTCAATAATGACAGTAGTTGAGGAACTAGGGGTGCTTATGATGAAAGAGGAATTGACGATTTTTTATGAAATTTTTACGACAACCAAAGATGCCATTGAAAAATTTATGAATATGCTGGATCCGGTCATTCAAAATGCTACCGATGAACATGAACGGCTTTATTACCATCATATTTTTGAAGAAGAAGAGCAGCGGCTTTCCCGTTTAGTAGAGCTCATTCCGCTTATTAGTAGGTTTGAAAATGAAAAGGACGAGAAAGATTTTGCACCAACCAATAACGAATTTAATCGGCTCTTGCAGGAGTTGAATCTCGAAAAATTCGGGTTACATAATTTTGTTGAACACCTAGATTTAGCACTATTTCGGTTCACCGACGAGGAACGAAGCACCATGCTGAACCAATTACGGGAGGTATCCTACAAGGATTATCAGCAGGTAAAAGCGATGTTAATCGACATCAATAAAAGATTTGATAATGACTACATAGACCCGCATGCCCATCATGATCACGACCATGATCACTTAGACCGGTCAATTAACACAACAGCAGCTGCTCCAGTTGTGTCTTCTGCTATATATAAAAAGGGGTTTACTGTGGGGAGCTTAATTTAAGCATTCTTGATGTTTGGCGGAATAAGTGGTGAACTTGGCGGAATCCACCTCATGTTTGGCGGAATAACTCCCAGACTTGGCGGGATCCACGCCAACCCAGGCGGAATTACAACTGAAATCGGCGGAATTCAGCCTAGATTACCCCATCGGAGCTGCAGATGGCGGAATCTATCCCGAGTTTGGCGGAATAAGTCCCAGACTTGGCGGAATCCGCGTCAAACCAGGCGGAATTACAACTGAAATCGGCGGAATTCAGCCTAGTTTACCCCATCAGAGCTGCAGATGGCGGAATCTATCCCGAGTTTGGCGGAATAACTCCCAGACTTGGCGGAATCCACGCCAACCCAGGCGGAATTACAACTGAAATCGGCGGAATCCAGCCTAGTTTACCCCATCGGAGCTGCAGATGGCGGAATCTATCCCGAGTTTGGCAGAATAACTCCCAGACTTGGCGGAATCCACGCCAACCCAGGCGGAATTACAACTGAAATCGGCGGAATTCAGCCTAGTTTACCCCATCGGAGCTGCAGATGGCGGAATCTATCCCGAGTTTGGCGGAATAACTCCCAGACTTGGCGGAATCCACGCCAACCCAGGCGGAATTACAACTGAAATCGGCGGAATCCACCCGCCAAATGGCGGAATCAAACTCAATCGAATCACAAATCACCGCAATCCAACCAACAAACCCTAGCCGAAAAAAATAAACACGTAAACAGGAGAGGATAGAATAATGAACAAATCGCAATTATTTCCGGATTCACCTTTAACGGACCAAGAATTCGCCGAACTAGACAAAACAGTCATTGAATCTGCACGGAGACAGTTAGTCGGCAGACGGTTTATCGAACTATATGGCCCGCTTGGACGTGGGATGCAAAGCATTTCAAACGATATCTTTATCGAAAACCAGGAAGCAAAAATGGATATCCAAGGGTCCTTTGATACCACATTCGAAACGAGCAAGCGAGTAAACCATACCATTCCTTTGCTCTATAAGGATTTCATTCTCTATTGGCGTGATATCGAACAAACCAAGGTCCTCGATATACCAATCGATTTTTCTCCAGCAGCCAATGCCGCCCGAGACGTCGCTAATCTTGAAGATCAGATGATTTTTCATGGGGCTAAAGAATTTGATATCCCCGGCCTAATGAATGTTCAAGGCCGGCTGACGCACTTAATTGGAGAGTGGTATGAATCGGGAGCTGCCTTTCAGGATATTGTCGACGCAAGAAACAAACTGCTCGAAATGAACCAACATGGACCGTTCGCCCTTGTCCTATCACCAGAGCTATATTCCCTTATACACCGTGTCCATAAAGATACCAATGTGTTAGAAATCGAACATATCCGCGAACTTGTGACAGATGGCGTGTTCCAATCACCAGTTCTAAAAGGGAAGACTGGTGTTATTCTAAACACAGGACGGAATAACTTGGATCTTGCCGTATCAGAGGATTTTGATACAGCCTACATGGGTCAGGAAGGGATGAATCATCCTTTTCGTGTCTATGAAACCGTGGTATTAAGAATTAAGCGCCCAGGAGCCATTTGCACCCTTGAAGCAATCGAGGATTAGTCTATTGAACCATCGAGTTTTTACAGTCGGCTCGCTCATTCCTGGAAAAAGTGCGCCGGTTCGGAACTCTCCCATAAGTACTGTTTTTGAAAAAAGGAAATCAGAGGAAATCAAACCTGACCTAGAAAAAATAATCGTGGTACAAGGATCGAATAAATTTGAAATCACTCCTGTTAAAGGCAAATTACTTGATGCCGCTCTAAACCAAGGGAAGCCAATCAAATATAAATGCCAAAAAGGAACCTGCGGACAATGTACCGTACAGGTCCTGCAAGGTCCAGGATTATCAAAGCCCAATGAACAAGAGCATTTCAAGCTAGGGAATGAATTAAACAATAGCTACCGCTTGGCATGCCAGGCTGTCATTCTATAAACAAAAAAACGAGGTCCACAGCTAAGTGTGACCTCGTTTTTATTAGGCTAATAATTGAACTATTTTTTCTTCAACTGGAAATGGAAGCGAAATATTGTGGTTCTTCAATTCTTTTACACTGATATCACGGACAAGTTTCAACGCTTCTTTTTTAAATGAACTTGTTACAAAACCTGCATTCACTTCACATAACTTTTGCAAATATTTCAATGTATCATGCAACAAGTAATGTTTAATATAAGTATTATTCAGTTGACAAATTAATTTGTGCTCTAAGCCTTTAATAACAGCAATCTGATCAACATGGGCAATCACGTTTGCACCATCTTGGTCAATAAAACCAACAGAAACATAATGACCTTTTGAGATATCAACATTCGTAAACACGGGATTTAGATAGGTTTCACCCGATGATAACCGAATCGAATCAGCTTCAGCCGCACCGCCGATTTTACGTTGATTAGAAATAACCGTGTGAATATCCTTCAACCCATATAGCATGTTAAACATGTTCTATCCCCCTCCAATGTAATCTCTATATTTTTTATAATAAAGATAATGATAATCATTGTCAATGGGAATTAATAGCCTGATTATGAAAATTATTAGAATATTACGATTACCAAGTACGGTGGACCTACAAGAGGAAGCTTTTGGGAAGCGAAATCTTTATCAATGACAGACTCGATTCCAATTAATCCTTTGTCTGTTTCATCGACTGAAATACCGCTTATATCCTAATCATTTCTCCTTGTTTTAAACCTAACATTTTTACGGTTCCAGCTGGAAGCTCAATGACGGAGTATGCATTTTTGATAGGATTTATAAACCGCCAGGGTCTAAGTCCTTCCACCATTTTGACAATCCGTCCCTCTTTATTAAGAAACACAGCATCAATTTCAAAATTCATGAAGCACATATGAATAGAGTTACAAGGAATAATCCATAATCCCTCTTCCACCAATTGATCCTTCCGAAACATAAGCCCTTTTAATCTCTTGAAAAATGAATCTGCAACCTTAATAGAATAAGGAATTCTTTGTACTAATTGCTCCATTTTATTTACTCCTATCATGTTTTTTGTTCTATATATTGAATATACTAAAAAATGCATTTGTTCTCAATAGTGAAAATTGCAGAATGATGTCGTTTATTATTAAGAACATTTTTTTGAAAAATCTATTTACTTTTCGGACAAATGATACTACTATTATCTCAATGGTTGTTCACTAATGAGAACAAAAAGTAGATAATCGTAAAATATTTAGAACGATAATCTAGAAGGTAACGTTCGGTAAGATGAACAAATCTCAAAAAATATTAAATTAATTAGAGGAGGAAAAAAACATGTTACAAAAAATGAAGAATTTAGTAGTTGAAGAAGAAGGACAAGCTTTAACGGAGTATGGGTTGATTATTGCATTAGTATCAGTGCTACTAGCAGGAGTTCTAATTACGTTTAAGGGTGAATTAGCAAATGTGTTTACAAATATCGCTAATGCATTAAAGAAAACATCCTAATCTATTAAAATAAATTAAAAATAATGTGGGTTGGAGGAAATGAAGAATGTTAAAAAAAATGAAGAATCTAGTAGTGGAAGAAGAAGGTCAAGCATTAACTGAGTACGGTTTGATTATTGCATTAGTATCAGTTTTATTAGCTGGAGTCCTAATTACATTTAAAGGTGAATTAGCAAACGTATTTACAAAAATTAACAATTATTTAAATGGAACAACAACATCGTAAGAAATAAAAATATTACTCAATAATGTACATTAGAAGCCCTGCTTATATAAGTAGGGCTTAATTCTTAAAAAAACTGAGGTAGATCTCGATGATAATTATTATAGTCCTTGTAACAATTTTAATAACCTCATTTATCACAGATATAAGGAAAAGGAAAATCTTAAACAGTGTCACGATTCCTTCAATAATTTTTGCATTTCTTTATTATCTGAGTACCCAGGGGTTAGAAGGTTTTATTTTTAGTGGAAAGGGATTCCTCGTTGGATTATGTTTACTGATAATTCCTTATATGTTAGGTGGTATGGGTGCAGGGGATGTTAAGCTAATGGCTGCAATTGGGGCCTTAATGGGTACCAGTTTTGTTTTTTATTCTTTTATATATACTGCCTTGATTGGTGGATCCATTGCTTTTGGACTTATTTTAAAACAAAGAGGAATTGTCAATTCGATGAAATCATTTTTTTATACCATGGTGTTTTTTCGAAGTAATCTCGGTTCAATGCTACTGACTAAAGAAAAGGATTCAAGTATTTCATTCCCTTATGGGGTTGCCATTACCCTAGGAACATTATGTGCACTTGTCTGGGGGGGGTATTAATGAAATCAGAAAAAGGACAATCGCTCGTTGAGTTTGCGTTGATAGTACCTCTGTTAATTATTTTGTTATTTGGAATTATCGATTTTGGGAGAATTTTTCATGTGTATCTAACCATTGATCATGCAGGAAGAGAAGCTGCACGTGCAGCAAGCATAGGCAAAGATGACACAACAGTTATCAATACTGCTGTTAATGATGCAGCCAGTATAGGCTTAACAGCGGGTAGAGTAGGTGTCAGTCCAAGTGGGTCTAGAGCCTCTGGAACTAATGTTACTATTACAATCAACTATCCTATTGATTTTCTAACCCCGGTGATTGGAAACATTGTTGGGCCAATTACATTAACAGATACCACGGTGATGAGGGTGGAGTAAATGAGGAGAATTTTAAGATTATTAAATTTGCGTGACGAAAGCGGTGCAGTTCTTGTAATAGTGGCTATTTCAATGGTTGCTCTTCTAGGAGTCACTGCTTTAGCGATAGATGGAGGCAGGCTATACTCGGAAAAAAGCAAGCTGCAAAAAGCTTTAGATGCAGCTGTTCTTGCAGGAGCTCAGGGATTAACATCGGGTGAAGCACAAGCTATCGAGATTGCTCAAGAAGTATCACAAAAAAATGGCTTTCCGCTTACCGAAGACGATCTATCTTTAACAAGCGATTCAATTAGGGCGACTAAACAAATTAATGTTCCGCTTACTTTTGCAAGGGTATTAGGAATGAATAATACAGATGTTAATGCTAAAGCAAAGGCAATCATCGCCCCGTTAAAAAAGGGATACGGGATTGCTCCAATTGCGGTTGATTATAATTCAGTTCCTGACGTTACGGAATTAAATTGTGGTAATACAGGAGCCCACCATGGTAACTGCGGATTTCTTGATATTGATGGGAATGGAGCCGATGGTCTTGCGGATGGAATTAAGAATGGTACGACATTTGAAATAGGCACTGAAATTGCTGAAACAGAGCCAGGGGGGAAAGTTGGGCCAGTGCAAGACGCGATTCAATATTTAATAGATAGTGATAAAGATAAACCACAGTGTCAAAGCCTGAGTACTGCCGATAATTCCTGTGCAAGGCTCATAACAATTGTGGTCATTGATACATGGGAAAATGCTGATGGGAAAAGTACTGTGAAGGTCGTAGGATTGGCAGCTTATTGGATTGAAAAACTCGAAGGAAAAAGGATTATCGGACATTTTAAAGACTGGGTGGTTGCCTCAGGTGAAACTGGCAGCGGAACAGAAATCGGGGATTATAACCTATTTGGGGTCAAGCTTGTTGAATAAAACCGGATTGTCGATGAAATCGGGAGGACTGTATGAATACAAAAAAAATATGGATCATTTCATTAATATTGGGAATCGCGGTGGCAGGTATTGCTTATCTAACCGTATTCTCAAAAGGAACAGCTTCAACAACTTCAACATCTTCAGGGATTGAGGTTAGTCAGGAAAAAGAAAAGAAAAAAGCTGCAGATGAACAAGCTAAAAAAGAGAAAGAGCTGGAACGGGAATTCAATAATCCAATTGTTGAAATAAGTAAAGGAAAAAGGGCGATCTCGTTAAAAGTAAATCTGGAACAGGGTGTGTCAGGTTATATTGCTCAGAAATCTATGGTGGATGTCATTGCCTATGAATCAACAAAAGATGATAAAACCGGGAAAGAGTATAGATCTGCAGTACTTGTTCTTGAAAATGTGAAAGTTCTAACTTCTGGTAAATCAGCTGACAGCAAGGAAGAAGCCCTTCATTATGAAACCGTTACCTTAGAAGTCACTCCTGAAGAAGGAGTTATACTAGGTTTAGCATCCAAAGATAAGGATGGGTTTTATTTAATGCTTCGAAATACAGATGACACAGAAACCGGCAAAGCAGGACTAAAGCAAACAAGGGAAGTAATCAAAGAGGGGGCTAAAGAATCAAAATGAATATAAACTGGGTTTATTTTTCTGATACGAATACTCCTCCTGGTGAAATAAAAACACTTTTAGAAAAGAAGCAGTTTCATTTAACAGCGACCAATCAAATTGACAAGCTTCGTACCCTCTTAGTTGAGAATAATCAATTAGTATTATTTATTAAATCGCATACGTTTTTTAACGTATTTGACCTTTGCCAAGAAATATCTGTTCTTTACCCACATGTTTATATCATCTTAATTGTCCCAGATAACAGGGAGAACCTGAAAAAAGCAATGCATATGGGGGCATCGGATACTCTTCGTTCTTCGTACAACCATGAAGAACTTTGTGAAGCAATTGAACACGCGAAGAAATATATGCAGCATCGGGCAAAGAAGGATACTAGGTTTGTAAACTTATTAAAAGAAAAAAGTAAAGTAATTGCCGTCTCTAATCCAAAGGGCGGTATAGGTCGGACGATCGTAACTGTTAATCTAGCGGTTGCGCTTGCAAGAATGGGGAAAAAAGTCGCTGTTATTGATGGAAACCTCCAATTTGGTGAGGTGGCCACGTACTATAATGTGAAACCCAAAAGAACAATTTATGAATGGGTGAAGGAAGGATATGGCCGTGAAAATTATTCAATCAACCAATATATGACTAATGTGGAGGGCGATGTATCCATACTTGCTGCTCCGCCCCGTCCAGAGTTCTTTGAAGGAATTTTGGTGGAACACATAAAAGCGGCAATTGAAGAAGCAAAGAAACTATTCGATGTTGTCTTAATTGATATGCCAGTCCACTTATCAGAAATTCATTTGCAATGCCTTGATTTATCAGATGAAATATTACTATTAACAGTAAATGAAATTTCTGTTCTCAGGTTAAGTCAGCTTTATTTAGATACTTTAGAATCTATTAATTTAAAGGATCGAGTAAAACTAATTTTGAACCGTTATGTAAAGGGGCAGGGGCTCGAAATAAATAAAATTGAAGAAATCCTAGGGAGGGAGATTGTTTTTAGATTACCTGAACAAGCAAATGTCGCATCCTCTTCCATAAAAATAGGACAGCCGTTTATTCTGTCGAACTCACGAAGTCATCTTGGAAAAGCGGTTTTGAAGCTATCTGAAAAGCTATTTGAACAGAAATTGGTTGATACAAAGGAAATAAAAAAGGTAAAACGCTGGAGCCTATTAGGAAAGCGAGGAGAAAATGGAAATGTCTCTATTTAATCGGTATAAAGATAGGGCTAATACACCGAGTGCACCAAGCGAAGAGATCCAAGAGTTGCCGGTCCTAAAAAGGTCACAGGAATTTTGGGATCTTGAAGCTAGTTTACACAATTATTTATTAGAAGAGTTGAAAAAAAATCCTGGGCAGAATAAAGAACAGGAAAAAAAGTTAATAGAGGAATTAGGAGAAGCTTTTTTTATCGAAGAAGGTGTAAGGTTAACCTTTGAAGAAAAGCAAGAAATATTAAAATATGTAAAAGATGAATTGCTTGCATATGGTCCGATTACGCCATTATTAGAGAATCCACTTATTAGTGAGGTTATGGTGAATAGTCATGATGAAGTCTATTATGAAAAAGACGGTAAGATTGCAAGGAGTGAGGTAAGTTTTGTGGATCATCAGCATGTCATGCGCGTGATCGAGCGGATCGTTTCACCAATTGGCCGTCGTGTAGATGAAAGTTCTCCGATGGTTGATGCCCGCCTGCCTGATGGCTCGCGTGTAAATGCGATTATTCCTCCCCTTGCTATAAAAGGCCCGAGTCTGACCATTCGGAAATTCTCTGACACCCCTTTTTCTATAAATGATTTAACTCGCTTTGGAACCTTAAGTGTCGATATGGCGGAATTCCTAAATATTTGTGTTAAGTCTAGGCTCAATATTTTTATCAGCGGCGGCACAGGATCAGGGAAAACTTCAACTTTAAATGTTCTATCTTCATTTATTCCAAATAGAGAACGAATTGTAACGATTGAAGATGCGGCTGAGCTTAAGCTTCATCAGGAACACATTGTATCACTGGAATCCCGTCCAGCCAATATCGAGGGAAAAGGACAAATAACCATACGAGATTTAGTGCGAAACTCACTGCGTATGCGACCTGACCGAATTGTGGTCGGCGAGGTTCGTGGGGCAGAAGCTTTAGATATGCTCCAGGCAATGAATACGGGTCATGACGGCAGTTTAAGTACAGGGCATGCTAACTCACCTCGTGATATTCTTTCCCGCTTGGAAACAATGGTGTTGATGGCTGGCTATGAGCTCCCAGTAAGGGCAATCCGTGAGCAGATTGCTAATGCCATCGATTTAATTGTTCATCAATCAAGAATGAAGGATGGTACTAGAAAAATAACTCATATTACTGAAGTGTTAGGTATGGAAGGAGAAACAATCGTTCTCCAAGATCTATTTTTATTTAAAGAAAAGGGACATACAGATGATGGTCAGGTTCAAGGAAGCTTTACTAGTACAGGTATTCGTCCAAAGTTTACGGAGCAGCTGGAATTGAATGGATACTCATTGCCTGCTTCATGGTTTGTTGGGGAGTGGTTTAATTGAAATTAGCCATTGAATTGGTTTTTGTATTTTTGGTTGTTAGTATTTCGATGTACCTTTTCATAAGAGGATATTCAAATAAGAGGAGAATGGATAACCGAATCAAAGAATTATTATCAGCTTCTCAAGTAGAAGAGGCAATTACCAAGAAAGAAAAAAGGTCATCTATTTTTAAACATTTTTTTCTTTCCCTTGCCAATCTTTTTAAAAATGTTCAATTTAGTGAGAAAACAGCAAAAATGTTAGTAGAAGCTGGAAGTAAATTGAAACCAGAAGAGTTTTTTGCTTTGAGAATTGTAGCCTCTGCTGGTTTCGGACTGGTCACAGCCTTCCTAGGCCTCCAATGGTATCTTTCTGCCATTGCGGTAATTATTGGATTTATGATTCCTAACTTTATTATGAAACAAAAGAGGAAAAAACGGTTAACAAGATTATCCTATCAGTTAATCGAAGTCTTGGGGATGATAGCGAATTCAATGAGGGCAGGCTTCAGCTTTATGCAGGCAATGCAACTTGTTGGGAAAGAAATACCAGACCCGCTAGGACCCGAATTTGACCGAGTTGTCCGTCAGGCAGGATTAGGGTCCCCATTAGATGATATTTTTGAAGAATTAGTAGACCGATTGCCAAACAAAGAGCTGGAAGTAGTTGTACAGGCAATATTGGCACAAAGGAAAAGCGGCGGGAATCTTGCCGAGCTCCTTGAAACAATGGAAGAAACAATTAGAGGAAGAGTAAAAGTTCTGGAAGAATTAAACACTTTGACAGCACAGGGAAGGATGTCATCTTGGATCATTACCTTGCTGCCGGTGGGGCTTGGTTTATATTTATCACTGGTGAGCAGGGACTATTTCCGACCTATGCTTGAACATCCATTAGGGTGGACGTTGCTATCTGTAGGCAGTGTCTCTATTATTATTGGCTGGGTAGTTATCCAGAAAATCATCCGAATTGAGGTGTAGGTTTATGCTGGAAATCGTTTTCATTTTTCTATCAGCTGGGTTCGTGACATTCATGGTAGCAGGAATATTGTTAACCATTTTCAAAAAAGAACTTGCTTTCAATGAACGTGTTAGTAAGTACTTTGGGGAACCTGGTAAAAAACAAAAAAATGATTCTTTAAGGATAAAGAATGAAGAAAAATTAAGAGAGATTTTCGATCGGTATTGGAATAAGGGTACCGATATGTTAAATCAAAAGGTTTCAAAAGTAGAACGAAAAAAACTAGATTTGCTACTAAGGGACGCGGGTAATCCATTTAAGTCTGCCATTGATTTCAGGCTATTCCAATTTGTGTTAAGCATTGGTATTAGTATACCAATCGTACTCTTTATCTTGCCTGCTGCCGACAATAAAATGTCAGTGTGGATAATGGCTATAGCAATGGCATTTTTAGGTTTCCGACTCCCAGTGTTTTTTCTAGGGAAAAAGAAGACTGCGAGAATTAAGGAAATTAACAAATCAATGCCTGATTTTTTTGATACCGTCAACCTTTTGCTCGAAGCAGGAATGGGTTTGGATTTGGCACTAGCAGAGGTGTCTAAAAAATATAAGGGTCCTCTATCAGAAGAGTTTCTGCAAACCTTGGAAGATATGAAACTCGGTAAATCAAGAAGAGAGGCCTTTTATGATCTTCGGAAGCGTATACCTTCTGATTCGTTCCAAAGCATCATTACATCGTTAATTCAGGCTGATCAGCTTGGAATAGGCATGGCTAAGGTATTAGGCAATCTAACGGTACGTGTTCGGGAGCAACGTCGCGAGGCAGCCCGCGAGCAGGCGATGAAAGCACCGGTGAAGATGCTGTTTCCAATGGTATTTTTCATCTTTCCTTCGTTATTTATAGTTATATTAGGACCATTAGTTATTCAGTTGGTTACAAACGGACTTGGTGGCTAATTATTTTCAAGCTCATTTTATTGTGAGATAAGTATTGATGAACCTTGTTTTTGAAGGAGGGATTCGATGTTTGGCATTAAACTTAATAAATTGCGAAAAGAAAAAGGGTATTCAATAAATAAATTAAGTGAACTTACTGGAATTTCAAAATCTTATTTAAGCTTACTTGAAAGGGAAGTTCAGAATAACCCAAGTATTGATATTATCGAAAAAATAGCTAAAGCCCTTGAAGTCGATATAAATTATTTGATTAGGTCAACAGAGTACAAAGTGTCCCAGAGTACTATGATAAAATTTGAAATTAATCTGTTAGAAGACGGCCTGAATCAGGTAAAATTAGAGAAGATTAAGGAGTTATTCAGCTTACTCGGAAAAGATGAAGAAAACAGTTAATTCCTAAAAAAGCCACTTGGATGGCTTTTTTTTTATGGGTCTTTCTGCCCGTTATTTTATGTCGGAAAGTACCTAAGTATGTAATAGGGATAATATTGTAATATTTTCATAGTTTGGTAACACTTTGGTTAAAAATTCGTCTATAATGGAGGAAGAAAAATAATAAACACCAAAGAGGGAATGATCAATGGGGAATCTTAAAAGCAGTTGGTCGAAGGGGACGATAATTGCCGTCATTGTTGTTACTTTATTGTTTGGAGGAATATTTGTAAGTAATTATTTTCAAGCAAAAGCAGCAAGCAATGAATCTAAAAATCACCCAAAAAGTAAGTTTACTAATCAGCCTGATGAAAAAAATGTGAGCTCAAAAACCATTGTGCAAAACACTAACGATTTAAGGCTAGAAAAAGAAATCATGGAAAAACAGCAAAAGGAAGCTACACACTGGAGAAACGAGCAAGAACGAGAGATTAGTAATTTACCCAATAATCATACTACAGTTACTGCGGTGATCCCCACAGAAAAAGTTAAAACTACTTCTCAACCACCGTCAAAGGATTCTAATGCAGCTCCGACTAAACAAAAAAATACAAAACTAAGCAACAGTGGAAAGAAAATAGTTTATTTAACATTTGATGATGGGCCAGCTCCATTTTCCGATAAGATTATCAAACTTCTGGAAAAGTATCAATTTAAGGCTACATTCTTTATGATTGATGGGAATATTAAGAGATATCCTGAATCGGTAAAATTAATGACCAAGACAGGGGAAACAGTTGGACTACATAGTGTATCTCACAGTCAAAAGATATTTTATAAATCTAAAAAAACAGTGCTAAGTGAATTAACCCAAAATCGAAATACCTTAATGGAAGTATCAGGTGTTAATTCTTATATCATGAGAACGCCTTATGGCAGCGCCCCAAACATGACTGACGAGTATAAAAAGGCCGTTAAGGAAAAAGGGTATATTATGTGGGATTGGAATATAGATAGTAAGGATTGGTATTATAGGGATAAGCGATATGTTAATAATGCTATTAACCAAATAGAAAAGATGAAACACCATAATGGGCCGCTTGTCATTCTTTTACATGAGCGAAAGGAAACACTTGCCCATTTGCCAAAACTTCTAGACTATTTAAAGAAACATGGATATGTAGGCAAACCAATTGCAAATACAACGACGCCTGTCCAATTTTAAAAAAAAGACAAAATACTTGCGGGTTTGGTATAATCAACATATTGTTAAAATTCTTTCATGTGAATTATAGTGAAGATAATGGGGATCGATAATAGACTATGATCAATAAACTATTGCAGAGTACAGGTTTCAAGAGAATATCTATTTTTGTCTTAATTGCTATTGTTATTTATGGAATGAAGTCCATGATTAATTTAATCCTGCTGACGTTCATTTTTGCGTTTTTAATGGATCGCTTAGTGCAATTTATTGAAGGTAAAATACCGATTAATAGAAAGTTGATTGTTGTCATTTCGTATGCAAGCATTGTTGGTTTGCTTTCTTACGGTTTGGTCATGTACCTGCCAATGATTGCAGGTGAAATTACTGCCTTAATCAAGCAGTTAACCACTTTTTATACATCAAAACATAATAACTTTGTACTGAATTATATTGTAAGCCGGCTTGAAGAAATTAAAATCTCCAGTTACTTAGAGCAGGGCTTTACCTTTGTATTAAAGTACTTTACGGATATTAGTAAAATTGGATTGCAAATTTTATTAGCGCTGTTAATGAGTTTGTTCTTCTTATTAGAAAAACCGCGCTTAATTGAATTTACAAAGAAATTTAGAACAAGTAAGATTGCCCCTATTTACTCAGAAATTGAATTTTTTGCAAGAAAGTTTGTAGGTACATTTGGTAAAGTAATTGAAGCACAACTTATTATTGCGGTTGTGAACTGTATTTTGACCACAATCTCCTTATGGATATTGGATTTTCCACAGCTTGGCGGTTTATCGATTATGATTTTCGTTTTGGGACTAATTCCAGTTGCTGGTGTTATTATCTCAATAATACCGCTGGCAATCATTGCCTATAGTATTGGCGGTTTGGTTACTGTTCTTTACGTCGGCATTGCGATTCTGATTATTCATGGCATCGAAGCATATATATTAAATCCAAATTTAATGAGTTCTAAAACAAATCTTCCTGTCTTCTATACATTTATTGTATTGATTTTCTCCGAACACTTCTTTGGTGTGTGGGGGTTGATTGTTGGGATTCCAGTTTTTGTTTTCCTTTTGGATGTTTTAGAAGTGACCGAGAGTAAGAAGGTTAAATAAAAAGCCCAGTAAAGGGCTTTTTTGTTTATACTAGTAGTATTAATGCTAAGGGGGAAATCACATGAGCGAATGTAAACTAAATCATACCCATGAAGATGTAAAAAATAAATATGAATTACAAGCAGCTTTTCTTCCCGAGGAGATGAAGCCATTATTTCATCAATTCTTTGAAAAAGAACATACACAGGACATCTTAAACGAAGTGTTTCATTTGCTTAAAAAGTACGATTTAGCTACTGAGGAAGAGCAAGGAAACAGATATAACCGCTTAAATTTAGTGCTGAAGAACATTTAATTAGTTTGGGTCCTATAGAATGATAGGGCCCTGCTTATTTTTAGAGCCTGTTGGAAAGGTTTCCTTTTAAAAGTTATTTATAATGAAATAGCTTATTTTTGAAAATATTAAAAATAGCAAAGCTTACTGAAGAAAAGAGGATACGATGGGAGAAATACTACAATTAGTAAAACGGGGCAATAAATCGGCCCTTTTGGCGGCGATCATTAATACAATCATTTCGATTATTAAAGGTGTGGCCTTTATGTTTACGGGCAATGTGGCCATGTTTGCTGAAACGATGCACAGTCTTGGCGATGCTGCAAACCAGTTTTTTGTGTTTGTTGGTTCTGCCTTAAGTAAAAAGGCGCCAACTGAGAGGTATCCAAACGGGTTTGGGCGATTAGTGAATCTCGTTCTGTTAGGGGCTGTACTGATTGTCGGAATTATGGCATTTGAAACCATAAAAGAAGGCTACCACCATGTGGTTCATCCAACAGAGTCGGGTGGTTTTATCATTAATTTACTTGTTTTAGCAGTTGCGACACTTCTAGAAATGTTTGTCTTATTTAAAGCGATGAAAGAGATTTTACATGATATTGAGGTAAAAGCAAGCGGATTTCAAGTGTTTACACAAAGCTTTGCTAATTTGGGAAAAGCTAAACCTGCTACTAAGCTTGTTTTCATGGAGGATCTTGTGGCAACTATAGGCGGTTTGCTGGCTATCATGGCAGTTGTTATTTCTCACTTTACAGCATTCCACCAAATAGAAGGGCTCGCCTCCATGCTGATTGGAGCGATGATGCTCTTTGTTGTCGGCAAGGTCTTTTTGGATAATGCAGCAGGGGTCCTTGGTCAAGCAGATGAAGAAATGGAAAACAAAATCGGCACTCTTGTCATGGAAGATCCTGATGTAAAGGATATTCAAGGGATAACCGTCATTAAAGAGGGCGAAGATTTGCATGTGGAATTAGAAATCGAGGTCGATCCAAGATTAACGGTCGCCGCTGCCGATGATATTAAAGACCGTCTAGAGGAAAAAATCATGGCGGAAAAAGGCGTCGTCGATGTCACCATTGAGTTTGATGAGGAAGATGAAGTCATGTCTTGGCAAGGACGAACGGAACAGAAAGTGAAGTAAGAAAAAAGGTTCGCGGTATTCGCGAACCTTTTTGTGTTAAACGGGTACTTTCGTCCTTATTATTCCCAAGGTTTATGTATTGTCAGTATGCTTGCTAGATCTTTACTGCTTTTTCTGTGTTCTTTCCGTTTTTCTGCTCGTTCTTTTCCTGTTTCAAACAGCTTTTTTTCTTCTTCGGTTTCGGGGACGATACTCGGAACCTTTGTTGGCTTGCCTTTTTCGTCTAAGGCGACAAAGGTTAAAAAGGCGGTAGCGGCAATTTTTCTATCGCCAGACATTAAATTCTCCGCAATTACTTTAACGAAAATCTCCATCGAAGATGTTCCTGTCGATGAGACAAACGTTTCAATGCAAACAGAATCCTTCGGTGTAATCGGACTAAGAAAGTCGACCGAATCAATCGAAGCCGTAACACACTCCGCTCTAGAATGTCTGACGGCCGAGATGGAAGCGATCATATCGATATCGCTGATTAGCTTCCCGCCAAACAAGGTATTATGGTTGTTTACATCATTTGGAAAAATCCTGCTCGTTCTTACCACTCGAGATTCATTACATGTTTTTGCTTCCATCAAAATCCCTCCATATATTCTCTATGTTAATCTACCCAAATTACAATTTTATCTGCATTTTAGTGAAATCCAACCATTTGTGTTACATTATTTAATATAACGATTGTTTGTCAGGAGGTACAGTAAATGAATTTACAAGAGAAGATTATGAAAGAATTAAATGTCAATCCAACCATTCAACCGCAAGAGGAAATTAGGGAACGAATCGATTTTTTAAAAAATTATCTGTTAAAAACGAAGGCCAAGGGCTATGTGTTGGGAATAAGCGGCGGTCAGGACTCAACGCTTGCTGGACGACTTGCCCAATTAGCGGTCGAAGAATTGCGCAATGATGGGACCGATGCCTTGTTTATTGCTGTTCGTCTCCCTTATGGTGTCCAACAAGATGAGGAAGATGCGAAGCGTTCGTTAGCCTTTATTCGCGCGGATCGAGAGACAGTTTTTAACATCAAAATCCCAGTAGATGAAGTCCAAAAAGAATATGATGCCAGCTATCAAGGGGCACCGTTAAGCGATTATCAAAAAGGAAATGTAAAGGCAAGGATGAGAATGATTGCTCAATATGCTATTGGTGGTATGGAAGGTCTCCTTGTAATTGGGACAGACCATGCAGCAGAGGCTGTTACCGGTTTCTATACAAAGTATGGCGATGGAGGGGCTGATATCCTTCCGCTCAGCGGCTTATCGAAGCGGCAGGGGAAAGCTTTGTTAAAAGAACTGGGTGCCGATGAACGCCTCTATTTAAAAACACCTACGGCAGACCTTCTAGACCAAAAGCCTGGTCAGGCCGACGAAACAGAATTAGGTATTACCTATGATGAACTCGACGACTATCTGGAAGGGAAATCCGTTTCAAAAGAGGTTGCTGAAAAAATAGAACAGCGTTATCTGATGACAGAACATAAACGCCAGCTCCCAACTACGATGTTCGATGAGTGGTGGAAATAATGAGAAAAGAGATTGCTAAGCCAGCAGTCTCTTTTTTTCGTCAAAAAGATGGTCCCTCCAAAAAATGGACCACCTTCCATTAAACGAACTCCCTTCACCACCTTAATGCTTTATCAGGATAAAATTTCCCATTGACACAATTCGTATCGGGTCTTATATTTAATAAAGTATTTTAATATTTATTCAAGTGAATGACAAATAAATCATTATTTTAAAATAAATAATACAGATTAAAGAGAGGGATTTTACCATGGGGAACGCTAATAAATTAGGATTTTGGGTATTAACGGCCCTTGTTGTCGGAAACATGGTCGGGTCAGGGATTTTTATGCTGCCAAGCTCGCTTTCTGAAGCAGCAAGTCCTGCGGGTGTCATTTCAGCATGGCTTGTAACAGGTCTTGGTGTATTAATGACAGCTCTTGTATTTGGTAATCTTGCAATTCGAAAACCAAATATAACAGGTGGTCCACAAATTTATGCAAAGGAACTATTTAAATCAGGTTCACACGCATCAATCTTATCAGGGTTTATGTCTTCTTGGGGTTATTGGATTGGTAACCTTGCAGGGAATGTTGCGATGATCACAACCTTTGCTGGTTATTTATCAACTTTTTTCCCTATTTTAACAAGCCAGGCTGATTGGTTTACGATTGCCGGTTTTACGCTTAAGGTTGGAAATGGATTAACTTTTCTTGTCTGTTCCTTATTGCTTTGGGGAACTCACTTTATTATCTTACGTGGGATGGAAAGTGCCGGAAAGCTGAATTTTATCGCAACAGCTGCTAAAGTTGCCGGATTTATTCTGTTTATTATTGTTGGTTTATTTGCATTTGAAAAAAGTAATATGCTCCCGTTCATGGCCGAAAGAATGGACGAAGCCGGCCATGCCATGGGAATGATGAGTCAAGTGAACAGTGCCGCTGTAAATACATTATGGGCATTTATAGGGGTAGAATCTGCGGTCGTGTTTGCTTCTCGTGCTAGAAAACAAACGGATGTGAAACGTGCTACCATCCTTGGCTTATTTATTGCCCTTGGGATCTACATCGGGATTAGCACCTTAGTTATGGGGATGTTAGACCAAAACACGCTTATGCATTCTGATAAGCCGCTAATTGATGCAATTCAATCCGTTTTAGGACCAGTCGCAGGGAAAGTATTAGCAGGGATTGGCTTAATAAGTTTATTTGGTTCAACGATTGGCTGGTTAATGTTAAGTGCAGAAGTACCTTATCAAGCTGCAAAGCAGGGCTTATTCCTTCCAGCTTTCAAAAAAGAAAACAAAAAGGGATTGCCGTTGTTTTCAATGATTGTTTCTAATGGGCTAGGACAACTGTTTATTTTTTCAACAGTTTCAAAATCTATTTCTGATGCTTTTGGATTCGTCATCGTTATTGCAACGTTATCATACTTGGTACCTTACTTTATCTCTTCCGTATATCAGCTGAAATTAGTAGTAACGGGCGAAACCTATAAAGGGGATCGCTCAAGAATCACGGATGGGATTATTGCCCTGCTTTCAACTATTTATTCAGTATGGGTAATTATCGCAGGAACAGCAGATATCAAAACCTTTACCTACGGGATGATTTTGATCGCAAGCGGTGTGCTCTTTTATGGTCCACTGTGGAGAAGAAAAAAGGCAGCAGACATGGAACAAAAGGAAGCTTTATCAGCATAATAATTTTTAAACCTATCAGAATTCCTCTGATAGGTTTTTATTTTGTAAAAAAGGGTAAAATAATTTTAATTTCGTTCACATCATTTCCTTTGACAGAAATCAATCCGTGTAATATGATTAAATCCGATAAAAACTATAAGAATTAGGGGGTTTCATAAGTGAAAAAACTAACGGTTATTTTTGCACTATTATTAAGTTTTATGTTGGTACTGTCAGCATGCGGCCAGAATAATGCAAATAAAGATAATAACAAATCTGACAACAAGACTGCTGAAAAGGCAGATAATGATTTATTGAAAAAGGTAAAAGATGAGGGAACACTTTTAATTGGCACAGAAGGTACATATCCTCCGTTTACTTTCCATGATACAAGTGGCAATCTAACTGGATTTGACGTGGATCTTGCAACTGAGGTTGCCAAACGAATCGGGGTAAAACCTGAATTTAAAGAAACACAGTGGGATGCAATGTTTGCAGGATTAGATGCAAAGCGTTTTGATATGATTGCTAATCAGGTTGGGATTCGTCCAGATCGTCAAGAAAAGTATGATTTCTCAGACCCATATATTACCTCTGCAGGTGTCCTGATTGCCCATAAAGATAACGATAAAGTTAAAGCCTTTGAAGATATTAAGGGATTAAATGCGGCTCAATCCATGACAAGTAACTATGCAGATATGGCGAAGAAATATGGAGCGAAGATTGTTGGAGTGGAAGGTTTCCAGCAAGCTGTTGAGCTTCTTGCCCAAAAACGTGTCGATGTGACCATTAACGATAAACTTTCATTTTTAGACTATAAAAAGCAAAAGCCTGATGCACCAATTAAGGTTGTTGCAACAGCAAATGATGCTTCTTCAAGCGGCTTTATGTTTAGAAAGAATAGCGATACTCTTGTGGACGAAGTGAATAAAGCTCTAAAAGATATCGTCGATGATGGCACCTACAAAAAAATCTCTGAGAAATGGTTTGGTGAAGATGTACTTAAATAGTATTTTTGCTGACCCAGAACGAACAGAAAGATTAATTGAGATTGCAAAGACTTCCCTCCAGCCGTTGCTGGAGGGTGCTGTTATGAATACCATTCCATTAACAATCGTTTCGTTTATCATCGGGATTATACTGGCTGTGTTAACTGCGCTTGCCCGAATTTCTCAGGTGAAATTCTTTCAAGGGTTAGCCAGAGTTTATGTTTCAGCAATCCGTGGTACTCCATTGCTGGTTCAATTATTCATTATTTTTTATGGACTTCCTAATATAGGAGTAACCCTGGATCCATTTATATCCGCGGTCATTGGTTTTTCCCTAAGCGTCGGGGCTTATGCTTCAGAAATTATTCGCGCAGCGATTATCTCCATTCCGAAGGGGCAGTGGGAAGCTGGTTATTCGATTGGAATGACTTATACCCAGGCGTTAAAAAGAATTATTCTTCCGCAGGCAACAAGAGTATCGATACCGCCATTATCAAATACATTTATTAGTCTCGTAAAAGATACCTCACTTGCGTCACTTGTGCTTGTAACGGAGATGTTTCGCAGAGCCCAGGAAATTGCTTCCACCAATTATGAATTCTTATTAGTTTATTCTGAAGCAGCACTTGTCTATTGGGTACTTTGCTTTTTCCTTTCTGTTCTTCAAGGGTTCATGGAAAAGAGACTGGACCGTTACACGTCTTAATGAGGGAGTTTTACGATGATTTCAATTAAAGGATTATATAAGCAATTTGGTCAATTAGAGGTCTTAAAAGGGATTGACCTGGTCGTTGAAAAAGGAAAAGTGGTCGTTGTTATTGGTCCCTCGGGGTCTGGAAAGACCACGATGCTACGCTGTCTGAATGTGCTCGAAACCCCAAATAAAGGGATCATTTCCATCGAGGGACAAAGCTTAGATTTTTCTAAAAATGTACCAAAAAAACAAATCGCCTCGTTCCGGCGCTTAACCGGGATGGTTTTTCAAAGCTATAACCTCTTCCCGCACAAAACTGCACTTCAAAACGTCATGGAAGGTCCGATGATTGTTAAAGGAGAGAGTAAAGAAACTGCAAGGAAAAAAGCACAGGCGCTACTTGAAAAGGTAGGACTTGGTGATAAGCAAGATTACTTTCCAGCCCAGCTTTCCGGAGGTCAGCAGCAGCGTGTCGGTATTGCTCGGGCACTCGCAATGGAACCGGAAGTTATGCTCTTTGATGAGCCGACCTCTGCACTTGATCCCGAACTCGTTGGAGAGGTGTTAAAAGTGATGAAGGACCTTGCTGGGGAAGGGATGACGATGATCGTTGTTACCCATGAAATGCGCTTTGCCCGTGAAGCGGCTGATGAAGTTATTTTCATGGACCAAGGTGTGATTGTCGAGAGGAACAAGCCAGAAGAAATCTTTACTAATCCAAAAGAAGAACGAACGAAGAAGTTCTTGAATATGATTCAATAAGGTGCTGTAGCTAAATGCTATGGCACTTTTTTATTTTTAAGGGAAGAAAAGTTCATAGATTCTCCATATTAGCATAGCAGGATTTCGACAAGTTTTATCGAAATCTTGAATAGATTAGTAAATTTTTAGAAAAAAAGCGAAACTTTTTCCATAATTTAACCGTATTTAAGGTATATACATAGGAAGGGATTGAGCAAATGGATGAGGAGTGGTGGTTACGCAAAAAATGGATTTAAAATGAATAAGAAGGATGGATGCAAATGGAACCATTCAGCATTCCGTTAGAAACGATTTATTTATATGGGTTAATTATTTCCGGGATTCTAACTGTTTTATATGTGTTATTTGCCGATGTTTTTCATTTTCATGGATTTGGGGATGGACTTGATTTTCTTAATCCTGTCCTGATCTTTGCGTTCGTGACAATCCTGTCGGGGAGCGGTTATCTGTTTGAACGGCTTTCGTCACTCCATTATTTACTGATTTTAGGGATTGCTGCTGTTGCAGCCTTCATTGTTGTGACATTATTAAATGTCTTTGTACTTGTCCCGCTTTCGTCGGCGGAGGAATCGCTTGTTTATAAAGAATCAGATTTGCGGGGCCGGGTTGGAACTGTAATTACCACCATTCCAGTTGACGGGTTTGGTGAAGTGATGATTGACAGTACAAGTGGCAGAATTGCTAAGCCAGCATCAAGTTTTGATGGTGACCTGATCCAGAGTGGCACAAAAGTGCTGATTGTTCAAGTAGAAAATGGTGTCCTGCAAGTAACGGTTCATCATCAATTAGAGAGATTTGTATAGGGAGGTTTTAGGAGATGGAATTTAGTATTATTTGGGTGATCATTGGAATTGTTGCGCTTATTCTACTTGCTTTAATCGGAGTCTTTATTACAAAGTACAGAACAGCAGGCCCGGATGAAGCGTTGATTGTGACAGGAAGCTTCCTTGGCAATGGGAGTGTCCATGTAGATGAATCCGGAAACAAAATTAAAATTATCCGTGGCGGCGGTACGTTTATTTTGCCCGTCTTCCAACAAGCTAAGCCGTTAAGCTTACTATCTAGTAAACTGGAAGTAACGACTCCCGAGGTTTATACCGAGCAAGGTGTTCCTGTTATGGCTGATGGGGTAGCGATTATTAAAATCGGCGGCTCAATTAGTGAAATTGCGACTGCAGCTGAGCAGTATCTTGGAAAGCCGCGGGAAGATCGCGAAAGTGAGGCGAGAGAAGTCCTTGAAGGTCATTTACGGTCGATACTTGGATCAATGACTGTTGAAGAAATCTATAAAAACCGAGATAAATTTTCACAAGAGGTCCAAAGGGTTGCCTCCCAAGATCTGGCCAAAATGGGCTTAGTGATTGTGTCGTTTACGATTAAGGATGTCCGTGATAAAAATGGTTATCTTGAATCTCTTGGGAAACCGCGTATCGCGCAAGTAAAACGAGATGCCGATATTGCCACAGCAGAAGCGGATAAAGAAACCCGGATTAAAAAAGCAGAGGCTTCTAAGGAAGCTAAACGGAATGAATTAGAGCGGGCAACAGAAATTGCTGAGGCGGAAAAAATCAATCTGTTGAAAATTGCCGAGTACCGCCGTGAGCAAGATGTCGCCAAAGCACGCGCTGACCAAGCCTACGATCTTGAAAGTGCACGTTCCAAGCAAGAAGTAATGGAACAAGAAATGCAAATTAAAATTATTGAAAGACAAAAACAAATTGAATTAGAAGAAAAAGAAATTCAACGTCGCGAGCGTCAATACGATTCGGAAGTAAAGAAAAAAGCGGACGCCGACCGTTATTCTGTGGAACAATCCGCTGCAGCAAATAAAGCCAAGGAAATGGCTGAAGCTGAGGCAAATAAGTATCGTATCGAAGCAATGGCAAAAGCAGAGGCCGAGCGGATTCGTTTGGATGGTTTAGCAAAAGCCGACGCCCAAAAAGCGCAAGGTTCGACCGATGCAGAAATTATTCGCCTCAAAGGTTTAGCAGAAGCAGAAGCGAAAGAAAAAATTGCCGAAGCTTTTGAGCAATTCGGGCAAGCAGCGATCCTCGACATGATTATCAAAATGCTGCCAGAATATGCAAAACAAGTGGCAAGCCCATTATCCAATATCGATAAAATAACCGTCGTTGATACTGGAGGTGGCTCCGGAGAAAGCAGTGGTGCCAATAAAATCACCAGTTACGCAACCAACCTGATGGCGAGTCTGCAGGAGTCACTTAAGGCCTCGAGCGGAATTGATGTAAAGGAACTAATTGAAAACTATTCAGGCAAAGGGAATGTAAGAAGAAGTATTGAGGAATTAACCGAAGAGGTTAAAAAAGTCGAATAAAAAAGAAAATCCTTATCGCACTCGATAAGGATTTTCTTTTATTGCTTTTAAATTAATAAAAATAAAAGTTCTAGTACAATAACAATTGTTTTAGATACTTTACAACAAAGTTAGAGTTTAGCTTTAATACATTAATGCGTTGTTGGGAATGAGTAGGTTTTATTATTTATTAAAATAATAAAATCTATTAATTTGGGCTTAGAGAAAAATTTTTCACATTTTTTTATAGGTAAAAAGAATTAAATTTAGAAGCTCGAAATAATAGGATATTTGTAGAAAAAGAGAATTTTAGGTCAGTTGTTCCTATAAATGGGTTGATAACATCAGGTGAAATTCCTCTAAATAATGTTAAAAAATGGGTTTCGCTGATAGTTTATACCTGTTTTTCCGCTGTTTTTACAAAATATTTATAATATTTACAACATTGTCTCTCCTTGTTAAAATTCAAATCAGACTCTTCAGAAAATATCTAACAACATATTTATAATTAGGAGGCTACATATTTGAAGAAGAAAAGCGGATTAAAAGTATTTTCCAGCGTCGCAGCTACTACTCTAGTAGCAACGACATTATTTGCAGGCTCTTTTGCTGGGACAAAAGCATCACATGTTTCCGCGAAAACCGCTTATGCGGCAGAATCTGCACCAGTTGACTTAAATATAGTTGATCAAGACAGACTGGCAAAAGCGTTACAGAAAAGAGGACTAATTTCGAAGAATGCTAGTCAGGTAGAGGTAACAAAAGCTGTTAAAGACTATATTGCAAAGAAGCAAGGCGAAAAGCCTGGCAAAACAGACAAAGCTCTTACAAAAGAGCAAAAGGCTTTTGACAAGAAAACAAAAGACTTTTTGACAAAGCAGAAGGACAAGCTTGTAAAGCAGCTTGATAAAGAACATGAAAACTTTAAAAAAGGGAAGCCAACAGGAGAAGTTAAAGTTGATTCTGCGAAGCAGGCTGGCTACAACGGCGATGTTCGTGAAGATAAAGTACTTGTTTTGCTTGTAGATTATGCTGACTTTAAGCATAACAACATTGACCAAGAACCAGGATATATGTTTACCGACGATTTCAACAAAGATCATTACCAAAAAATGCTGTTTGGCAATGAAGATTTTACCCTTTTCAATGGCGATAAGGTAAAAACATTCAAACAATACTACGAAGAGCAATCTGGCGGCAGCTATACTGTTGACGGTACAGTAACTGATTGGTTAACAGTACCAGGTACTGCAAAAGAATATGGCGATGATAATCCAGAAGGCGGCCATGACAACCTAGCACCCAAGGGTCCTCGTAACCTTGTAGCAGATGCATTAAAAGCTGCAGTAGCATCCGGTCTTGATCTATCTAATTTTGACAAATTTGACCAATATGACATGGACGGAGACGGAGATCAAAACGAGCCTGACGGCTTGGTCGATCACTTGATGGTTCTTCATGCAGGTGTTGGCCAGGAAGCTGGCGGCGGCAAGATCGGGGATGATGCGATCTGGTCTCATCGTTGGAATTTAGGTGGAGTATTCGAGGTTCCTAATACTACTGCAAAGGTAGATTACTGGCACGGCAAGATGGGTGCATTTGACTACACCATCGAACCAGAAGATGGGGCTACTGGCGTATTTGCACACGAGTTTGGTCATGACTTAGGTCTGCCAGATGAGTATGATACTGGGTATACTGGTAACGGAGAGCCAGTTGAACAATGGTCTATCATGAGCGGCGGCAGCTGGAGCGGTCATATTGCTGGTACCCAACCACCAAGCTTCTCACCGCAAAACAAAGCATTCTTCCAAAAAACAATCGGCGGAAACTGGGCGAATATTACGGAAGTAAACTACGAAGATATTGATAAAAATGGTATAGCAGCAGTAATTGACCAGAGTGTAACGAAATCAAAGAATCCAGGTATCGTCAAGGTAAACCTTCCGAAAAAGGAAGTCAAGGGAATCCAAACTACTTTTGGCAGCAAATATTACTACAGCCAAAAAGGTGATGACCTACATACCACACTTGAAACTCCAAAATTCGATCTTACTAAGGGTACAAATGCAAAATTTGCGTACAAGGCTAATTTTGAAGTGGAATATGATTATGACTATGTTTATGTAAATGCTGTTGTTGATGGTGAAGAACCAGTCGAATTAGATGTAATTGGCGATGAAAACACCGCCGATGGTATGGATACAACAAATAATAAATGGGTTGATAAAGAATACGATTTAAGTCAATTTGCAGGTAAAAAGGTAAAACTTACATTTGATTATGTTACTGATGGCGGTTTGGCTCCTAATGGTTTTGCAATGGATGATTTAAAGTTAACAGTTGACGGACAAGTGGTCTTCACTGATGGTGCAGAAGCCGCTCCTGTCGTTACACTTGATGGCTTTATCCAAACCAATGGAATCTTCCTAAAAGACCACTATTACTACTTAGAGTGGAGAAACTATTCAGGTTCCGACACAGCACTGCAATTCTCTCGAGGTGTTAAATATAATACTGGTTTAGTAGTTTGGTATGCAGATGATTCTTTTACTGATAACTGGGTAGGTATTCACCCGGGAGAAGGATTCCTTGGTGTTGTTGATTCACATCCGGAAGCAATTATTGGTACTCTAAATGGCAAGCCTTCTGTAAGCCAAAGTACACGTTATCAAGTTGCAGATGCTGCCTTCTCATTAGACAAGTCACCAGAATGGTATATTGATTCTCCTTCTCGTGGAATTTTTGATTACAAAGGACTTCCAGGCGTGACATCATTCGATGACTCTAAAATGTACTATAATGATTTGATTCAAGATGCTGGACGCAAAGTGCCAGACTTGGGACTTAAGTTCCAAGTTATCGGCGAAGCGAAAGACAACTCTGCTGGTGCAGTTTGGATCCATAAATAAAAAGGTAAAAAGACACCGGGTGCGCCTGGTGTCTTTTTACGTTTTATAAGATAATCTCAAAGGTAGTCCCAATATTCGGGTGGCTTGTTACCTTGATTGTCCCTCCATGTGACTCCACTAATTGTTTGACGATCGCCAGTCCCAGCCCTGTTCCACCGAGAGCACGGGTCCTAGATTTATCAACGCGATAGAAGCGTTCAAAAATTCGCGGCAAATCCTCTTCAGGGATTCCCTTTCCTTCATCTTGAATCTTAATATGAACTTTACCACTAATATTCCTAGCTTCGACACGGACTTTAGTATTTGCTTCCGAATATTTACGTGCATTATCAATCAGATTGAGAATAACCTGTTCGAAACGGATTGGATCAAGAAACAGATAAAGATCATCTGAGCATTCCAAAACAAGGTCCATCTGATTTTCTTTGAGGGCAGGGGTAATTTTTCCGATGATCGATTGAAAATATGGCCGTAAATGAACCTTTTCTTTTTCAATAGAAAATGTATTTTCATCTATTTTTGCGAGATTGAATAAATCCTTGACGAGTTTCGATAGCTTGCCAGTCTCTTCAAAAATAATTCCTAAGTATTTATCTCTGTCCTCACCTTTCGTTTCTTGACGGCGGGCAATGTCTGCATAGCCCTTAATATAAGTTAGCGGCGTACGGAGTTCGTGCGAGATGCTGGCGAGAAATTCATTCCGTTCGTTTTTTAGGATTTCTAAATCGCTTGCTAACACCTTAATCGATTCCCCAAGGTCACCAATTTCATCCTTGCCAAGCTTCGGCAAGGATACGGAGAATTCTCCTTTGCTGATTCGTTTGGTTGCTTCACTTATTTGAATCAGCGGTTGAGTGACATACCGTGTCAACGTAAAAATGATAATAATCATAAACAATAGGGAAAGTAGCCCAGCAATCAGGAAATGCTGGTTTAATCCAGAAATCAACTCTTTAATTTTTTGGGTGTTTTGAAACATATAGACATACCCAGTAATTTTTTGATCAACCAAAACTGGACTGATTGAAGCGATATAAGCCTCGTTTTTCCAATCATCTTCTAAAATTAATCCCTCGTGCGGAACATGTTTTGGCACAGTTTTCATGATCTTTTTCATATCTTCTGTCACTCGGTTAGAAGACATATAAATGGTTCCATCAGGTCTTGTTAATATCACTTGGATATCCGTTCGTGCCTCCATCATGGCGATGTGCCGAATCGTTTCATCATGGAAAGAAGCCTCGAGAATCTCACGGTGATTATTTCCTCGTGTCTGGAGTGAAGTTAACTCTTCATGGACCCGGGAATGAAGGATATTATTGTGCAAAAAAACCATTGAAATGCATTCTAATAAAAAAATCGCCAGAAAAAAAAGAACGCCAATCTTAATTGATATTTTATTCATAGATTTAAGCACCTCACTCCCAAGCATACTATATAACTTGCCGTATTAGATCTTCATATTGTAGCTAATTTATTAAAATAAAAAAAGGGACGCCCCACCGATAGGACGTCCGAACTATATAAAAAAGAGAGGTTAAATTTGGGATGAGTAAGATGGCTTTGGACCATATACTTCATCAAAGAGGTGACACTACAAACTTGGGAGTCCTTCTAGTGAGCGCCTCTTCCTTACTACACCCCCATCTTACCGAGAAAGATTGAAGATGTTATGAAGAACTTGTGGTGAATTTGTGAAGTTACAAACATCACAGACTTGAGATGATATATTTAATATATGGGGAGTGGTAGAAATGAAAATATTATTAGTAGACGATGAACGTAGAATCATAGAAGTTCTTGAAGCCTATCTAGTAAGGGAAGGCTATGAAATTCATTGTGCAGATAATGGAATTGATGCTTTGAAAAAGGTAAAAACACTAAACCCAGATTTAATTATATTAGATTTAATGCTGCCGGATATTTCAGGTGAAGAAGTCTGCCGATTGGTACGAAAAGACTCGGATGTCCCAATTCTGATGTTGACAGCTAAATCCGCAGAGGATGACCGTATCAACGGAATCGTAATGGGCGCGGATGATTATTTAACCAAACCGTTTAGTCCACGCGAAGTCGTCGTGCGTGTTCAAGCGATATTAAGACGGGTAAAAAAGACGGAGAAAGTGGAACGACTTGAATTCAATGGTCAAAAGCTGGTCATCGACTTGATTAAAAAAGAAGTAACCGCGAACGGAGATAACATTACCTTAACACCAATTGAATATAAACTATTAACCAATATGGCGGTGAATCCAGGCCGAGTGTACAGCCGGATGGATTTGCTCGAAAAGATCCAGGATGAAGGCATGTATTATGAAGGCTATGAACGTAGTGTTGATACCCATATTAAAAATCTCCGTAAAAAAATCGAACAGGATTCACGGCAGCCAGATTTTATTGTGACTGTTTTCGGGATGGGCTATAAATTTGGAGGGGTATTAGATGCAGCAAACGCTCCGGTCTAAGATACTTTTTTATTTAATACTCATCTCGATGATCGCGATCATCATTGTTAGCTTTTTTATCCAGTATGGTTTTGAAGAGAGTTTCAACAGTTATTTGGATCGAAACCGCGAAAAGAAAATTGATCGGATTATTACGGAAATTGAGAAGGATTATAAAAAAAATAGCCATTTTACCAGCGACCCGGTGTTTGGCCTTTTGCACGAGCATGCCATGACCGATCAGCTATATTTCCAACTATATGATCGGTTAGGGCAATTGCAAATGGATTCTTCCAACATCCGTGGCATGTTAAATAGCTTTGGTCTAACGGAACCTGCTCCAAATGGTGAAGAGTGGCATTCTCAGACCTATACCTTGAAGGTAGATAATAATATCATTGGAAAACTTGTCGCTATCTATCCAAAGGGTTTAATTGATGATGAATATACGTTTATCCAAACGATTCAATTATACATTTATGCAGCGGTTTGTTTGACAATTGTTTTGGCGATTATTTTTAGTATGCTTTTTTCCAAAAAGCTGACCTCAGGTTTACAGAAGCTATCGTTTGCGGCAAATGAACTGCAGAATCATAATCTGGATATTCGGATTCCATTGCCGGGATTGCCAACAGAGGTAAAGGATATTGCGATTTCCTTTAATAATCTGGCGATGTCATTAGCAAAGGAAGAGAATCTCCGTAAGCATTTTACCGGTGATTTGGCCCATGAACTCCGTACACCTCTGGCTACATTGCGAAGTCAAATTGAGGCTTTTCAGGACGGTATTTGGGAACCTACACCGCAGCGATTGCAGACAACCCATGAAGAGTTAATGCGGCTAGTCAGGCTCGTTAATGAATTGGAAAAGCTGCTTGCGGCTGAAAATCCGCAGATCAGATTGGAAAAAATCGAATTAGATGCAGGAAGTGTACTGGCGGCGTTATATGAGATGTTCTTGCCGTTGTTTACAGAAAAGGGCGTCCATCTCCAGATTGAAGAACCTGCCGAGGACGAATTATTTGCAGCAGACAAGGATCGTTTAATGCAAATCCTGTCAAACATTCTCAATAATGCGCTAAAGTATACACCAGCAGGAAAAAGTGTGACCATTTCTGTGCAAACAGAAATGGACGGCTATGTAGGCTTCAAGATTCAGGATGAAGGTTCAGGGATGGCTGAGGATGATATTCCACATATATTTGAACGGTTCTATCGCGGTGATAAATCGCGTGATCGTAAAACTGGCGGAGTCGGAATTGGTCTCTCGATCGTAAAAGCTTTAATGGATGCACATAAGGGCGTCATTAAAGTAAAAAGCAGGCTGAATAAGGGAACGAGTGTGACCTTGTGGTTTCCAAAGGAAGACTAACTAATTTTTTTGAAGGCCTCTGCTAGGTGTGCAAAGGCCTTCTGTCTAATTCCTATTTGAAAAAGAAAAAAGCAGTTCCGAACAGGAACGGCCAATTAACGGGCAACGGGGTAAAACTTTTTCCATTCGTTTAGGAAAGATGCAGTGGAGGAATTCGGTTGTTCAAGGACACGTGGGGTTGATCCTACTTGTTTCACTTCACCATTTACGACGATTACAAGCTGTGATGTGAGATAATTAATTTCCATCAAATCATGGCTGACAAAGACCGCCGTTGTTTTGGCCTCTTCTATAATTTGCTTGAAATCTTCCATTAACCTTATTTTTGTGGGGAAGTCTAGTGCAGAAAAAGGTTCATCGAGAAATAGAATCTCTGGTTCAACAATCATCGCCCGTGCTAAGTTGACCCGTTGTGCCTCGCCGCCGGATAAATATAGGGCGTTTTTTTTCGCAAGATGACTGACGCCAAACACTTCCATCCATTGCTCCACTTTCTCCTTAATCACAGATTTAGGTACCTTTCGTAAGGTTAAGCCAATCGCAATGTTATGAAAAACGGTTCCATCTAATAGTAAGGACTGTTGGAGAGCAATCGAGAATTTCCTTCGTAATTCAAGCGGAGCATTTCCTTTAGGAATGACCTGTCCTCGGTAAAGAATTTCGCCACTCGTTTGTTGATCAAGAAAGGCCAGCACCTTTAGCAGCGTACTTTTCCCAGCACCATTGGGTCCCATTATGCCGAGAAACTCGCCAGTCTGAATCTGGAATTTAGGAATATCAAGAATCGTTTTGTTCTCCGTTTGAAAGGTTACCTTTTTCAACTCTAGTAAAGGGCTCATGAAATTCGCTTCCTTTGCTGTAAGTATGTTAATGCTGCCGTAATCAACAGGGCAACCGATAATAAAATAAATGATAGAGCTAACGCAATATCAAAGTTCCCCTTTGAAACCTCCATCACAATCGTTGTTGTTAAGATGCGCGTGTCACCTTGGATATTACCGCCGACCATCATTGCGGCGCCAACCTCAGCAATGACCCGGCCAAAGCCAGCCATAATTGCCGCCAATATCGCGATTTTCAATTGCTTGATCAGAATCATTAGTGTCTGCAGCTTTGTTGCGCCAAGTGCTTTAATCTGGAGAAGCATTTTATCACTGATTTGTTGAAAGGCGGAACAGGTCAAGCTCGTGACGATCGGCAAACTAACAAGTATTTGTGCCATGATAATCGCTGTTGGAGAATAGAGCAGGGTTAGGTCACCTAACGGGCCTGAGCGCCATAACAGCATGGTAATCCACAGTCCCGCAACGACAGGTGGCAGACCTAAACCAATATTGATAAACAACAATAGAATCCTGCGCCCTCTGAATCTAGTTAATCCAAGAAAAATACCTAGTGGCAATCCTATCAGGGTACTAATCAGAATGGAAATCAGACAAACTTTAAGAGTGAGCCAGGTAATTGCAAATACCTCAGGATCACCAGAAAGAATCATTTCAATTGCTTTTTTTAGTCCATCAATGAGTAATTCCATCTAAACTGCCTCCAGGATTTTCTGACGCTGCATAAACAGAAGGACCCTTAAAAAAGGGCCTCCATGTCAACTATTCTGTATATTTTTTGAATAAGGATTGACCAAATTCTTTCTTACCGAATTCTTCAATCACATCTTGTGTTTTCGGATCTACCATAAATTCTACAAATTTTTCAGCATCTTTGCTATTAATTTTGTCGTGTTTTTCAGGATTTACTTGCATAACATGATAGATATTCATTAAATCCTTGCCGCCTTCAACTACGATTTGAAGGGTGTCTAAATTTTTCTCTTGGGCCAGCCAAGTAGCACGGTCAGTTAAGACATAACCTTTTTTCTCAGCGGCCACTTGTAATGTTTGACCCATGCCTTGGCCTGTTGATACATACCATTCACCTGCTGGTTTAATGGCATTTGCATCCCATATCCCAAGTTCCTTTTTGTGTGTGCCAGAGTCATCACCGCGAGAAACAAACGTAGCTTTAGCTTCAGCTAATTTTTTGAAAGCCGCGTTAATGTCGTCACCGCTGACACCAGCTGGATTTTCCTTTGGTCCTACTAAAATAAAATCATTGTACATTACTCGCTTGTAGTTAATCGCATCACCTGCATCGACAACTGCTTTTTCAGCTGCTGGAGCATGTACAAGAAGGGCGTCTGCTTCACCTTTTGTACCCATTTCTAAGGCTTGGCCAGTACCTACGGCAATGGGTTTAACTTTTACATTGTATTGTTTTTCAAACATTGGTAATAGTACATCTAATAAGCCGCTGTCCTGTGTACTTGTCGTTGTAGCCAGGATCATTTCAGTGGGTGCTGCTTTAGGTTCTTCTTTTTTCACTTTTTCTGCTGAATCTTTGGTGTCAGTATTTCCGCAGGCTGCTAAAACTAATAGCAACATTGCGAATAGGAAGGCAAGATAACGATTCTTTACCATGTGGTTGTTTCCTCCGTTTGACTAGTTTGATAGGTGATTTTACCTAATTCAGAAATATCGTATCCTTCTAGATCCGTTAAACTTTCTATGAAACTAGCAGATTGTAAATACTGAACGAGGTATGTTAAGCTTTGTTTATTTTCAGCGTTAAAGCGGAAAACCAGGTCAAAATGTTCTTTTGCTACAGGGATGAAGTCAAGTCCTAAATGGCTGGCTGCCGACTGAATACCAAAGGCCACATCAGCCATGCCTCTGCTTATGTAGGAAGCGGCAGATAAATGGTTCCATTCTTCATTGCTATATCCATTAATTTTATTAGGAGTTATTCCGTAACTGGAAAGCTTTGAATCTAGTAAAAATCGTGTTCCTGCCCCTTTTTGGCGATTAACAAATTGAACATCATTTCTCACCAGATCAGGAAAATTGAGAATGTTCTTCGGATTGCCTTTCGCGACAATAAAGCCTTGTTGTCTTGCGGCCAATCGTAGCACCAAAATCGATTCATAAACAAACAGTTGATGAATGAAGGGCAGATTATATTCCTGTGAGTTTGGGTCCAATAGATGAATGGCTGCAATATCACATTGGCCTCGGTATAACATCATTAATCCTTCCAAGCTGCCAATGTATGAAGGCTGCATTTGCAAGTTTAGGGCAGTTGCTGCATGTTTCGCGAAATGTTCGACGAGAAAGTCGTGACTGCCAGATAATCTGATTGATTGGGCAGGATTACTAGGAATCCCTGTTGGTTCAGTGGGACTTTTTTTCGCAGGAGCTTTGGTATTCTCTTTAAATCGCTCCAGCTCCTCATGTTCAATTCTCATTTTGTTACCAATCTTAAATGCTTGCAGCTCACCTCTTTTAATCAGCTCATAAACGGTATGTTTTGAGATTTGAAAGAGTTGGGCCACTTCATCGGGAGTATATGCCTTTTCTTCCATAAGTCATCCTCCGTTTTTCCATCTTTTATTTTAAAAAAAGAATAGCACACTAAATGTGACTTTTGTTAAGTTTTGTTAAGTTTCGTTAAGGTTTGTTTGGAATTGTCATGAATTGTTCAAAACCAAATAGTAGTTTTCACAGTTCTTTCACAAACTTCACGGATTGTTCATTCGTGAACAATGAGGTTTAATGTACTATAGGGATAGAAGAGAAAATGTGAAGTAAAGAAAGGGGATCTATATGTCAAAGCTTCTATATATTACGGCAAATCCAAAGAATGATATAAAACTTTCAAAAGGGATGCAAATCGGGGAAGTATTTTTAGAAGAGTTCAAAAAGGAACAGCCAGATGTGGAGATTGAGCGCCTGCACTTATACGACATGGAAATCCCTGAGATCGATATGGACCTTTTATATGCTCGGGCAAAATTATCGTTTATGGGTTATACGAAAGAGCAGCTATCTGAAGCAGAACTAACAAAATTAGAAAAAATGCATGCGCTAGCTGATAATTTTATTGCGGCAGATTATTATGTGTTTGTGACACCAGTTTGGAATCTCGGTGCACCATCGATTTTAAAGAAGTATATTGATAACTTATTTATTGTTGAAAAAACGTTTACCAACACACCAGAAGGTCCTAAAGGACTTCTTTCTGGCAGAAAAGCGATTCATATTCAAACACGCGGCGGAATTTATTCAACAGGTCCAATGATGGAATTCGAAATGGGCGACCGTTACTTACAGAAAGTATTTGAATTCCTTGGTTTTGAGAGATTAGAAACCGTTGTTGCAGAAGGAATGGACCATTTTCCAAAACAGATTCCAGAAATTATGGCAAAAGCGAAGGAACAAGCCGCAGAAGCAGCAAGAATAATGGCAAAACTGCCTGTTACATTATAAAAAGGAGCGACTCGAGTGCTGTCGAGTCGCTTTTTAGTTGTTTTTTTATAAATATCGCATGAGTTCTCATCCTATTTGTGGAAAACCCATTTTTGTTTGCGAAACGAGGTCCTTTGTTTGCGAAACCAGCACTTTTGTTTGCGAAACCGGTACTTTTGTTTGCGAAACCGGTACTTTTGTTTGCGAAACCGGTACTTTTGTTTGCGAAACTATTTTTCTGAACCTTACCTAACTAAAATTTACCTGTAAATTGGAAAACTAACACTAGCACTCCAAGTGCCCAAACATAAATTGCAAATGGTTTTAAGGAGTGATTTTTTAAATAGCCGATCATCCATTTAACAGCAACATACCCAAAGATGGCAGAAGCAACAATACCAACGAGCAGTGCCGACAAGGAGATTTCTTCCCCTTGACCGCCGAGTAAATCCTTGGTTTGCAAGACAATCGCGCCTACAATCGCCGGGGTAGATAATAAGAAGGAAAAATACGCTGCCGTTTCACGGTCTAATTTTCGCCAAAGTGCCGCAACGATTGTCATCCCGGAACGAGAAATCGCCGGCATAATCGCGACAGCCTGAAAAGTACCGATGATGAGGGCATCCTTATAGCTAATCTCATCCATTTTTTTATAGCCATTTTTCACGGAATCAGCAACCCACAAGAAAATTCCCGTAATCAAAAACTCCCAGCCAATCGTCACTCCTGTTTTCGAAATTTCATCAATATAATCCTTAAACGCAAGTCCAAAGACTACCGCTGGGATCGTCCCAACCACCAACAAAAAAGTTAACTTACTAAACGGATTTTTGATAATTTTTATAAATTCATCCTTATAAAATACAAAAACAGCCAACAATGTGCCAACATGAAGCATGGTATCGAGCAAGAGCCCAGCTTCCTGCAAACCGAATAAATTCCTTCCTAAATATAGATGGCCTGTACTGCTAATTGGTAAGAACTCCGTTAAACCTTGAATAATCCCAAGAATAAATGCCTCTAATTTTGTTAACATAATTACCCTCACAATCTCAAGAAATGATATGCCTGTACAATTAATAGATATGCTAAAATTATCTATTTAATGAAATTCCCCTCTAATTTAGGATTCTGTTACCAAATTGGTCAATGAAAATATATTTGTGGAGTAAACAAAATAAGTGCAATTGGGAGGCATTCTCCCATAAAATAGAAGTATACTCGTTCGAGAGGAGAAACGTAATTGGAAAATTCACATCTACATTTTAATACGTCTATTGGTGTTCAAAAGCCAGAGAATATACGAAATAAAGACCAAGCCTGTCCATTTTGCGAAAGAGAACAACTGACCAACCTCATCGCTGTGGACGAACCGATTATTCTTTTGAAAAATAAATATCCAGTTTTAGAACATACCTTTCAAACGGTGTTAATCGAAACAGATGATTGTCATGGTGAATTATCAACCTACCCAAAAGAGCATTTACATAAATTGATGAGGTTTGGCATCAAGCATTGGTTAGCCATGGAGGAAACAGGCCGATATCAATCGGTGATTTTCTTCAAAAACCATGGACCATTATCCGGAGGTACGCTCTCTCATCCCCATATGCAAATCATTGGACTAGATGATATTGATTATAGAGAAAAGGTAACCCATGAGATGTTTGAGGGGATTGTGATTGCCGAAGAGGAAGGGGTTCGTTTTACGTTGTCGACAAAGCCGCGTGTTGGTTTTTATGAGTTTAATATTGAAATGGATGATTCCAGTTACCAGGAAAAGTTTTCAGATTACCTTCAAATAGCTGTTCATTATATCCTGAACAACTTTCCATTCAAAGCAACGAGCTACAATCTGTTTTTCCATCATATTGAAAATAAAATCTATGCCAAAGTAGTATCTCGCTTTGTGACCACTCCTCTTTATATTGGCTACGGAATTCCTCAGGTGCCAAGTAATTTAGAGCGGATGGCAGGAGAGTTGAAGCGAATTTATTTTATTGAGTAGGACTTTCTAGGTAAATCAAACCATTCATGGTTTAGAAGTTGTGATTTGTCGATAATAAAAATATAATGAAGGATGTAGCATTTCTTAGTAAGGTGGAACCTATATGACTTCAAATAATAAAACTTCAAAACTTGATTATAATCTTGTTTTTATATTGATTTTACTGTTTCTTGCAAGCTGTTTAGCGATCTATAGTGCACAGGCGAGCGGACAATACAAGGAGAACTTCCTAATCAAGCAGATTTTTTGGTATGCGGTGGGCAGTGGGATTATTACTGGTGTTATGACCCTTGATTCGGACCAATTACGAAAGCTAACCTGGTATGCTTATGGGTTTGGAATTCTTATGCTTGGATTTTTAATTGTAGCGCCGGAGAGTATTGCACCTGTCATTAATGGAGCGAAGAACTGGTTTAAAATACCTGGAGTGGGAACAATCCAGCCATCCGAGTTTGTTAAAATCTTCATTATTCTGGGTCTTGCACGCGTAATTGAAGATCATCATCAAAAGAACCAGATCAAAACGATGCAAACCGATTTCTGGCTGTTAGTTAAGATGGGGATTGTCACGATGGCCCCGCTAGCTCTTATCATTAAGCAGGACTTAGGGACAGCGCTTGTATTCCTAGCTATTATGATTGGTATGATTTTTATTTCAGGGATATCATGGAAACTTCTGACCCCACTATTTTCCGCGGGGATTGCACTTGTTGGGACGATTTTTTATTTTGTATTATGGAATCCAGATTTACTTGAAAAGTACCTTGGAGTTGGCGAGTATCAGCTCCGTCGGATCTACTCATGGCTCGATCCCTATAGCTACCAAGGCTCGGATGCCTATCAGTTGACCAAATCCCTGCTGGCGATTGGATCAGGGCAGACGGGTGGTAAAGGATTTGGAAACCGCGAAGTCTACTTGCCGGAAAGCCAAACAGACTTTATTTTTAGTGTCGTCGGCGAAGAATATGGCTTCATTGGTGCAAGTGTATTAATCAGTTTGTTCTTCTTATTGGTTTACCATATAACCAAGGTTGGAATGGAGACAAAGAATAATTTTTATACCTATATTTGCGTCGGGGTCATCAGTATGATTACCTTCCACGTCTTCCAAAATGTCGGGATGACCATTGGCGTGCTGCCGATTACAGGTATTCCATTACCATTTATCAGTTACGGCGGGAGTGCGTTGATGGGGAACATGTTAGGGCTCGGCTTAATTTTTTCAATCCGTTATCATTATAAAAAATACATGTTCTCAACAACAGCATAATATAGAGGAAAAAGAGCGACGAGCGGTATCGCTCTTTTTTTTGTGTGAGTTTGAAATTTGGGGAGATTGCGGTAATTGGGTGGTTTGGCGGAATAATTATTAGAGTCGGCGGAATCCTGGGTAAGTTTGGCGGAAAAAATTGAAGAAACGGCGGAAATCCGGTTTTGCTTGGCGGGAAAACCGGTTCAGTCGGCGGAATCCCATCTAGAACTCCCACCCAGACCTGAGTATTGAATCGTTCCAAATCCAGTTTGGCGGAAAAAATTGAAGAAATGGCGGAATTCCGGTTTTGCTTGGCGGGAAAACCGGTTCAGTCGGCGGAATCCCATCTAGAGCTCCCACCCAGACCTGAGTATTGAATCGCTCCAAATCCAGTTTGGCGGAATAATTATTAGAGTAGGCGGAATCCTGGAAAAGTTTGGCGGAATAAATTGAGAAAACGGCGGAATCCCGATTAAGTTTAGCGGAATAAACCAGAAAGTCGGCGGAATCCCACAACTCAAAACGATAAACTAAACAAAAAGAGCGAGGCCATGGCAAGCCTCGCTCTTTTCGACTATATACTGGAAAGTATTTTTACAAAAAGTACTTATTTCTTAAGTAAGATTTTTTCTAGGTCATCGAGCATGATATTTGCTGCCATAACGCCGCCGGCAGTATTCCATGTTGCATCGCTTACCTCATATACATGGCCGTTCTTAACCGCATTTAAATTTTTCCAAAGTGGATCGTTTGTCCACTCTTTGGCAGTATCTAAGGCAGCTTGATCACCTTGTGGCGCATAAGTGAAGTAGAAGAGAAGATCTCCATCCATTTTAGGAATGACTTCTTTGCCAACCTCTACAGCAAGTAAACCAAGCTTATTATCAGGAGTAAATAGTGCTTCCTGCTGGGCTGCACGCTTGAAGCCTAATTTATCGAAAATAACACCAGAAAAAGAATCTGTGTAATAAATACGAGATTTACCAGCCATAAAACGAACAACAGAAACTTGTTGATTTACTTTATCACCGAGTTTTCCTTTTAAATCTGCTACGTGTTGATCAAAATCACTTAAAACTTGGTTGCCTTTTTCTTCAAGATTTAACGCTTTTGCATATAATTTAAAGTTATCTTGCCAATCGCCTCTAAGTGTTTCGGAAAAAACGGTCGGAGCGATTGCACTTAATTGGTCATACACCTTTTCATGACGCAGCTTGTTTCCAATAATTAAATCAGGTTTTAATGAAGCAATTTTCTCTACGTTTACTTCACTTTCAACTCCAACAACTTCAACGCCGTCCATTTCCTTTTTAATATGATTGTACCATGGATCGCCAAGCCAAGATTGGACAGCACCCACTGGTTTCACACCTAAAGCTAGCAACGCTTCAGTTCCTTCGTTTGTAAGAATAACGACTTTTTTAGGTGTACCTTTAATGGTGGTAGAACCCATCGCATGTTCTACTGTATAAGATTTTTCTTCAGTAGTTTTCGTTTCTTTACTCGATTTTTCTTCAGTGCTGCCGCACGCAGCTAACAAGAAAATCGTCATGACAGAAAACAGAGTAAGTATGGTATTGATTGCCTTCATTGTTTATGTTGCCCCCTTAGATAGTTGTTAATGATAATCATTTTCAATGACAACCTAATCATAAAATGAGTAGAACCGATATGTCAACGCTTTAATTGAAAATGATTTTCAAAGTCATTGACACTAATTATCAATTAGAGATAGACTTAAATTAATAAAAACTATTAAGAAGTTAGAAAGGTTTCCATCATATGCTTCTAAAAAGTACATCTTTAAAATGGATGGGTTTACTAATTGCCATCTTGGTGATGGTGTTATCCATGTGCGCCAGTGTCATTTATGGTTATACCGATACCAGCTGGCAAACAGCCATAGATGCCTTTACTAAAAATAACGGATCTAATGAACATATTATTATTCAAACCGTAAGGCTGCCGAGAGCGTTAATCGCTTCAGCCGTCGGGGCTAGCCTGGCTATTGCCGGTGTCCTTATGCAAACATTAACGAAAAATCCACTCGCGTCACCAGGAATATTTGGAATCAATGCCGGTGGAGGGTTTGCCGTTGTCGTAGCGATGACAGTGTTTTCTGTAAATAGCTTACAAGCGTTTAGCGTTCTAGCATTTATAGGAGCAGCAGTTGCAGCCATAAGTGTTTACACGATCGGATCTTTTGGACGTGAGGGTTTAACACCTATGAAACTAACATTGGCAGGGGCTGCGATGTCAGCGATGTTTTCCTCCTTTACTCAGGGCTTGCTGGTGTTAGATGAGGTCATGCTTGATCAGGTATTGTTTTGGCTGGCAGGCTCTTTCCAAGGCCGAAAATTAGAGACACTAGTTTCTGTTTTACCTTATATTGGAATAGGTTGGATTGGTGCCGTGCTAATTGCTGGCAAAATGAATATCTTGTCCATGGGGGAAGATGTTGCGAAGGGGCTTGGTTTAAACACCGGTCTTATCAAAATCGCGATTGGCGTAATTGTAATTTTATTGGCGGGCGGTTCGGTCGCTGTTGCCGGTCCAATTGGTTTTGTCGGAATTGTTGTCCCGCATATTACCAGGTCGATTGTAGGGATTGACCATCGATGGGTCATCCCATTTTCGGGTGTGTTTGGGGCGATCCTATTAATCGCCGCTGATATCGCTGCAAGGTACATTTTTATGCCGTCTGAGGTGCCTGTTGGTGTCATGACAGCCATCATTGGAACTCCATTCTTTATTTACATTGCAAGAAGGGGGTTCAATGGACGATGAGTAAATATAAAAATTTCCGTTTATTTAATGGTAGATTGTCCTTTTTATTGGATCGAAAAGCCACTTTAACTTTCACCATTCTACTAGTAGTTGCTTTCCTTGTTTTTGTAATTAGCACGGGAAGCGGTGAAATGAAAATAAACCCACTTACCGTGGTAAAAGTTTTATTCGGCGGCGGTCCTGAGCTGGAAAAGCTGATTATTACCTCTTTTCGTCTCCCGAGAATTATTGTTGCCTTAATGGTTGGTATTTCTTTAGCGATTGCTGGCGGCATTTTACAAGGCATGATCCGCAATCCGCTTGCTTCTCCAGATGTATTAGGGATTACCGGCGGAGCGGCCGCTGCCGTGGTTAGTTTTTTAGCCATTTTTAGTGATAAGAATCATTCCTTAACCGTTAGTATCGCTTGGCTGCCCTTAGCTGCATTTATAGGTGCGACAGTGATCGGATTTTTAGTGTATTTCCTTGCTTGGAAAAATGGTGTATCACCGATCAGGCTGGTATTGATCGGGATTGGGATCTCCACCTTAATGCAAGCAATCACCACTTTAACAATGGTAATGGGCCCGATTTATCAGGCGAGCCAAGCCAATATTTGGATTACTGGAACCGTATACGGATCCAATTGGAGTAATGTGGCCATTCTTGTCCCGTGGACTGTAATCTTCGTGATTATTGCGTTGGCAGTAGCTAGGACGATTAATATTCAAGAGCTCGGTGATGAGGTAGCTACTGGTTTAGGCGGCAAAGTACAAAAACAACGGTTTCTCTTATTAATGATTAGCACGGCATTGATTGGCGGTTCGGTTGCTTTTGCTGGGGGGATCGGATTTGTTGGCTTAATGGCACCGCATATGGCGAGAAGGTTAGTGGGTTCATCGTTTGGAGCATTGCTTCCAGCAAGTGCCTTGATTGGCGGGATTCTTGTCATGATCGCTGATTTAATTGGCAGAACAATGTTTTCCCCGTTAGAGGTTCCAGCAGGTGTGTTCACCGCTGGCATCGGTGCACCGTACTTTATTTACTTGCTTTTTAAAACGAGAAATTCATAAAAGGAGCTGTCAGATGATGAATGCGATTGAAACGAAGAATCTATCACTTTCCTATGGAGAAACTCTCATTATTGATGAATTAGATTTGAAGATTCCAAAGGGTGAAATTACCGTGTTTATTGGCGGGAATGGCTGCGGAAAATCCACTCTGCTTCGTTCAATTGCTCGTCTCTTAAAGCCAAAGTCTGGCGCTGTATTGCTCGAAGGGAAAGCAATTGCCAAGCTGTCCACGAAGGACATTGCGAAAAAAATGGCGATTTTACCACAATCACCTTCTGCCCCTGAGGGTTTAACCGTTCTTCAGCTTGTTAAACAAGGGCGCTATCCACATCAAACATGGTTAAAACAATGGTCGGAGGAAGATGAAAAAAAGGTCAATGATGCGCTTAAGGCTACACGATTAGAGGACCTAAAAGAAAGAACGGTCGATTCACTTTCAGGCGGGCAAAGACAGCGTGCCTGGATTGCGATGACACTGGCTCAGGATACAGATGTTATCCTCCTTGACGAACCAACCACTTACCTGGATATGACTCATCAAATCGAGATTCTCGATTTACTATTTGAACTGAATGAAAAGAAAAAGCGGACAGTTGTTATGGTGCTTCACGATCTCAATCTGGCATGCCGCTATGCTCATAATATCGTTGCTATCAAGGATCAGAAGGTATATGACCAAGGGAAACCAGAACATGTCATCAATTGCAGTCTGGTAAAAAATGTGTTTGGTATGGATTGTGAGGTAATGATGGACCCGTTGTTTGGGACACCGCTCTGCATTCCTTATGGAAAAGGGAGATGTATCCTTAACAAGGCGGTAGCGGTGAATGGATAAATTGGCAGCGGATAAGCAATTAGAAAAATACAGATTCAATCCCAGCTTAAAGCATTCATTCCATGTTGCAGATCTCTTAGATGAGGCATTACTAAAGGAATTTATGAAAAATTTATCCCATACTCTTGGGGCCCCTTCTGAAAAGGTCGCTGCTTCAATTTTTATTAAACGCTATGCCTTTTTAGCCGTGATGTCGCTCTATGCCATGACGGCTTTGAATAAAAAGCTAAATGTATCGTTGGATAATGTAAAAATGGAATCAGCTGAACAGGGGAAAGATTGGCTGCCAGGGATTTCTTTAAAGGACGTTACCGTACAGGACTGGGATGGCAACGACCGCTCGGAATGGCGGGCTAATGTTTTTAAAGATCTATTTGCGAATAATATTTATCCGCTGATCTCACAACTGGAAAAAACATTCGGGATTTCAAAGTTAATCCTGTGGGAAAATATTGCTGTCTACTTATTTTGGCTCTATGAAAGCGAACTAACAGAGAATGAGCAGGTTGCTGAGGATTTCCGCTACTTAATTTCAGAAGCAGAAGGGCAGTTGTTTGGCCGCTACAACTTAAATCCACTGCAAAAGTACTTTGCTGAAAAGACGTATTTGGAAGAATGGGATAGTGAGATAAGCCTAAGAAAAACGTGTTGTTTTACCTATCAATTGCCAGCAGGTAAACGCTGCAAAACCTGCCCATGTACCCAAATTGCTAAGGATAGAAGGTGTCATGATGGAGAAAACATTTGTGAAGCAGTTCGAAGCTTTGCTTGAAAAGTATAGTGAACTATTGGTCGGTGAATCCACCGCGGAAACGAAGGAGAAGGTGAAGATGTGGGCATTGTACACTCATATCGCCAAATCAATGCCTGCTTTAGCCAAGCATTGGAATGGACTTTACCCGGAGGCAAAGGAAGAAATGAAGCAGATTATAAATGAAATTAAAGTCATGAATGAACAGCACCGCTCTTCTCAAAAATAAACTACATATAAAAACCGGAAGCATGGATGCCTCCGGTTTTTACTATTATTGCAGGGTACCGCCAGTTGGAAGCTGGTTCGTATATCCTTGAAACTGCTGATACGATTGCTGCAGCTTTTGCTGATCGGCTGCTTCAATGGAATACCAGCCTTTTTTAAACATCAAATCATAAAGGTCGCGCTGGCAGTTTTGAGTTTCAGAAAAGATTTTCATAATGTCCTGATACAAACCTTCGTGACTTGCCTCATGTAGGGCCATGCTGTAAGAAGTGGTCATATATTTTTCTGTTGTTAATAAATCATTGATAAAATCACGGTCATTCATTTGCGGGGTTTTTGGAACTTGGGTTTCAGGATTTTGAATCTTCTGCTGTTGATTCATTGATAAGAATCCTCCTTTTTTGTCGTTTCTTTATTGCATATTATTTAAGGGCTGTTGTTGGTTAGCGTGTTGTCCTAAGTGACCTAGCAGTTGTTGATAGTGGCGCTGATGCATTTGGCAGACTTTTTCTGCTTCTGCTTTTATTTCAGGGTCCTGACACTGCCCGGCAAAAAAGTTTGCTTTCTTAGCAGACAGCAAGTTCCAAGACATCATATCTGTTAAATAAAGAGCATCCTTTGTTGACACGACTCCGGGAGGCTGTTGCATGGTTGATTGTTGATTTTGCATGTTCATATTGGGCATATTTATATTTTGTTGCTGCATAGTAACCCTCCTAATTCATGTAATCTATACGACTATATGGTCTCTCAAACAGGAACTTTTATGCAAAAATAGAAAACAGGCTGAACGAATCAGCCTGTTTTTTCTTATCGCTTATATTGATTGTTCTGGCTGTTTTTTTTATCAAGATGAGCCTCTTCATTGCCAGGCCCGCCATTCCCCTTCACACTTGCCGCACTTACCCCTGCTTTAGAAGGTTCCTTTTTCATTTTTGCCATCGTTATCACCTCAGATAATAGGATACCCTTTTATGTAAAAATATTTAAAAATTTATTTTTCGAAAAAATTTCAAAATTCCGCGTTTAATGATTGCACAAATTTTCGAAATATTTTATAGTAAGTAGTAACAAGACTCATTCAATTGTGAATTTTTTTTGGCTAAAAAATGAATGAGTGTTCATTCAAAGCTTGAAGGGGGAGACAATGTTGAACCAATTAATTAAAAAAGCAGCTGTCCTAGGATCTGGAGTAATGGGGTCAGGAATTGCTGCCCATCTCGCAAATATCGGCATTCCAACACTATTATTAGATATCGTGCCACGTGAACTAACGAAAGATGAAGAAGCTAAGGGACTAACGTTAGCGGATAAACAAGTGCGCAATCGAATCAGTACAACTTCTATCCAAAAATTATTGAAGCAAAAACCTGCCCCACTCGCAGTGAAAAAGAATTTGGCCCTGATTGAAGCAGGCAATCTTGAAGACGATTTAGTCAAATTGAAAGATGTAGACTGGGTTATTGAAGTGGTGGTTGAAAACCTTAGCGTTAAGAAACAGGTATTTGAAAAGGTTGATCAATACCGGAAACCGGGCAGCATAATTAGTTCCAATACCTCAGGAATTTCAGTAGAAGCGATGGTCGAAGGCCGTTCCGAAGATTTCCAAAAACATTTCCTTGGCACGCACTTCTTTAACCCGCCGCGCTATCTGAAATTGCTTGAAGTGATTCCTACTCAATATACTGCTCCAGAAGTACTTTCATTCATGAAAACTTTCGGTGAGGATGTATTAGGAAAAGGTGTAGTTGTGGCTAAGGATACGCCAAACTTTATCGCGAACAGGATTGGCACTTACGGTCTGCTTATTACTGTTCAGGAAATGCTGAAGGCGGGCTTAAGTGTCGGCGAAGTTGATTCCATCACCGGTCCACTCATTGGCCGCGCAAAAAGTGCCACCTTCCGTACACTTGATGTAGTTGGATTGGATACTTTTTATCATGTCGCTAATAACGTTTATGAAAAAGTTGAAGGCAAAGAAAAGGAAGTTTTTGAAATCCCTGCCTTCTTAAAAGCAATGGTGGAAAAAGGCTGGCTTGGAAGCAAATCGGGTCAAGGCTTCTTTTTGAAAAAAGGAAAAGACATTCTTGAACTAGATCCTGTGACGTTAGAATATGGTCCGCGTAAAAAGCTCTCCACACCTGGAGTTGAACTAGCGAAGCAAGAAAAAGGCACCGTCAATAAATTGAAAGCGCTTGTATACGCGAATGATCGTGCAGGTCAATTCTTATGGAATACGATGACACAGTCGCTTGTATACTCTGCTCAGCTATTAGGCGAAATTGCCGACGATATCGTTTCCATCGACCGCGCTATGAAGTGGGGCTTCGGCTGGGAAACAGGCCCATTTGAAACATGGGATGCGATCGGTGTTGAAAAATCCGTTCAAAAAATGAAGGAAGCCGGTCTTGAAGTTCCAGCATGGGTAGCGGAAATGCTGGAAAAAGGACATTCATCCTTCTATATAGAAGAAAACGGCGAACGGTTCTTCTATGATAATGGTCAATATCGATTAGTGGAATTTAATCCGAAGGCCCTTGACCTTAAGCAAATAAAGAAACAAAAAGGTGTTATTAAAAAGAATAGCGGGGCCAGCCTGATTGATATTGGAGATGGGGTTGCCCTTTTAGAGTTCCATTCACCAAATAATGCGATTGGTCTCGATATCGTTCAAATGATAAATTATGCCGTGGAGGAAGTCGAGAAGAATTATAAGGGACTTGTCATCGGCAACCAAGGAAAGAACTTCTGTGTCGGTGCGAACTTGGCGATGATGCTCATGGAAGTCCAGGATGACAATATTTATGAACTTGATATGATTGTCCGCCACCTCCATAGTGCCTTGCTGAAAGTCAAATACAGCTCTAAACCAATCGTCGCTGCTCCATTTGGGATGACACTAGGCGGCGGAGCAGAAGTTTGCTTGCCGGCTACGCACATTCAAGCTTCCGCTGAAACGTACATGGGTCTTGTGGAGGTCGGTGTCGGTCTTCTTCCAGGCGGCGGCGGAAACAAAGAGCTTTATATGAAACACTTAGATAACCTTCCAAACGGAGTGCCGTTTGACCTGCAAACGATCGCCAATAAAGTGTTTGAAACGATTGCCACCGCAAAAGTTTCTACATCCGCGGAAGAAGCTAGGGAAAATAATTTCTTAAGTAAGTCTGATGGAATTAGTTTCAATAATGATCATCTACTCTATGATGCGAAGCAGGCTGTCCTAGCTTTACATGAAAAAGGTTACATGCCAAAGGTTCGCCGTAAAGTTCCAGTCGTCGGTGAAACGGGTTATGCGACCTTGTTACTTGGTGCAGAAGCCATGCGCCTATCTGGTTATATTTCAGAGCATGATCTAAAAATTGCTAAGAAGGTCGCCTATGTGATTGCAGGTGGAAAAGTGCCATTCGGGACAGAAGTAGATGAGCAATATTTATTGGATCTTGAAAGGCAAGCGTTCTTAAGCCTAATTGCAGAGCCAAAATCTCAGCAGCGCATGCAGCATATGCTTGTGAAGGGTAAACCGTTAAGAAACTAACATTCTAGGGCTCAGCCCCCTGAGCCCGTACGAAAAAATAGATTAATAATTTGACAGAAAGCGAGGGAACTAACATGAGAGAAGCGGTTATCGTTGCCGGAGCAAGGACCCCGGTAGGGAAAGCGAAGAAGGGTACGCTTGCCCATGTTCGCCCGGATGATTTGGGAGCATTGGTGGTAAGGGAAACATTAAAGCGTGCTGGGAACTATGAAGGAAATATTGATGATTTAATCATTGGCTGTGCCATGCCTGAGGCAGAGCAAGGCAACAATATGGCCCGCAATATTGGGGCCTTAGCTGGACTTCCATATACAGTGCCTGCCATCACAGTCAATCGTTTCTGTTCTTCAGGATTACAGGCAATTGCTTATGCTGCACAGGGAATCATGCTTGGCCACACCGATACAGCTATCGCTGGAGGGGCGGAATCGATGAGTATGATCCCGATGATGGGTCATGTCGTCCGTCCCAATCTTAAACTAGCAGAAACGGCTCCGCAATATTATATGGGTATGGGTCACACAGCCGAGCAAGTGGCGCTGAAATATGGCATTTCCCGTGAGGACCAAGACGCCTTTGCGGTAAGAAGCCATCAGAAAGCGGCGAAGGCGATTGCCGAAGGGAAATTCGTCGATGAAATCGTCCCTGTAGATGTGACTATTCGAACTGTCGGCAATGACAATAGACTTGTTGAAAAAACGCTTCAATTTTCACAGGATGAAGGTGTTCGTCCTGATACTAACCTAGAAACCTTGGGTAAACTCCGCCCTGCCTTCTCTGTGACAGGATCGGTAACGGCTGGTAATGCCTCACAAACAAGTGATGGGGCGGCTGCTTTGATGGTGATGGACCGGGAAAAGGCTGAATCACTTGGCCTTAAGCCGTTAGCAAAATTCCGTTCTTTTGCTGTTGGCGGTGTTCCACCTGAAATCATGGGTGTCGGCCCGGTTGTCGCGATTCCAAAGGCGGTCAAACTAGCTGGACTAGAATTATCCGATATTAATTTGTTTGAATTGAATGAAGCCTTTGCGTCCCAATCACTTCAAGTCATTCGTGAATTAGGTCTAAACGAAGAAATCGTCAACGTCAATGGCGGCGCTATCGCCCTAGGACATCCACTTGGGTGTACTGGTGCTAAATTAACACTCACGCTTATTCACGAATTAAAACGCCGCAACCAACAATTTGGTGTTGTAACAATGTGTATCGGCGGAGGAATGGGAGCGGCAGGAGTATTTGAATTACTCTAACTGTCCCAAGCATTTAACTTTTAGAAAGGGGCTGCTATCTGCCCCTTTCTAATCAACGATTAGGAGGAATAAATAATGACAAATCAGACAGAAAAAATCATTAAAGGCGGAAGCTTTTTAATTGAAGATATCTCTTATGAGCAACTATTTACACCGGAGGATTTTACAGAAGAACATTTAATGATTGCGAAAACAGCAGAAGACTTTGTTGAAAAAGAAGTGGTCCCACAGCTCGAACATTTAGAAAACCATGAGTTCGATCGTACGGTAAAACTGCTTAAAAAAGCAGGCGAACTTGGTCTTTTAGCGGTTGACGTACCAGAGGAATATGAAGGCCTAGCCTTAGATAAGATTACCTCATCACTACTTACCGAGAAAATGGCGGGAGGCGGCGGATTCTCACTTTCACACGGGGCTCACGTAGGGATTGGCTCGCTACCAATTGTATTATTCGGGAACGAGGATCAAAAGCGAAGATATTTACCTACCCTAGCATCTGGTGAGAAACTAGCGGCCTATGCCTTAACTGAACCAGGTTCGGGTTCTGATGCACTAGGTGCCAGAACTACGGCTAGATTAAATGCTGCAGGTACACATTATATCTTAAATGGAGAAAAGCAATGGATTACCAATGCAGGATTTGCAGATGTTTTTGTTGTCTATGCCAAGATTGATGGCGAGCAATTTACCGCATTTATCGTTGACAGGGATTTTGCAGGAGTTTCTACTGGGGCTGAGGAGAAGAAAATGGGAATTAAGAGTTCTTCTACTCGAACACTCATTTTAGAAGATGTTCCCGTTCCTGTTGAAAATTTATTAGGTGAAATTGGAAAAGGTCATGTGATTGCCTTTAACATCCTGAATATTGGGCGTTATAAGCTAGCGGTTGGAAGTGTCGGTGGTTCCAAGAAAGCCTTCGAATTAACCGTTAAATATGCAAATGGCCGTCAGCAATTTAAAACACCAATTTCACAATTCAATTTAACAAAAGAAAAGTTCGGTACACTTGCCTCGAAGATTTATGCAGCCGAAAGCTCTGTCTACCGGACCATTGGTCTGTACGAAGAGAACCAGGGTAAGCTAACAACTGAGCAAGAAAAGGACATTAAATTAGTGGCGAATTCGATTGCCGAATATGCAATTGAATGTTCACTTAATAAATTCTTTGCCAGTGAAGTATTGGCTTATGTAACAGATGAAGGCGTTCAAATTCATGGTGGATATGGCTTCATGCAGGAGTATCCAATTGAAAGAGCGTATCGTGATGCACGTATTCAACGTATTTTTGAAGGAACCAATGAAATTAACCGCCTGTTAGTGCCAGGCACCTTATTGAAAAAAGCCTTCAAGGGCGAGCTTCCAATATTCCAAAAGGCAATGGCCCTGCAAGAGGAATTAATGATGTTAATGCCAGAAGAGCCTGGTGACGAGCCGCTTGCACAGGAAAAATATCTTGTCAAAAATGCAAAAAAGATCGCCTTATTAGCAGCTGGTTTAGCCGCCCAAAAATTTGGCAAAGCGCTTGATAAAGAGCAAGAAGTTTTAGCCAATATCGCTGACCTTATTTCAAACGTGTATGCAATGGAATCCGTTGTGTTACGTACTGAAAAAGGGATTGCGAAAACTGGTTTAGATAAGAACAAGCAAAAGCTTCTTTATACACAAATCTACTGCCAAGAAGCCTTCAATGAGCTTGAAGCCATAGCAAAAGAAACGTTAGTGGCCGTGGAACAAGGCGATACACTCCGCATGATGTTGTCGTCGCTTCGCAAATTTACCCGCCACACCCCAATTAATGTCATTGCGAAAAAACGTGAAGCCGCAGATGTTATCATCGACGCCGAGCGCTATATCGTTTAATTATCAGGGCTCTCTTTCTACTAGGAAGGGAGCTTAAATTTTATATTAGAAAAGGAAGGAATTTTAAAAAATTAGTCGAATTTTTTTAAGTGGAACATATTTTTTGCATTAGGATTTTAAAAAACGTTATGATAATATTCAAGTGACGAAAGACAAGTCATTGATTTTTAACGGGAAAGGGCGGTGAAATTAATGTCACTGACTTTTTATTGGTATCCGAAATGCGGCACATGTCGAAACGCGAAGAAATGGCTGGATTCCCATCATCTTTCCTATGAAGAAGTACATATTGTTGAACATCCTCCAAGTCGTGAGGAGCTGCAGGATCTTTATCAAAAAAGCGGGCTAGAGTTAAAGAAATTCTTTAATACAAGTGGTATGAAATACCGTGAATTAGGTATAAAGGATAAAATGAAGTCTGCAACAGATGAAGAACTGCTAGAATTACTTGCTTCCGATGGCATGCTAATCAAGCGGCCGATTTTAACGGATGGTGAACGTGTTACCGTGGGCTTTAAAGAAGAAGAGTTTGAAAAAATGTGGCGATAAGCCAGATCTTCATCATTACTATGGAAATCGATTTATTTCGATGATAGATTTTTTAGAAAAAACAATGGAGGGATTTAGCAATGAGTACACCAAAAGAATTACGTTATTCAGAAGAACATGAGTGGGTAAAGGTTGAAGGAGAAAAAGTCCGTGTTGGGATTACTGCTTTTGCGCAGCATGAACTAGGAGATATCGTTTTTGTTGAGCTTCCAGAAGTCGGCGATGAAGTATCTGCTGACGAGCCATTTGGAAGTGTTGAATCTGTAAAAACTGTTTCTGAGCTTTATGCACCTGTAAGCGGTAAAGTCGTGGAAGTAAATGAAGATTTAAGTGACAGCCCTGAGTTTGTCAACGAATCACCATATGAAAAGGCATGGATGATTGTGATTGAACTATCCGACAGCAGCGAGCTAGATAAGCTTATGACGGCTGAGCAATATGAAGAAATGATTAAAGAAGACTAAATTAATCCGGAAGGGCACCTTGTCGAGGTGCTTTTTCTCTTAAATTCCCACTTTTTCTTCTACTATTTTAGGGAACCTTATAATAAATATAATGAAGAGGGTGGGAGCATGACGTTAAAGCAACAAAGAGTAGATGTTACCGACCGAGTCATTGGAAAAATGAAGAATGGCGAAATGGAACTGTTACTTGATCGCATGCCAATTGGAAAAATGAAACTTTCAGATCATATGCAAGTGGAATTAGATCATCATTTTCAAGTGGAACAGCAAAAGATTTATCAGCATGTCACGAAGACTGAAATACCAGATGCTAAGCATGCCGATTGAGGTGATGGTGGTTGGTGCTAATGGATTAGAGTCAGGGTATCCTCGTAGGCAGATCCCTATTTTTTAAAAAGACAATAATGATAAGGTTAACATAGTCAGAAGAAGGCACACGTAATCAATATTTTAGAATATGTTAACATAAAACAACTTCTAATACAGGTGATGGATGATGAATGATTCGTATGTTGACAAAGTTCTTATTGTCGAAGGAAAATCAGATAAAAACAAGGTAAAAAAAATTGTGAAGGAACCAGTTGAAATTATTTGCACCAATGGGACCATCAGTATTACAAAATTAGATGAATTGATTGAATTCCTTGAAGATAAGGATGTCTATATTTTAGTTGATGCTGACTTCTCAGGTGAGAAGCTTCGTAAGCAGTTAAAGCGCGAATTGCCACAAGCGGAACATTTATATATTGACCGGATGTATCGTGAGGTAGCCACCGCACCAGTTCACCACTTGGCCACCGTCCTTTTAGGTGCAAATATCGATGTTCATACTGAATTTTTAGAAATGGGTTAATAGTTTAATGAACGAATGGAATCGAAACAAATTATCTGCCTTTCTTGATGGAAAGGCAACAGGATTAGTTTATTTTTATACACCAATGTGCGGGACCTGTCAGGTAGCATCAAAAATGCTCCAGGTCATCGAGGAACTGGTAGAGTTAAATATAGGAAAAATGAACCTAAACTTCTACCCAGACCTTGCTAGAGAATTTGAAATTGAAAGTGTCCCCTGCCTAGTATTTGTTAAATCTGGAGAGGTAATAGAAACACTCTACGCCTTTCACTCCGTACCATTTTTACTTGAAAAAATAAAACAGCATTTATTATGAAAGCAGATGCGACTTGCATCTGTTTTTAATTGCTTTTAACCCACAAATACTCACTGTGAAGCGTGCAGAGTGCCCATCAAGGTAAAAAAAGATCAGCAATGGTTACTGTAAGGCGTGCAGAGTGCCCATCGAGGTGAAAAAAGATCAGCAACGGTCACTGTGAAGCGCGCAGAGTGCCCATCGAGGTGAAAAAAGATCAGCAACGGTCACTGTGAGTCGTGCAGAGTGCCCATCGAGGTGAAAAAAGATCAGCAACGGTCTCTGTAAGGCGTGCAGAGTGCCCATCGAGGTGAAAAAAGATCAGCAACGGTCACTGTGAAGTGTTCAGAGTGCCCATCAAAGTGAAAAAAGATCAGCAACGGTCTCTGTAAGGCGTGCAGAGTGCCCATCGAGGTGAAAAAAGATCAGCAATGGTCACTGTGATGCGTGTTACTAGTGTTAAAAAAGTCCTTAGTCATGTAAATTAATGAAACCAAATTCCTTCTTACCCTCAAAACTATAATTTTGTTTTAAAATTCTTCTAATTGTTTTTTTAGACTCAATTACATTACACCATTCTTTAACTAAAATAGTGGTAATTTTTTTTTCAGGAAACAGCAGTGTAATTTCTTGCACCCCTCTTAGAACTGCGGAATCAACCAACTCCTCGCAACCACAAACATCACAAATCACCTTATTTCCTTGAACAGTTATCGAAAAAGAATTACATAATTTGCAGGTACCCCCCTTTCTTATCTGACCAAATTCATATGAAGGTAACCTATCATATGGTAATTCAATCTGATGCATTGAAACCAATTTTTCTGCTAGCCTCATATGCCGAGTATTAAGGTTTGAGGAAAGCATGTTCAGTTTTTTTATAAAGCGATTGAGTTGATTTGGATAAATAATAGGTTCATTAAGAGGAGCTTGATAACAGGTAAACTGGGGATTGATAAAGATTACATAAGCCTCAATAGGGATTCGGTACCCAAGGTTTTCTAAAAGCTGGCGGAGTAAGGATTCACTTCGTTGTAATTGGAGCAGGGGGTTTTTGTATTCTTTTTTGGGGAGGGCGTAAAATCGGTCACCTTCAAAGTAAAAATCCCCTTCGTAATTTTTCACCTCAAATAGGTATATCCTTTCTTGGAAAATAATCGTAGAATCAAGTTGGAATTTACTATTGTTAGCTTCAAGTAACAGGTCGTTTAGAATCAAACTTGGACACTGAAGTTTCTCAGTCAATGCATCAAACATAACCTCACCCTCAAACCCCTTCACAAGGTTATGATAGCGCTGTTTATCATTCTCCGCTAATTTCATTCGCAAGTTTAGATACCTTAAAATTTTTATTTCATCTGATTCAATACGAGGTTTAAAACTCATAATTCACATCCTTTTCATCTAGAATAAATTAATTTTACAAAATTCTGCACCCTCCAATAGCTAATAGTTATGACTAATTTCCGACTCTTTTCAAAAAATTCTCTCAATCCGACATATTTCTCAGGAAATCTTCCCTCCCCTCCTCCCAAAGTAGATAATTGTCGACCACTTTAAAGAGGATTTCAGGCCCGTCTCCTGTATATTTAAGATAAGAGAGTAGACCGGAGTGGTGGAAATGATAGAAGTGTTGAAAACCTTTCAAATAGCCATTAAACAGCAAGGGCATGTTCTGCCGTTACTTGAGCATATCAATTTACGAGCGAATTTGGTTTGTGAACAAAAAGCCATTCAAATTATCATCAAGGATGGAGAATTTTTCATCCTTCATGATCGCGAAGAGAACCAAACGATACCAGAGATTCGTGGGGACTTGAAAGCCATGAAGCAACTATTAGAAGGGAAAGAAAGGTTACGAGCTCTTGAACGAAACGGCCAACTAAGTATTTCCGCCCCATTACGCACAACGCTATTGCTTGAATCTATCTTTTATTTGACAAAGGCACAGGAAGACTTTGCAAAAATTATTTAAACCGAGGAGGAAACAGTATGAGTGAAAATCAAAAAAAGTATCGTTTCGAAACGTTAAGTGTTCATGGTGGATTAACTCCAGATCCGGTAACTGGGGCCCGGGCCGTTCCAATCTACCAAAACAATGCCTACCAATTTAAGAATACCGAGCATGCCGCAAATCTTTTTAGCCTAGCAGAACCGGGATACATATACACGCGGATTCATAATCCAACGACAACTGTATTTGAAGAAAGAGTTGCCCTATTAGAAGGTGGTGTTGGTGCCCTAGCGGTTGCGAGCGGAATGGCAGCCATTACTCTCGCCATTTTAAACATTGCTGAGGCTGGCGATGAAATCGTTTCGGCAGCAAATCTTTATGGCGGAACCTATAATTTATTTGCGGTGACGCTGCCGAAATATGGGATAAACGTGAAATTTGTTGACCCTGAAAATCCGGACAATTTCCGCGCCGCTATCACTGACAAAACCAAGGCTGTTTTTGCTGAAACGATTGGTAATCCAAGCCTACGCATCCTCGATATTGAAAAAGTTGCTGAAATTGCTCATGAAGCAGGTGTCCCATTAATTATTGATAATACCTTTGCCACTCCATACCTATGCCGGCCAATTGAACATGGAGCCGATATTGTCATCCATTCTGCGACAAAGTGGTTATTAGGAAATGGAACGACCACGGGCGGAATCATTGTAGATGGTGGCAAGTTTGACTGGAATTCACATAAATTTCCTGGCTTCACCACCCCAGATGCAAGTTACCATGATCTTGTTTATGCAGAAGCGCTCGGAGCAGTGGCTTATATTATTAAAGCACGTGTCCAATTACTTCGTGATCTAGGACCTGCATTAAGTCCGCAAAACTCCTTCCAATTTGTCCTTGGTCTTGAAACACTTCATGTTCGCATGAAAGAGCATGTGGCCAATACACAAAAAGTGGTTGCTTATTTAGTAAACCATCCTGCAGTGGAGTGGGTTTCTTATCCTGGTCATCCATCGCATCCTGATTATGAATTAGCCAAAAAGTACTTACCAAAAGGCGCGGGTTCGATGGTCGTTTTCGGAATTAAAGGTGGGAAAGAAGCCGGTGCTAAATTAATTGATGCGGTTACACTCTGGGCGCATGTGGCCAACGTTGGCGATGCGAAAAGTTTAATTATTCATCCTGCTAGCACCACACACCAGCAATTAGATGCCGAAGGCCTGAAAGCTGCAGGTGTAACTGAAGATTTAATTCGCCTTTCCATTGGTATCGAGAATGTGGAAGACTTAATTGAAGACCTAGAATCAGCAATGGTTTTAGCAACTGGTTTAACCTCACTAAATGTAAATGCCTAAAAGTGACCCAAACGTATTTTCCGAATATGAAGTTTTTTTCGTTGACACCCCTTTTTATCCGTGATACGATAACTTTTGTAATATAATTACTTAAATAAATGAACTTTTTAATTGAATATAGTACTTGATGCTCTTATCAAGAGAGGTGGAGGGATGTGCCCGATGAAGCCCGGCAACCGTCAATATTTATTATTGAAATGGTGCCAATTCACACAAAGCGATTGCTTTGGGAGATGGGAGAAAGGATTATTATTTATGATGCCTTTCTGCCTGCGCAGAAAGGCTTTTATTTTGTTAAAATTGAATCTTTTTGTTCAAAACGTCAAACCCTATATTATATTTAAGCGGTATATTACAAGAAAAATCTTTCAGAATCTTAGGTAAATTGAATAAGAAGCAGGTGATTCAATGATTTCTATAAAAAATGTTCAGAAGATCTTCCCTTCTAAACAAGGGCAGCTAAGAGCCGTTGATGATGTAAACCTTGAAATTCAAGAGGGTGAAATTTTCGGGGTAATTGGATACAGTGGTGCTGGTAAAAGTACCTTAATCAGAATGTTAAATGGACTGGAACTGCCAACTAACGGAACGGTTACAGTCGCAGGCCGAGTGGTCTCAAAGATAAAGGGTGCGGAACTCCGAAAAGCACGTCAAGAGATCAGTATGATCTTCCAGCATTTTAACTTACTGTGGTCGAGAACAGTTAGTGAGAATATCGCTTTTCCATTAGAAATAGCAGGTATCAAAGGTCCTGAGCGCCAAAAAAGAGTAAGAGAATTAATAAAATTAGTCGGCCTGGAAGGAAGAGAAAATGCTTATCCGTCCCAGCTAAGCGGTGGACAAAAGCAGCGTGTCGGAATTGCCAGAGCGCTCGCAAACAACCCGAAAGTCCTTTTATGTGATGAAGCTACTTCCGCATTAGACCCACAGACTACCGATTCTATTTTAGAATTGTTAGTTGATATTAATAAAAGGCTGGGTTTGACAATTGTGTTGATTACACATGAAATGCATGTCATTCGGAAAATTTGTCATAGGGTGGCCGTCATGGAAAGTGGAAAAGTGGTCGAACTAGGTCCGGTGCTTGATGTGTTTAAAAACCCGAAGCAGCCAATTACAAAACGTTTTGTCCAACAGGTAACAGAACCAGAGGAAACGAAAGAAACAACCGATCATCTACTCGAACGTTATCCCGAGGGGCAAGTGGTTCAGCTAACGTTTGTTGGAGAGGCGACAGAACAGCCATTAATCACAAATATAATCAGGGATTTCGACGTTGTTGTAAATATTCTTCAAGGGAAAATTTCTCACACGCAAAACGGATCATATGGGACATTATTTATTCATTTGGATGGACAAGCCAGCGAAATACAGAAAGCCATCGATTATATTCATTCACAGCAAGTCGGCGTGGAGGTGATCAGTAATGGCTAACTTTATGGAAATGGTAAAGTGGGATGAATTAATTGAAGCAACACGTGAAACCATTTATATGACTTCCATTTCAGTGTTAGCTACATTTATCTTAGGATTATTTCTCGGTCTGCTGTTATTTTTAACAGATAAAGGAAATTTGTGGGCAAATCGGACAATTAATGTTATTATTGCTGGGTTTGTTAATATTTTCAGATCGATTCCCTTTATCATCTTAATTGTCTTATTAATTCCATTTACAAAATTATTGCTTGGGACTATGCTCGGAGCAAATGCGGCACTGCCAGCTCTAATTATTGGAGCAGCTCCTTTTTATGCACGAATGGTGGAAATTGCCCTTAGGGAAATCGATAAAGGTGTCATTGAGGCATCGCAATCGATGGGAGCAACACATAATCATATTATTTTTAAAGTTTTAATACCGGAATCTTTGCCAGCATTAATTTCAGGGATTACAGTCACAACTATTTCACTAGTCGGCTTTACAGCAATGGCGGGTGTCATTGGAGCAGGCGGACTTGGACATTTTGCCTACCTTGAAGGTTTTCAGCGCAATCGACCGTTTGTTACGTTAGTTGCAACGATTGCGATATTAATTTTAGTTTTTATCATCCAATTTGTTGGGGATTATTTTACAAAGAAAACAGATAAACGATAACAGGAGGAGTTAGAAAATGAAAAAAGTATTTAGTTTCATTGCGATTACGTTAGTTGTATTTGCCTTATCAGCGTGTGCTGGTACAAAAAACGGAACAGAAGAAAAAGATGGTAACAAGAAATTAGTCGTTGGTGCATCTGCTGTACCGCATGCGGAAATATTAGAAGCGGCTAAACCATTATTAAAGAAAAAAGGCATTGATCTAGAAGTACAAGTTTTTCAAGATTATATCCTTCCAAATGTGGCGTTAAGGGATAAAGAACTCGATGCAAACTATTTTCAAACACCAGGGTATTTAGAATTGCAAATGAAAGAAAATAAGGATTATGATTTTGTAAGTGTTGGTGGTATTCATAAGGAACCAATCGGAATTTATTCTAAAAAATATAAAAGCTTAAAGGACCTTCCAAAAGGTGCGAAAATTATTATGAGTGATTCATTTAGTGACCATGGACGGATTTTACCAATTTTTGAAAAAGCTGGCCTAATTAAGTTAAAAGAGGGCGTTGGCGTGAATGCAAGAGTAGAGGATATTGTTGAAAATCCAAAGAATCTTGATTTCTCAACGTTAGTTGAAGCGAAGTTATTAGCTACTTCTTTCGAAAGCGGTGAGGGTGATGCGGTTGTTATTAATACAAACTACGCATTAGAAGGCGATATTGACATTAAAAAGTATGGAATCGCATTTGAAGGCAACGACGTTGTTCCAGCAAACCTTGTTGTCGTTCGTTCTGAGGACAAAAATAACAAAGAAATCAAAGCCCTTGTAGAAGTACTTCATTCTAAAGAAATTCAAGATTTCATTCATAAACAATACAAAGGTGCCGTTGTACCGGTTTCTGAGTAATTTGTATATAGGAAGAAAGTCAGTGTGAAAACACTGGCTTTTTGTATGCCGTTGCCAAAAAGCGCTGTACATTTATAAAGGTACGTTGGGAAAAATAGAATGAAGATAAAACTGAATTCACTTGGCAAATAGTAAAAAAATGAGGTATGATTTTAATCGAATGTTTTTTCTGAAATAGTATTAATCAGAATTTTCTTAAGAAATTGATTTTCATTCTCAATTGGTACTAGCTTAATGAAAATGGTTGCTATGTTTTTACTGTTTAAGAGTTGCTAATACATTTCATTTGTTATAAGATTGGAATGAGAATAAAATGAGAATAGGGTTATCGAATTAGCCCTAATACATGATACAACACTTTCTCTTTGGAGGTATAGATATGGCTGGATCAACATTAACGATCAAAGATTTACATGTAGCAATTGATGGAAAAGAAATTTTAAAAGGTGTGAACCTTGAAATAAAGGGTGGAGAAATTCACGCAATCATGGGTCCAAATGGTACAGGTAAATCCACTTTATCTTCTGCAATTATGGGTCATCCAAAATATGAAGTGACAAGTGGGTCAATTACATTAGATGGACAAAATGTTCTTGAAATGGAAGTAGATGAGCGTGCAAGAGCTGGACTATTCCTTGCTATGCAATATCCAAGTGAAATTAACGGCGTTACAAATGCCGATTTTTTACGTTCAGCACTCAATAGCCGTCTTGGTGAAGGAAATGAAATTTCATTAATGAAATTCATTCGTAAAATGGATAAGCAAATGGAATTCCTTGAAATGGATCTTGATATGGCACAACGTTATTTAAACGAAGGCTTCTCCGGCGGTGAGAAAAAACGTAACGAAATCCTGCAATTAATGATGTTAGAACCAAAAATTGCAATCTTAGATGAAATTGACTCCGGACTAGATATCGATGCCCTAAAGGTAGTATCAAAAGGAATCAATCAAATGCGCGGCAAAGATTTCGGCTGCTTAGTGATAACACACTATCAACGTCTTTTAAACTATATCACTCCAGACCATGTGCATGTAATGATGCAGGGCCGTGTTGTAAAATCCGGCGGAGCCGAACTAGCACAACGCTTAGAAGCTGAAGGATATGACTGGATCAAACAAGAGCTTGGAATTGAAGATGAAACAGTTGGGCAAGAAGCGTAAGAGAGGGTTAGGAGGATTACAATGACAACAGAAATCAAATTACCATTTGATCAGGAAAATGTACGCTCCTTTTCAAAAGAAACAAGCGAGCCTGCTTGGTTTGAAGAGCTTCGTCTTAAGGCATTAACCGATTTCGAGCAACTTCCAATGCCTAGACCTGATAAAACAAAGATTGATAAATGGAACTTCACCCAGTTTACTCAACATACAGTAACAAGTGCTCCGATAACTTCTCTGACTGAATTACCAGAAGAAGTGAAAGAATTAATAGACATGGAAGCCGAAAATAAAAATTTATATATTCAACGAAATCAAACTCCTGCTTTTTTATCTTTATCAGAAGAACTAAAAAGCAAAGGTGTAATTTTTACGGATATTTTTACAGCTGCAAAAGAACATGGTGACGTACTGAAAAAGTATTATTTAACTCAGGCGATCAATGCCGATGAACATCGTTTAACGGCACTAAATGCGGCCCTCGTAAATGGAGGAGTATTCTTATACGTTCCAAAAAATGTAGAAGTCTCTGAACCAATTCAAGCAGTGTTTGTCCAAGACAATGCTGAGGCCAATTTGTTTAACCATGTAATTGTTGTGGCGGAAGATAATAGTGCAGTAACATATGTAGAAAACTACATTTCCACTGTGGAAACATCTAATGCAGTGGTTAATATCTTGACTGAAGTAGTTGCGAATGTAAATGCAAGCGTACGATATGGTGCAGTTGATACCTTAGCTAAAGGTATTACTACTTATGTGAATCGTCGCGGCGTTGCTGGCAGAGATTCTAAAATTGAATGGGCCCTAGGTTTAATGAATGAGGGGAATACCATTTCTGAAAATACCACCAACCTTCTTGGTGATGGTTCATATGGCGATACAAAAACTGTAGTTGTTGGACGTGGTGATCAAACGCAGAACTTTACCACTGCGGTTGTTCATTTCGGAAAACATACGGTTGGAAACATTTTAAATCATGGTGTTGTTAAAGATAGTGCGACATCGATTTTTAATGGAATTGGTAAAATTGAGCACGGTGCATCTAAATCGGATGCTGAACAAACATCACGTGTACTTATGCTAAGCGAAAAAGCTCGTGGTGACGCCAATCCGATTCTTTTAATTGATGAAGATGATGTCGTGGCTGGTCACGCAGCCTCTGTAGGACGTGTGGACCCAATTCAACTGTACTACTTGATGAGCCGCGGGATTCGTAAAGAAGAAGCAGAGCGCTTAGTCATTCACGGATTCTTGGCCCCAGTTGTCAATCAGCTTCCAATCGAAGGAGTAAAGAAACAGTTAACTGAAGTAATTGAAAGGAAAGTACGCTAATGAATATCAAAGATATTCGAGCGCAGTTTCCAATCTTAGATCAAGAGGTCAATGGGAAGCCATTGGTATACTTGGATAGTTCTGCAACATCTCAAAAGCCGCTCCAAGTAATCGAGGCAGTTGAAAGATATTATCGTGAAATCAATTCCAATGTCCATCGCGGTGTGCATACACTAGGAACAAGAGCAACTGATGCTTACGAAGGTGCAAGAGAAAAGGTTCGTAAGTTTATCAATGCCAAGTCTATTCAAGAAGTGATTTTCACCCGAGGAACGACAACATCGCTTAATACAGTGGCAGCAAGTTACGCCGCAGCAAACCTAAAAGAAGGCGATGAAATCGTCATTACGTATATGGAACACCACAGTAATATTATTCCGTGGCAGCAAGTGGCTAGACGGACAGGTGCCCAGTTGAAATACATTCCACTTCAAGAAGATGGAACGATTTCACTCGATGATGTCCGTACTACCATTACTGCAAACACAAAAGTTGTTTCTGTTATGCAAGTATCCAACGTTCTTGGTGTTATCAATCCAGTTAAGGAGATTGCCCAAATTGCTCATGAAAATGGGGCAATTATGGTAGTCGACGGTGCACAAAGTGCTCCCCATATGAAGATTGATGTACAGGATTTAGATTGCGATTTTCTAGCCTTTTCAGGACATAAAATGTGCGGTCCAACCGGCATTGGTGTGCTTTATGGAAAGAAACATCTCCTTGAGAATATGGAACCAATTGAATTTGGCGGCGAAATGATTGATTTTGTTCAATTGTACGAATCAACTTGGAAAGAACTTCCCTGGAAATTCGAAGCCGGTACACCGATTATTGCTGGAGCCATTGGTCTTGGCGCCGCCATCGACTTTTTAAATGAGGTGGGCTTAGACCAGATTGCTGAGCATGAACATAAACTTGCTGCTTATGCTTTAGAAAAAATGGCAACGGTTGAAGGAATGACCATTTATGGTCCCCTTGACGCTGCGAAGCGGGCTGGACTTGTCACTTTTAATATAAGTGATGTTCATCCACATGATGTGGCAACCGTTCTTGATGCGGATGGTATTGCGGTTCGTGCCGGACATCATTGTGCCCAGCCCTTAATGAGATGGCTAAAAGCCTCCGCAACCGCACGTGCCAGCTTTTACCTGTATAATTCAGAAGATGATATAGATAAACTTGTTGAAGGACTTGTTAAAACAAAGGAGTATTTCAGCGATGTCTTCTAATAATTTAGATAATCTTTACCGTCGGGTGATTATGGACCATTATAAAAACCCACGCAATCGTGGTGTTTTAGATGATGGCAGTCTGACTATTAATATGAATAACCCTACTTGTGGTGACCGGATTCAATTGACACTTAAGGTGGTTGATGGAATCGTGGTTGACGCAAAGCAAGAAGGCGAAGGCTGTTCTATTTCCATGTCATCAGCATCAATGATGACCCAGGCGATTAAAGGGAAAACGATTGAAGAAGCCTTAAAGCTATCAACAATCTTTTCTGACATGATGCAAGGAAAAGAGTATGACGAAGATATCGATTTAGGCGATATCGAGGCACTTCAAGGTGTTGCCAAATTCCCAGCCCGCATCAAATGTGCGACATTAGCGTGGAAAGCAATGGAAAAGGGTTTGAAAGAAGAAGAAAAAGAATAAAAATAAGAAAAAGCGGGTGTGAGAGGGCGACGTCCAGATCCAGTGCCTGAGCAAGGCACTTCCGCTTTTCTATGAATGGAGGAACACGACGATGGCGAAAAAAATGCCGGAAATCGGTGATTATAAATATGGTTTTGCCGATAAAGACGTTTCCATATTCCGATCTAAGCGCGGTTTAACAGCTGATATAGTAAAAGAAATTTCCAAGTTGAAGAACGAACCACAATGGATGTTAGACTTCCGATTGAAGTCGCTTGAACATTTTTACAAAATGCCAATGCCGCAATGGGGCGGGGATATGACTTCTTTAAATTTCGATGAAATTACTTATTATGTAAAACCATCTGAAAAATCAGAGAAATCATGGGATGAAGTACCTGAAGAAATCAAGGCAACTTTTGATAAGCTTGGAATTCCTGAAGCTGAGCAAAAGTACCTTGCAGGGGTTTCTGCTCAGTATGAGTCTGAAGTAGTTTACCACAACATGAAGGTTGAACTTGAGGATTTAGGGATCGTCTTTAAAGATACGGATTCTGCTTTAAGGGAAAATGAAGATATTTTCCGCGAACACTTTGGAAAAACAATTCCACCAACAGACAACAAGTTTTCTGCACTTAACTCTGCAGTTTGGTCAGGCGGCTCATTTATCTATGTTCCACCAGGTGTAAAGGTGGATACTCCGTTACAAGCTTATTTCCGAATCAACTCTGAAAACATGGGTCAATTTGAACGAACATTAATCGTTGTTGATGAAGGCGCGCACGTGCATTACGTTGAGGGTTGTACAGCACCAGTATATACAACAAACTCTCTGCACAGTGCCGTTGTTGAGATTGTTATTAAAAAGGATGCTTACTGCCGTTATACAACAATCCAAAACTGGGCAAATAACGTCTTTAACCTTGTAACCAAGCGTGCGGTTTGTGAAGCAAACGCAACAATGGAATGGATTGATGGCAACATCGGTTCTAAATTAACGATGAAGTATCCAGCCGTTATTTTAAAAGGCGAAGGTGCTCGTGGTATGACGTTATCGATTGCCATTGCTGGTAAAGGACAACACCAGGATGCTGGTGCAAAAATGATTCATTTAGCACCAAATACATCTTCCACAATCGTTTCTAAATCCATTTCTAAGCATGGCGGTAAAGTAACCTACCGCGGTCAAGTTCACTTCGGACGTAAAGCAGATGGTGCTCGTTCTAATATCGAATGTGATACTTTAATTATGGATAACAAGTCGACATCAGATACGATTCCTTATAATGAGATTCTAAATGATAACATTTCACTTGAGCATGAAGCGAAGGTTTCTAAGGTTTCTGAAGAGCAGCTTTTCTACTTGATGAGCCGTGGTATTTCAGAACAAGAAGCAACTGAAATGATCGTAATGGGCTTTATCGAGCCGTTTACAAAAGAACTGCCAATGGAATACGCTGTTGAAATGAACCGTCTCATCAAGTTTGAGATGGAAGGCTCCATCGGTTAATATTTTTTAAAAAATTACCCGCTTGCCACAGATGGCAGGCGGGTTTTTATGTGGCCAAACTCCCTTTTCCTTTATTCAAAATTACCACCATCGAAAAATGGTTATGCTATTATTAATAGTTGGAGGTGAGTTTTTTGATCTATATCGGCGTAACAGGCTGGGGCGATCATGACAGCTTATATCCCGGCCCCATTTCCTCACGGGACAAACTAAAGGCGTATGCAGGCCATTTTCCAATTGTAGAAGTAGATTCGGCCTTTTATGCCATTCAGCCTAGGAGAAATGCTGAAAAGTGGGTCAATGAAACACCGGACAGCTTTCAGTTTATCGTTAAAGCCTATCAAGGAATGACCGGACATATGCGCGGAGAAATTCCGTTTGAAAATAAACAGACGATGTTCAGAGTTTTCAAAGAGTCACTCGAACCATACATAGAAATGAATAAATTAGCAATGACCCTCTTTCAATTTCCCCCATGGTTTACGTGTACGAAAGAAAATGTCCAGTATCTAAGATGGTGCAAGCATGAGATGGGGGATCTCCCGTGTGCATTAGAGTTCAGACACCAGTCTTGGTTCGCCCCACAGTATCGTCAAAAAACAATAGAGTTTATGAGCAAAGAAGAATGGATCCACAGTATTTGTGATGAACCACAATCTGGAGAAGGTTCCGTCCCAACCGTTTTACAGTCGACTTTCCCTGAGAAGGTCCTCGTCCGTTTTCACGGCCGCAATTTTCATGGCTGGCAAAAACGAGTGGGAGTGGATTGGCGTGAGGTTCGTTACCTATACCGCTATAACCAGCAGGAGCTAGAAGAATGGGCAGATTCGATTCAGTTATTAGCCAAGGATACAAAAGATGTCTATCTCCTCTTTAACAATAACTCAGGCGGAGATGCGGCAGCGAATGCCAAGGAAATGATTAATCTTTTACACATTGAATATAAAGACCTTGCTCCACGGCAGCTAGATTTATTATAAACAGCATTCATAACAGACAGAGGGAAGGAGAAGGAAAACCATGGAATGGATTTTAATCGTTTTTATTGGCTTAATTGCAAGCTCATTAGGCTCGCTCATTGGGTTAGGAGGAGGCATTGTCATTGTCCCCTCGTTGCTTTATTTATCCACCCTACCCGCTTTTGGGCATATCACACCACAGGTTGCGGTGGGGACATCTTTGTTTACGATGATTTTTACAGGTTTGTCGTCCACTTTAGCTTATTTGAAACACAAAACCGTTGATTATAAAAGCGGCTTGATTTTTCTGATTGGAAGCGGTCCGGGGAGTATCCTGGGTGCGTGGGTAACGGAAGGTTTACATTTGAAGACGTTTAATATCTTTTTTGGGCTATTTATTATTTTTATTTCGGTTATTTTATTACTTAAGGATAAATTAAAGCCATTGCCTTATCAGAAGGATCGGGGAATCATCCGTACGTATACAGATAAAAGGGGAAATAATTTTGAATACGGATATAACCCGCTAATTGGCATCTTGATTGCCTTTATTGTTGGTTTTTTATCGGGGGTATTTGGTGTCGGCGGCGGCTCCTTAATGGTTCCGACGATGATTTTGGTATTCTTTTTTCCACCACATGTAGCGGTAGCTACATCGATGTTTATGATTTTACCCACCTCATTGCTGAGCTCTATTACGCATATTACCTTAGGAAATGTTAACTGGATGTATGCTCTTGCATTGGTTCCTGGGGCTTGGATTGGCGCCAAATTAGGTGTGTATTTCAATACAAAGCTTAAGAGTAAAACGATTGTCTTCATATTACGAACGATTCTTATCATTGTTGGGATTCGATTAATTTATCAAGGAATTTTTGGGTAGGGATAGGATGGAAACGATAAATATTTATCATACAAATGATGTCCACAGTCACTTAGAAAACTGGCCGCGAATTAAACAGTTCCTAGCTGGTAAACAAGAAATGCATCAGCAAATAGAAGAGGAGACGTTTCTATTTGATATTGGCGATTTTATTGATCTCTGGCATCCTTTCACAGAGGCAACCAAGGGAAAGGGAAACATTGACCTTCTAAATGAATGTCAATATACAGCTGTAACGATCGGAAACAATGAAGGGGTTAACCTCCCATATGAAGATTTAAATCAACTTTATGACCATGCCCAGTTTGATGTTCTACTAGCAAACCTTTACCAGCCCAACGGAGGATATCCTCACTGGGTTAAGCCATACAAGGTTTACCGAACAAAGAAGGGCACAAGGGTGGGTGTCATCGGTCTAACCGCTCCCTTTGTACATCTGTATGGATTATTAGGCTGGAGGGTAACTGAACCGATACAAGAGTTAAAGAAATGGATGGGACCATTAAAAGCGGAATCAGATATCATCATTTTACTTTCCCATCTCGGTCTTGAAGAGGATGAATCGATAGCAGTTGAATGCCCGGACATTGATGTCATTCTCGGCTCACATACCCATCACTTTCTTGAAAAAGGAAAGTTCGTAGGAGATACTCTCCTTGGCGCTGCCGGAAAGTTTGGACATTTTGTAGGGCACGTGACTCTCAACCTGAACGATTCGAAAACCATTATTGATAAGTATGCTGTTTTATACGATAGCAAAGACCTACCTAAGGTTCAGAATGAGCAGGAACAAATTGATGGTTATTTTTCAAAAGGGAAATCTCTGTTAAATCAAAAGGTAACCACCTTAACAACGCCGCTGGAAACTAACCTATTTCAGGAAACCGAGTTCTCACGAATGCTTTGCAGAGCGTTAAGAGAATGGTGTAACTCTGATTGTGCAATGATTAACTCTGGTCTTCTCTTAGGGTCTTTAAAAGGGGATGTGACGGTTTTCGATTTGCTCACTATCTGTCCGCATCCAATTAATCCTTGTGTAGTAGAACTAACTGGAAAAGAATTAGAAAAGGTTGTGAAGCAAACAAAAAATGAAGACTTAGTCCATCGGCATATTAAAGGTCTTGGGTTCAGAGGAACACTTTTAGGGGCATTTGTCTATGACCGAATTAGTATGGATGGTGAAAGTATTCTCGTAGATGGGAAGGAAGTGGACTATGAACGAAGTTACACTTTAGCCCTTCCGGATATGTTCACGTTTGGTCACTTTTTCAAGGATGTTCTCCCTCATAAGGAAAAGAATTATTTCTTACCGGAATTCCTTCGGGATATATTAAAATGGAAATTACAAAAGCAATCATAGCACATAACACGCTTTTTCGTTTCTAATCATAATGTGTTAGAGAGGAAAGGAGTGTGGGGAATCTGTGGTTGATCTTTCACCCATTAATATAAATGGTCATACGTTTATCGCTGTATCCGTATTACTTCCTAAAACAACCTTGCTATCTGTCTCTAATGATAAAGGATATATCATGTGCGGCGCTTTAGATATAGGATTATTAAACGAAAAACTAAAAGACCGTAACATTATTGCCGGTCGTGCCGTAGGAGTAAGGACAATAGAACAGCTTCTGAATGCCCCGTTAGAGTCGGTTACCTATCAGGCTGAGGAATTAGGCATTCATCCTGGAATGATTGGCAAGGACGCATTAATGAAAATGATTTAAAAAGCTTGCTATAGAAAGCAGGCTTTTTTCTATGGATGTATGAATGAGATTTGCCAATAGGGTTATGTGCATAGAAGATAATTTTTAGCCAAGTTTTTAGGCTAGTTCCCCTTTTTAAAGCATACATATAGCTTGAAGGGGTGATTTTTTTGGTGAAGTTTCGCATTCGGCGACCTAAGAAGGGACCGTTGCCTTTCCGTTATGTCATGTTATTGACGGTTGTCTTTTTTCTCTTTTCTACTGCAACAGGATTATGGCTTGTTAATAAGGGGATTGAACCAACTTTAATGAGAATTGCTACCTCTGAAACCCGAAATATTGCTTCGTTAGTCATCAATAAGGCGATTACAAAACGGACGACAGATACTGGGGAAGACAATGATGTCATTGTGATTCTGCCAAGTGAAAATGGAAAGGCATCAAACGTCAAGCTCAATACTGTTTATATAAACCGGGTCTTAGCGGAAACAACCGCACAAATTCAAAAGAATCTGAAGGCAGCGAAAAAAGGCGATCTTGCTTCGCTTGAGCAGTTAACAGATGTAGAAATTGAAACACACAACTCAGAGAAGGAAGACGGGATTATTTGGTACGTCCCGCTTGGTCAAGCAACCAATATTACTTTATTAGGAAATTTAGGACCGAAAATTCCAGTCAAGTTTCATGCTATTGGTGAAGTGGAGCCAGATGTAAAAATAGAAACAAAAGAAGTAGGGATAAATAATACCTGGGTCGATGTTTCCATTCATATCGAAGTATCTGTGCAAATCATAACTCCGTTTGCTACTAAGATCACCAAGTTGACGCAAAGTATTCCTGTCGACGGTTCGCTAATCCAAGGGGATGTTCCGCAATTCTATAATGGAGGCGGCGGGATTACTCCATCGATCCAACTTCCTGAGAAACAGACTGACACCAAAAAGTCGGATACGAAAAAATAGGACGATCCACGATGGGAAGTCCTATTTTTTACGAGCATTCATCCGTTCTAATCGCTTCCATTTGGCTAAATGAGGGTATGGATCAAAAGACCATTCGGTCACCCCATTGTCTTTGTACATCCCATAATGTAAATGAGGCGGAAATTTACCTGAGGTTCCCGGAGGGCCATAACCAGAACTTCCTACACCGCCAATAATCATTCCAGGCTCAACCACTTGACCAATTTTTAAGTCTTTAGCAAAACCGCTTAAGTGGGCGAAGTAATGATACGTATTATTTACATCGCGAATGCCGATTCTCCAACCGCCAAACTTGTTCCAGCCTTTCATTTCAATAATGCCATAGTTTGTCGCTCGAACCGGTACGCCGTAACCTGCAAAAATATCGGTACCTTCATGAATTCTCCTGCCTCCCCAGCCGCGGGCAGACCCCCAGGTACTTCGGTAGCTGTGATTGCTGCGGATTGGGACTGGGAATACTTGTGTATCTAAATCAATTCGACCAAAATGTTTATAGAGTTTTGCTTTTCCAGCAATAATACTAACCGTCTTATCACGATGATAGTAATTCCATAAGCCGATTTTTATATTATCATGATCGACACCGTATGATAGGAGATAATTAGCAAACGTATAGAGGACATCCTCATCATTTTTTTGACTTGCTTTCCCATCTCCATCCCCATCCACACCCTTTCCATCAAAAAACTGGATGATAGCTGGGTTTTCTTCCAATGGATTTGGATTCGTTAAACCTGCCCATTCTTCCGGACGAAAATAGATGCCAATGACGCTATCTGGTTTAGGTAAGTCTCTGCGGACCTGACGGATGCTTCTTTCGTATTGATCAATGGCCGCTAAATAGTACCAAGGAATTTGTGTAACTGTTTCAACTTTCTTATACAGCTTCATTCGTTCTTGGTATGGATTAGTTTCATTTGTCTCAGCAGCATGAACATCCGTAACAGACCATGAAGTGGTAAAGAATAAAAGAAAAGTTCCCAATAATAGAACAGCCCGCACAAGAATCCTCCTTCCAATTAATGTACAAGGTTAGTTTATGTTTTCTAAACCATTTCATTATGGTTAATAAATGGTAAACAAGATTTTTGTTGATTTCAGACTGTTCGTCCTGATAATATGAACCGATTTGCTTGTCGATATTTTTTCAGTATGTTAAAGTGACAAAGAAGATCCATTTCTAGCTTCAAGGGGTGTAGCAATAGATGAGTAAGAAAGAAGATATTTTAAGAAAACCGGATTGGTTAAAAATAAAACTTAACACCAATGAGTCCTATACAGGCTTAAAGAAAATGATGCGTGAAAAAAATCTCCACACGGTTTGTGAAGAAGCACGTTGTCCTAATATTCATGAATGCTGGGCAGAAAGACGTACGGCTACTTTTATGATCCTTGGAGATACATGTACCCGTGCCTGCCGTTTTTGCGCGGTTAAAACAGGCTTGCCTACCGAGTTGGATTTGCAAGAACCAGAAAGAGTGGCCGACTCTGTTCAATTGATGAACTTAAAACATGTCGTTGTCACTGCGGTAGCCCGTGATGATCTAAGGGACGGCGGGGCAGCTGTCTTTGCTGAAACAGTCCGAGCGATTCGCCGTAAAAATCCGTTCACAAGCATTGAAGTTCTTCCTTCAGATATGGGTGGAAAAGAAGAAAATCTACGTTTGCTAATGGACGCAAAACCCGATATTTTAAATCATAACATCGAGACAGTTAAACGGTTGACCCCTAGAGTAAGGGCTCGGGCTAAATACGATCGTTCCCTTGAGTTCCTTCGTCGTGCCAAAGAAATGCAGCCCAATATCCCAACAAAGTCGAGCTTAATGGTTGGAATTGGGGAAACAAAGGAAGAAATTATCGAAGTAATGGAAGATTTAAGAGCTAATCATGTGGATATTATGACGATTGGTCAATATTTACAGCCTACAAAAAGTCATCTAAAGGTTGAAAAATATTATAGTCCAGATGAATTCAAAGAATTACAGCAAATTGCGCTAAGTAAAGGCTTTAGTCATTGTGAAGCAGGCCCGCTCGTTCGGTCCTCTTATCATGCCGATGAGCAAGTTAACGCAGCCGCGAAACACATGCAAATGCTTGGGGAAGAAAAGGCACAAGAAGCATAAAACAAGAGTTCAGTCAAAGTGACTGAACTCTTTGTTTTATTGATTATTTCTGCCCATATTATCATCCGCTGTTCGTCCATTTTCGTCTTCACTGGCATTGATTCGCTGCCCTTGTGGTGATTTTTTCATCTGTGTTATTAGCCCATTGACCAAATTACGGGCGTTTCGGCTTGTCGAATCAAGGTTTGCAAGATTTTCTACATCCCTCATTAACACTTTATTGTCCGAAACGTAAACATGATAATATCTTGGGACTACGGACATCGCTGTTTTCTTCACTTGATCCGCTGTTAAATTGCGATCCTTTGAATCGGTCGTATAGGCTATTAATACTTCTTGGTCTGTGACAAGTGTTGCCAAGTCATTTACATTGGGAATATTGGTACTTAATTTACTAATGATATTTGCCGCCTGTTCACGGTCTAATGCCGTATAATGGTCATTAGCTGTATTGTCGTTCATCAGCGGACTCTTTTGATGACGGACAAAGCCATAATTGTTACTTACATTACGGACACCCCGGCTAGCCCCTTCATTGTAAAGGTCATGCCTTTTATTGTTTACATTAATCGTATTACCGCTTTCTTCATAAACATCTCGATTGCCCATATCCTTAGTGCATCCTGTTAAAGCTGTTATTGTACATAATCCCAAGATTATGACTAATTTTTTCAACTTAAACACCTCCTTTACTTAGAATAGCCATTAAGAGGATTTTTTTTCTTAGTAATTGATGGGGAATCGGTTATAATGGGTATTAGGAATTAGCTGGCAAAAGAGGTGAAATATCATGATAATAATGAACAACGCCGTTTATGAAATTGTCCAAGAACATCGTAACGGATTTAATGAAGAAGCCCTTAAAGCAAGGTTTAGTGATATTTTAACAAGATATGATTATGTGGTTGGTGATTGGGGATATGGGCAACTCCGATTAAAGGGATTTTTCGACGACCAAAACCAAAAAGCAACCTTCGATACAAAAATTAGCACGCTGAGCGAATATCTTTATGAATACTGTAATTTTGGCTGTGCTTATTTTGTTTTGAAAAAAGTCAAAAAATAAAAGAAGGGTCAGCGAACTGGCCCTTCTTTTATGTGTTTTCTGTATAAGGCGGCTGTTGGTCTTTTTCGGGATCATCATGGGTTGGATGTGCCCCGTCCATTTGCCGAGGAAGTTCCTGATGAAGGGTTTTATTTTCATAATTAAAGGCACTGTATGGCCGTTGCCCTTCTTCCCAAGGAGTACTTTTGTTCTGAACCGGTTCGTCTTGACGAAGAGGAGAACCAAATGGACCTTCTGGAAATTCCTCTGACGTAAGAAAATTCCTTTGTTTTTCAACATTGGATAATTCCGTATATTTTTCTGTCATAGTAACGCCCCCTTTAGCACTATTATTTTCAAAGGGAGTGAAATTCATGACTAACCATTATAATAATTCCATCAAAAAGGATCTTAATTCCTCAGCATCTTCCTCATTTAATTGAAAAGCATACTCTAAATAACCTTCCTCTTGCAGGTCATCTAAGCCGATAATCGCAAACCGGTTTCCTTGCATATCTAAAACAAGATGCTTCCCGTAATGGCGGTCACTTTGAACAATCGCTAAATCAAAGCGTTGATTTTCCCCAACAAAGCTGACAAATCTAGTTTTTGTATCTACTGTATCATCGTATAAGAAAAAACGTTCTGTCATTAAATGGTCTCCTTTAATTAAAAATAGATAAGTTTCTACATCTTCTCTATAGTAACAAATAAAGCCAATCTAGGGGAGTCCAGAATTTTACACAAATTTCATAAGTTTTTATGAATCGAAAAACGCGAAGGATGTCAAATTATGCTACAATTAACCTAAATTCTAAATTCTCGAAAGTTGACACCGAGAGGAATGATTGAATGATCCGTCGTTACATGGAAAAGGTCAAAAATGTAATGCAATGGGGAAAGATTTTGTTGCCTCTTTCGTCAATTCGTTTTTATCCTCCTCAATTTATATTGCGAAATCCTGTATCGGAAGGCGTAACAGCGGCCATTAACAATGGGCATGAAGTGGCAGTGATTGTCTTCAATTTAAAGGATATGAACGAAATAACAGAGCAATTGGGTCCATACCAGTATGGACAATTACATAAGCAAATAAAAAAATCCTTTCGTAAGACGATCGAACAGCAAATTTCCAAGCAAGATATCATCACCCTGCATGATTATTACTATGAGGGACTGACCCTAATCATTAAAGTGGATTATCTTCACCATTCTCTCTCTGAAATAAATATGATCATGGGTAATATAATTTACAACGCGGAAAAAAGTCTTCATCAACTTTATCCGTCCCTTCAGCCTGAGTTTGAATCAGGTTATATGTTTGTTGAAAAAAAGAATTATTCCATTATTCATTCGGTTGAAAGTGCCCGACTGCAGGCGATTGCGATGGCGGAAAAAAGAGTCAAATCGGAATGGACGGAAATGGTTTATTCTATCAAACAAATTATCTCTAAGAAGGACATTAAAATATTAGCTCAACCAATTATAGATGTAGCAACAAAAGAAGTTTGGGCTTTAGAAATGCTTACCCGCGGGCCATTTGGAACTGTATTAGAGAGCCCATTATCACTTTTTTCGGTTGCGAGACAAACAGGAATGCTTTATGAACTTGAAATGCTCGTCCTTGAGAAAGTCCTAAGACAAATAAAGGAAACGAGGTGCTGGAAAAATATCTTTGTTAATTGTACCCCTTTAACACTTGGAAATATTCGATTTACGCGTGATATAAAAAAACTAATGCAGCAATATGCAAGTATTTCTCCCCAGCAGATTACGATTGAAATAACGGAAAATGATTCAATTGATGGTTTAAAGAATTTTATCTATAACATTAAGATGCTTCGTTTAATGGGGTATAAAATTGCCATGGACGATACAGGATCAGGGTACTCTAGTTTGAGTATTATTAGTGACATCATGCCGGATATTATTAAAATCGACCGTTCTGTTATTTCAAATATTGATAAAAATACGGTGAAGGAATCTATGTTACAGGGGTTAATGCTGATTGCAAGAGAAGCGGGTTCCCTCGTGGTTGCAGAAGGCATCGAAAATGAGGATGAGGCATCTGTGCTCAGGAGAAATAATGTTGACTTAGCTCAAGGATTCTTCTATGCACGACCATCTGCTTTTATAAAAATATAACATCCTAGAAAAATCGAGAAAGGTGATTATATGTATTTTGTTGATAGGGAAAAAATTGAAGAGATACTGAAATATTTAGAAAGGCAAATTCAACTCTTTTTAAGTCAAAAAGAGTGGTCCACCCCACTTGAAAAGGCAGCATTAGAAAGATTAAACCATATGATGATTGAGTCCGTTTTGGACGTGGGGAATGCGATGATTGATGGGTTTATTATGCGTGACCCAGGGAGTTATGAAGACATCATTGATATTTTAATGGATGAAAAAGTAATCTCAACTGAAACGGGTAATGGATTAAAAATCGTAATCCTCTATCGAAAAAAGCTTGTTCAACTGTATACAGATGTGGACCATCATGAACTTCAGGAGACTTTTTCAAAGCATGTACATGAGTTGGTGAAATTTGCGACTAATGTCCGTGAGTATCTCGCAACGGAGTTAGGACCAGTGTCGGCGTTTAAAAATTGATCATAAGACCGTTTGTGCGGTCTTTTTGCTTTATTTGGAAAGAATATTTTTAGGAGTGATATTTATGAAAAAATACAAAGGTTATTTAATTGATTTGGACGGGACGATGTATAAAGGATCAGAACGAATTGAAGCCGCATCAGACTTCGTGAAGAAACTCCAGGATAACCAGATACCCTATCTTTTTGTAACAAATAATTCGTCAAGGACACCTGCACAGGTTGCTGAAAAACTGACCCAGTTTGATATCCCCGCGGAAGAAAAGCAAGTTTTTACAACCAGCCAAGCGACTGCTAATTACATCTATGAACGAAAGAATGATGCGGCAGTTTATGTGATTGGGGAAGAGGGGCTTCGGACGGCAATTGAAGAAAAGGGACTTAGATTTGGCGGAGAAGATGCTGAGTTTGTCGCCATAGGAATAGACCGGGACATCAGTTATGAAAAATTGACGGTTGCCTGTTTGGCCATTCGCAACGGCGCAACGTTCATTTCAACAAATGGCGATATCGCCATTCCTACAGAAAGAGGGCTGCTTCCAGGGAATGGTTCACTAACCTCCGTCATTACCGTATCCACACAAACCAAGCCGATTTTTATAGGTAAGCCGGAATCAATAATTATGGAACAGGCTTTAAAGGTGTTAGGGACATCTAAAGAAGAGACATTAATGGTTGGCGATTATTATGACACTGATATCTTAGCGGGCATGAATGCGGGTATGGATACATTATTAGTACATACAGGTGTAACGACGAAAGAACTGTTATCTGGATATGACCGTATGCCAACCTACGCGATTGATTCCTTAGATCAATGGGAGATATAAAAAAGGATGGGGCAACCCATCCTTTTCTTCATGACTTTCCTTCTCGTGCAGCCCGGTGTGCGAGTCTGCTCGATGCGGCGGCTGCAATTGCCCCAACAATATCATCTAAAAACGTGTGGCACTCGCCTGTTGATTTATCATTTAAATGCGCTAATATTCCAGGCTTTAACTTATCGATGTAACCGTAATTAGTAAAACCAATCGAACCGTAAACATTAACAATCGAAAAGGCTAGAATTTCATCGACACCATAGAGGCTTTCATCTGAACCAATAATCGCTTGAAGAGGCTCCTCTAGCATTCCTTTTTCGGCGAGTACATCCAGCTGTATTCCTGTTAAAATGGCGTTCTGAACCTCTCGTTTCGAAAGCACGCGTTCCACGTTGGCTAAACAGTCTTCCATTTTTAAATTTTCGTGATATTTTTCCTGCAAAAAGAAAACTAAATCAGCGATATCCTTAATTTCGACGCCTCTTTCTTTCAGCCATCTGCGTGCAGTTTCTTCGGTTAGATTTACATTTTTGTCGTCTGCCATTCCTTTGATCACCTTTTCTATGGATTTTCACTAAATATATACTGTATTATTCTAACTTATGCAAAGGAATCCTAAAAAAGAGCATGGTTAAAGCCTTATATTATCCTTCATTTTTCTATGTTATTCAGGAACAAGTTTTCTAATCTAAAACATATATATGAGTTAAGAAAAGGGAAAGATATGAGGTGGAACCCATGCTTCAAAAAATGCTTGAAAATCAATACGGTATTACGGTCGATGAATATGTAAAACTAGATACGTATGATGCGTTAAGAGGAAATGGCTGGCTCTATTTAATCTCCAAACCAACGGGTAAGGAAGAAGAAGATATTGCGGAACTTGAAAAAATCGCAGAGCATTTACGAAATTATGGTGATCAAAATGTCCCCGTCTTTTTGCCATCGAAAGAAGGCCATTTAATTACGGAATGGGAAAAAAATAAATATTGTGTCCTTGCTAATCGGCAAATTGAAGAACATAAAAAAATTAAATTGGGCAGGAAATTGGCAAAATTCCATGAGCGAGGCAGAAAAGTCCCCTTTCAAATAGAGAGGTCAAGCAGGATTGGGCAATGGAAGTCTTTATGGGAAAAGCGGCTGGAGCAAATGGAAAAGGTATGGAATGATCTTCTCTTTCAAACACCTGAACACGAATTTCAACGGATGTTTATTGATTCCTTCCCCTATTATCTTGGCTTAACGGAGAACGCGATACAATATTTAGTGGATACAGAGATTGATGATAATCCACTTGAGACGGATAGCGGCACCGTTTGTCATGAACGTTTTACGCAAAAAACCTGGGGACCGCTCAATAATTATATGATTAAAAACCCGTTTGACTGGGTATTTGACCATCGCAGCCGTGACATAGCTGAGTGGACTAGGGAAAGATATCTGCGCAACTCCCAAACCTATGATGTGGAATTAAAGCACTTTTTTGAAGAGTATCAAAGTATTGCACCATTGTCCCCTTTTTCTTGGCGATTATTATATTCCAGGTTAATTTTCCCGCTCCATTACTTTGAATGTATTGAAAGTTACTATATTACCACATCGGAACAGGACCAAAAGGTAATGGAGGAGAAATTAACAAGAATTTTACGTCAGTCCGGTGATTATGAACGGTTTTTGGCTGGTTTTTATCAACTTACAGATGCCCCAATTAAGCGTTTAAACCTGCCGCTATTGGAATGGCTTTACTAAATATGTTAGCACAAAAAAGCGATTACCCTGAGGGGCAATCGCTTTTTTAAAATGGGTGTTTCCGCTTTATTAAAATACTTGCTCTACTTCAATAATCCCTGGTACTTCTTCTAAAAGGGCTCTTTCAATACCAGCCTTAAGTGTGATCGTTGAACTTGGGCAGCTGCCGCATGCACCTAACAGGCGAAGCTTGACAATGCCTTCTTCAACATCTACTAATTCACAATCTCCGCCGTCGCGAAGAAGAAATGGACGTAATTTATCTAATACTTCTTGAACTTGTTCAAAAATTTCTTGTTCTGCCAAATTAATCGACTCCCTTCCTATAATTTATATTATAATGTCATCATCGTGAAAAATCCATTATCAGAAATTAGGAAAACACACATTTATAGACAATTTCTTGGTTATTATCCTAAATATAAGTTAAGCTGAAATAAAAAGACAGGAATGATTACATGAATAAATCTGAAGTAGAAATTGTTGTTTATGGTGCCGAACAGTTGTGCCCAAGTTGTGTTAATTTACCATCTTCCAAAGAAACGTTTGAATGGCTGGAAGCGGCCATTGCCAGAAAATTTCCTGATCAGCCCTTTAAAATCACATATGTCGATATTTATCAACCGACAGGGGAGAGCGAAAAACACGACTTTGCCAAAAAAGTAATCGAAGAGGATATGTTTTATCCAGTGGTTGTCATCAAAGAAAAAATCGTTGGAGAAGGGAACCCGCGTTTAAAAACCATTTTTTCTGAACTTGAAAACCATGGTTATAAGGCTATTTAATTTGAAAAGCATTCCACGAAAATGGAATGCTCAGGCTGTCGAAAATTATAAATTTTAAACAGGTCTGTTGATTGGCGCTCCAGGCACTTCGCTTTCCGCGGGCGTGCCGGGGAGCCTCCTCGTCGCTTCGCTCCTGCGGGGTCTCCCCTGACCCGTACTCCCGCAGGAGTCTTCGTGCCTTCCGCACCAATCAACAGAGTGTTTTCAATAAAGACCTTCAACTCAACCAATAAATAATAAAAATAAGTAGTGAAATTAATGCTTTAGCCCAAAAGAGTCTGGCCAAAGTGATTGATAAATATATTGATTTTCGTTTCTTCTTGAGAAGGTCCATTCTTATTACAGCGATTGGAGAATGTGAGCGAACAGGCTCTTTTACTGCAACCTGCCAAAATATAAAAAAGATTGTGACAAAATTAGCAGGGTTATAAAAAGTGTGTTGCAATACTTTAGGTTGATTTGCCTCCCTGTTGATTGGAGCGGAGAGCACTCGACTCCAGCGGGAAAGAGAGGTCACTGGAGAACCCGCAGGCGCAAAAGCGCCGAGGAGGCTCCAGGACCTCCCCGCGGAAAGCGAGTGCCCGGAGCGGAAATCAACAGGCCCATTTACAGGGACAAACAACAAAATTAGTATTTAGATTCTTACAAAATAAAAAATTGCCGAGAAAAATACCCTTTCTCGACAATCTGAGCATTCCACGAAAATGGAATGCTTTTTGTTTGAAACCGGCTCCAGCTCCCGAACAAAGGATGGAGCTTTATCTTATTAACCATTATGAAATTTGTACATCCAAAGAATACCTGATTTAAGCAGGCGGGCCACTCGACCGGTAATGGCACGGTCAGCCATCATTCCAAACCCGTGTTTTTTCCCAAGGGAACCTAAAATTCCCTTTAATTTTATTTTCGGGAAGGAAGTTGGAGGCTCTTCACCTTTCCAACGTCTTTTTAATACTTCAACAATTTGTTCCGCCTGTCCTTCTGCTAATTGAGCACTTGGTGCATGGGGAAGACTGGCGCAATCACCGACAATAAAGACATGTTCATCATTGGGTAAATGATGAAGCGGGGTGAGGACTAGCCGTCCCATTCCGTCTTTTTCGCCGTCCATATTGCGCACAATTTTATTGGCTTGAATTCCAGCCGTCCAAACAATGACATCACAATGAATCGGCTCGTCGTGATTGTATAATACATTTTCTTCGACTTTGGTAATATTAGAACTGTTAATAATTTCGACATTGTTTCGTACAAACCAATTTTCTACATATTTGCTTAATCGCTCAGGGAATGCGGAGAGGATATGTTTTCCCCGATCAAATAATTTGATGTGAAGATCATCCCGGCTTTCACTTAATTCACTTGCTAACTCTACGCCGCTAAGACCAGCGCCGACAATACAAACAACAGAGCCCGGTCCCAGATTATTTAAAACTGAATAGGTAAGTCGGGACTTTTCAATCGACTGTATGCTGTAAGTAAACTGATCTGCTCCGGGAACATCATGATACTTGTCCTCGCAGCCAAGACCGATGATTAAATCATCATAGACAACTGGTTCGGCGTCTTTTAGTGTGATCTTTTTTTCAGATGTATGAATTCCGTTTACCTCGCCATAAACTACTTTTAAGCGTGGGTGCTCCGGAAAAGCGACCCGGACTTCTTTATCTGAGATGGTTCCTGCAGCTAAAGCATAGTACTCCGTTTTTAAGCAATGGTAGGGTACTCGGTCAACAAGTGTGATTGTCACATCTTCTGGTAAATGGGTAGGAAGAAGTTCGCTTAAAATCTTCATCCCGCCGTATCCGCCACCTAGAATTACAAGGTTTTTCATTATTATTTCCCCTTTGAATATTAGGTTTTCATTTTAGAGTTGGCTGAAGTGTCATAAAAAAATACTAGTATAGTAATTCCGTTCCTTTAACAAATACGAGTATAGCGGAAATATGTCGAAATAACAACAAAATTCATGATTTTCTTGACATTGACATAGTAAACATGGTAATTGACGGAGGAGATTAATTAGAGTAGGATATTTAGTTGTGGAGAGGTGAAAGCAATGATTCAACCCATCATCGAATTTTGTATTAGTAATCTGGCGAATGGTGCCCAAAAGGCACTAGAGAAATTAGAAAAAGATCCTAATTTGGATATTATTGAATATGGATGTCTTGGATATTGTGGAAAATGTGCTTCCACTTTATACGCTCTGGTTAATGGAGAAGTAGTAACAGGAAAAACACCTGATGAGCTGGTCGATAACATTTATCAATATTTAGAAGAAAATCCGATGTTTTAAGAAAAGATATAATAAGGGAGTATTGCCGCTTCCTTATTTTTTTTATTCCATATATTAGTTAATAGATTCAATTAGTTGTTTAGTTAATAATCTGTGTATATAATTTAATAAAAGCTTCATTTTGGGAGGGAATTTTATGAATAATAATGTGGTTATTTTAACAGAAGCGGCGTCCCTGCATATTAAAGAAATGATGAAGCATAACGAGGAAGAAGGCGCACTATTACGTGTCAGCGTTAAAGGCGGCGGGTGTAGCGGCTTATCGTATGGAATGGGTTTTGACCGTACAGTAAATGAAGATGATTTAAAGATTGAACAATTTGGAATTCAAATTTTAGTCGATAAAGAGAGTGCAGCCATTTTACAAGGAACCAAAATTGATTATAAAGAATCAATGATGGGCGGTGGCTTTACGATTGAAAATCCAAATGCGATTGCATCGTGCGGTTGTGGCTCTTCGTTTAGAACAGCTGCTGCCACAGGTACACCGGAAGAATGCTAAAATCAAAAAAGCGTCCGCAAAGGACGCTTTTTTCTATTTATTGAACATTGAAGAACTGTGTAATGGCTGAATTTTTGCCTTTGGATCAATAAATGCTTTTGCATTATTAACAGCAGTTGGTGCCTCACCGAAGCCACATGCAATTAACTTTACTTTACCTTCATAAGTGCAGATATCTCCAGCAGCATAGATCCCTGGAATATTCGTTTCCATTTTCGAATTTACGACAATCGAATTCTTTTCGATTTCTAAGCCCCATTCCTTAATTGGTCCGAGGGATGAGACAAATCCATAGTTACAAATAACAGCGTCTACATCTACTGTTACTTTTTCTTCTCCATTTACGGTTTCAAGAACGACCTGTTTAATTCCGCTTTCATCACCAATCAGTTCAGCAGGAACATAAGGTGTTTTCACATCTACTTTAGAGTTATATAAGTTTTCTACACTATGCTCGTGAGCACGGAACTTATCTCTTCGGTGGACAATGGAAACTTGCTCAGCGATAGGCTCTAGCATTAATGCCCAATCAACTGCTGAGTCGCCGCCTCCAAAAACGACCACTTTTTGACCTGCAAACTGATTTAGATCCTCAATAAAGTAGTAAAGATTTTTACGCTCATATTGAGCAGCACTTTCTAGTTCCAGACGACGCGGTTGGAATGCACCATTTCCAGCTGTTATAATAATTGTTTTAGAATAATGGACTTCTTTGTTCGTTGTTAATTTGAATATTCCATCTTCTTGTTTTTCTAACTTTTCAACGGATTGCTCCAGGGCAATTGTTGGTTCAAATTTTTTCATTTGTTCTTTTAAATTATTTATTAATTCTTGAGCACGGATTTTTGGGAAACCCGCAACATCATAAATATACTTTTCCGGATAAAGCGCTGATAATTGACCGCCTAGTTGTGGCAGGCTCTCAATAATTTTCACTGATGCTTGTCTCATTCCTCCGTAGAAGGCAGTAAATAGACCAGTAGGACCTCCACCAATGATTGTAATGTCATAAACTTTTTGATTTTCTTGCACACCGTATCCCCCCAACCTGTAGTAAGAAACTTTACTCACTATATTATCATAAATTAAAAAATTCTCACATCTTTATAGGGTAATATTCACAACTGAAGCAATTTTTAACACATTGTTTTAGGACATTAGAGATTCTATTAAAATCCAAAAACTTAAGATAAAAATTTATGAAAATTGCTTGATAATCGTGTAAAAGTAGCATAAGATGTATTGAGGATAGATTGTTAAATTTTTGTGACATAAAATGCACATTTTTTTGTCAAATAGTAAAAAATTACATTCTTAGCAAATACCTCGCTTGACCTATATACTTTCCAGGAAACTCATTTTTTTTAGACTTTATTCGTGAATTATATCACATACATTTTTTTATTATACAAAATAAAAATGGTCAAAGCAGTGGAAACTAAGAAAAAAGGGATTATCTAAAAAATTTTAAGGGTGGAAGTGATCACTTTGAGAAAGCCTAAAATTGTTATTCTTGGTGCTGGTTACGGTGGACTAATGACAACAGTTCGCTTACAGAAGTTAATCGGCGTAAATGAAGCTGATATTGTATTAGTAAATAAAAATGATTACCATTATGAAACCACTTGGCTGCATGAGGCTTCTGCAGGCACGTTGCATCACGACCGTGTACGTTATGATATCCGTGATGTCATTGACAGCAGTAAAGTGGATTTTATTCAAGATACTGTAGTTGAGATTAACAAAGAAGAAAAGAAAGTTATATTAGAAAAAGGGGAAGTCAACTATGACTACCTTGTTATTGCCCTTGGCGGTGAACCAGAAACATTTGGTATCAAAGGATTAAAAGAATTCGCATTTGGAATCACAAATGTAAATTCCTCTCGTCAATTACGTGAACATATTGAATATCAATTTGCCACATACAATATGGAAGAAGTGAAAAACGATAATCGTTTGACAATTGTTGTTGGTGGAGCTGGCTTTACAGGAATTGAGTTCCTTGGTGAATTAACTAATAGAATTCCGGAATTATGTCATGAATATGATGTTGATTCTCATAAAGTAAAAATTATTTGTGTTGAAGCTGCACCAACTGTACTTCCAGGATTTGAACCTGAACTAGTAAATTATGCAGTTTCACAATTAGAACGAAAAGGTGTCGAATTCTTAATCGGAACAGCGATTAAAGAATGTACGGAAGATGGCATCATTGTAGCAAAAGGCGAAGAAGAGCCACGTGAAATTAAGGCAGGTACTGTAGTATGGGCTGCAGGAATTCGCGGGAATTCTATCATTGAGAAATCAGGCTTTGAAGCAATGAGAGGCAGAGTAAAAGTTCAACCGGATCTTCGCGTTCCTGGTTTCGATGAAATCTTCATGATTGGTGACAGCTCGCTTATGATTAATGAAGAGATCAACCGCCCATATCCACCAACTGCACAGATTGCTATGCAGCAAGGTGAAATTTGTGCCCGTAATATCGCAGCCTTAATTCGTAATAAATCAGAACTTGAAATATTCAAATTCGACAACAAAGGAACTGTTTGCTCCCTTGGTGAAGATGATGCAATTGGTGTTGTATTTGGTAAAAAAATTACCGGTGCAAAAGCATCCTTCATGAAAAAAGTAGTCGATAATCGCTCTCTTTACATGATTGGTGGCGCCGGACTTGTATTTAAAAAAGGAAAATTTAAAGTATTTTAAATAATAAGAGCGAAGTTCACTAGCCGCAGGGCGCTGTAGCTAGATAGTTATCAAAGTTAACAGAAAAATATTTAGTACCAGGGGCAGAGAAAAATCTGCCCTTTTTTTGTTATGATAAGCGTAATGAAGTTATTTAGGGGTGTGTGTATGAGCAATCGTGAAAAACGGGGCAAGGTTTGGTTAGCTGTGGCGGGGGTTGTAAAGTCAAAAGATGGGCAGTGGTTAGTCGTTAAGAAACGTTATGGCGGTTTAAAGGGGAAATGGTCGCTTCCAGCAGGCTTTGTGGAGATGGGAGAAACAGCTGATGAAGCAGTAATTAGGGAAGTCCTTGAAGAGACTGGTATTCAATGTAATGTGAAGGGACTCATTGGACTAAGAACCGGGGTAATCAAAGGGGAAATCAGCGATAATTTGCTCCATTTTCTTCTTGAACCAGTGAATGAAGTTGAGGTAAGCCACCAGGATCACGAACTTTTTGAAGCGAAATTTATGGCGCCTGAAGAGCTGCTACTTAATCAGGATGCATCAATTATACTCCAATATCTGATCAGAAATGATATTACCTTCTCAAAGCAGGCGATCAATAATCTAAACCCAGGTGATCAGTTTGGATATACGGCTTATAAATTATTTTTGTAATTTTTAGAAAATTTAAGATACCGTTAGTAATTGTAAGAAAACCTGCCATGTATTCGCTTTCTTGTTGAAATTTGCCCAAATTCAGCCCTTTTCTTTTTCGTGAATCCTTGATATATTATCAGAAAATTAAGTTAATTCATTAAGGAGATGAACGACAATGACGATTAAGAGCGTAGAATCAAAAACTTGTGACTATTGTTCTGGGCAAGGTTATTTTCAACTGGTACTAGGGGGATCGGAAACCTGTAGCTGCTGTGGAGGAACAGGCAAGAAAAAAGAGTAAGGAAGTTTTTTTCATAAAGACTGATAAACAGGTAGAGCGCTTCTTCGAATTATTTTCGGGGGGCTTTTTTCTTTTAATGAGGCTCTTTTCGTAAACTTTGTTGCTTTTGGAAATTTATAAGGGGTTATCTACAAAGTTTCTAGGCAATTTTCGCATATGTTTTTACGAAAAGATGCCACGAAGCATATAGTTATAAGGGTTGATGAACTTATACGAAAAACAACAATTTATGCGAAAATAGCCTTTTATTGAGAAGAAAAAAATTCGTTTATATTGACTCCTTTTTCGACATTCAGTACACTAAATGTTGATGTATAAGGGGGAATCTCGGATGCAAATGAGTATTGTGGTCTTAATCATATCGATTTTACTATTCTTTGTGTTATTTTTTGGAATTGGGTTTATTCTCAATATGCTGCTTAGAATGTCATGGGTTATGGCTGTAGTTTATCCTATTGTGGCAATTTTTATCGTAGATAAAGTGCATTTTAGTGAGTATTTTACAAATAGTAAAGTGGCCTTTAGTGATTTGGGACAAAGGTTTACTTCTTTAGCCACTGCAGATATTCTCATTTTAATAAGTGGACTAGCTGGCGCGGTCGCTGCAGGTTTCACAATCAAACTTTTACGAAAAAATGGATACCAAATGTTTTAAGACTTTTACTAAAGGTAAAAGTCTGTTTTTTAGGGTTGGAAATATATATATAATTAGACTTTTACCAAGGTAAAAGTCTGTTTTTTTTTAGGGTTGAAAATATATGATTAGACTTTTACCAAGGTAAAAGTCTGTTTTTTTAGGGTTGGATATATATATGATTAGACTTTTACCAGGGTAAAAGTCTGTTTATTTAGGATTAGATATCATTCTTGTAAAATTTTCCTTTTCCTTTTTTGAATATTTTCCTTCAGTTTGGGAATGAATATTTTGGGAGGAGTGAAAATGTTGATGAATAAAATGAAACATTGGACTAGGCGTTTTGCCATGGTATGTCTCTTCTTCATGGCAGTCTTTGCGACCTTCCAATCAATCTCAGGAGTAAATGCACAATCGTTTTTAACCCAATTTGCGTCTGTTCTAACATCGACTGAACCTGTTTCTGGAACAGAAAGGTCCTTAGAAAACGAAATCGATTGGTCTAAATATCCTAAGCTAACGGTTACTGCTACTGGGTATACAGCAGGAGTAGAATCCACAGGAAAAAGTAAAGGCCACCCTGAATATGGGATTACATACTCTGGTGTAAAAGTGAAACGTGATTTATTTTCGACGATTGCAGCCGATTTAAACGTGTTTCCAATTGGAACGATTCTCTTTATCCCTGGATACGGATATGGTGTTGTGGCCGATAAAGGTGGGGCCATAAAAGGAAATGAACTAGACCTTTATTATGAAACAGTTGAGGATGTTTATAATAAGTGGGGAAAAAAGAAACTCGATATTTATGTGGTCCAAAAAGGCCATGGGAAACTGACAGAGCAAACATTAAAGGCATTAAATGAAGATAAATCGATGCAAGTTTTCCGGGGTCAGTATATTAGTTCTGAGAAGAGATAGAAGCAGGCTGCTGGCCTGTTTTTTTTATGAATTAAAAATAATTAGATCCAGAAATGCTATAATAAAATAGGAATAATATGGAGGTGAAGTAGTTTGTTTGATGTTAAAAAGGAATTAGAACTCTCTATAGGTCATGAGGGTTTAGTCATTGGTCTGTTTGATAAACCAGAAAAATTTACAGGAATATTGGCATTGCTTGATGAGGGATTCAATGGCCAACTGAGAGAGCTTGTCAAATCAGGTGACATTTCAGCAAAGTTAAAAAGTATTAGTAAAGTACATAGTTTAGGGAAAATTGGCCCAAAACGAATTTGGTTTGTTGGCCTTGGGAAAGAAAAGGAGTTTACTTTTGAGAAACTAAAATCAGCGTTTGGCCGGCTTTTCAAAGAAGTGCAATCGAGTAAGCTTGAAGAAACGGCTGTATATTTAGATTCCTTTACTACTGAGTATGTGGATGGGTTGGATGCTGCCCACGCGTTGAGTGAAGCATTTCCTCTTTCAACTTACCAATTTGAAGGGTACAAGCAAAAATCGAATGAACCGGAGAAAAAACTGAATAAGCTTACGGTTTATTGTAATACCTTTGATGAAGAACAAGTCCAGGCGTCGTTAACCGTTGGATATGCGTTTGGAAAGGGAACAAATTCAGCACGAACACTCGTAAACATCCCTGGCAATTTGTTAACCGCAACAGACTTGGCGAATTATGCACAGGAACTTGGAAGTAAATATGCTTTCGAGGTGGAAATCCTTGATAAAGCAGAAATAGAGAAGCTTGGAATGGGAGCGTTCCTTGCCGTGAACCAAGGGTCAACAGAACCGCCGAAAATGATTGTCTTAAAATATCAAGGGAAAGATGAATGGAAGGATGTCATCGGTTTAGTTGGAAAAGGCATTACCTTTGATACGGGTGGTTACTCTATTAAAACGAAATCAGGGATCGTTGGGATGAAGACTGACATGGGCGGAGCTGCAGCCGTTCTAGGAGCAATGGAAATTATCGGTGAGCTTCAGCCCGAGCAAAACGTGGTTGCGGTCATTCCTTCCACGGACAATATGATTAGCGGCCATGCCTTTAAGCCTGATGACGTCATTACATCGATGAGTGGTAAGACCATTGAGGTTTTAAATACGGATGCAGAAGGACGCCTTGTCTTAGCTGATGCAATAACTTATGCCAAGCAACATGGCGCTGACTACCTTGTTGATGTAGCAACATTAACAGGTGGAGTCATTACGGCACTTGGTCTCCATACGACTGGAGCAATGACCAATCATGAAGGATTATATTTTCAAGTCTCGGAAGCATCCTTAGAAGCAGGCGAGCAAATGTGGCAATTGCCATTGTTTGAAACAGAGATTGAACGGGTAAGAAACAGTAAAGTTGCAGATTTAAATAATTCACCCGGCAGTGAGGGGCATGCGCTTGTTGCTGGTGCATTTATCGGTGAATTTGCGGAAGGAACACCATGGGTTCACTTAGATATTGCCGGTACAGCAACCTCTTCAAAGGCCTATGATCTTGGTCCTGCGGGTGCAACAGGAGTTATGACTCGTACCCTTGCCTTATTTGTGGAACGGTTTGACCCAATTGTAAAATAGCCTGAGCCTCCGGAGTGTCTCCGGGGGTTTTTTAAGGCTAATTCCAGCCCACTCAATACTCCCCCTTTTAGCATATGAAATAGTGTATGCAAGTATAGAGCAAAAGGAGGTATGGTTATATGTATCCTTATCGAAGTCCCTACCCAGTACAAGATCAAAGATTTATTGGTTTTGGATTGCCGTTGGCAATCGGTGGGCTTAGCTTTTTAGGAGGTTTAATAGGAGGTGGACTAGGTGCTTCATTTGCAGCACGTCCATTTTACGGAGGATTCGGTTACCCTGGATATGGGTATCCTGCTTTTGGAGCTCCCGGTTTCGGAGCCCCCGGTTTTGGAGCTCCTGGCTTTGGAGCTCCCGGTTTTGGAGCTCCTGGCTTTGGAGCTCCCGGTTTCGGAGCCCCGTATTACTATTAATTATGGAGAAACAGCTCTAGTGGGGGCTGTTTTTTTTATAAAAGAATTAATTGCCAAAAAGGAAATTTATGAAAAAAGCAGAATAGTATAATAAAGTTGGGATACATATAAAAACCTGCATGGAGGGATAAAAATGATCAAAGACACATTACTTGAAGCTCTCGGAATTGAAATAACTCATTTGGAAGAAGGGAAGGTCATAGCAACAATGCCTGTGGATGAACGGACTCGCCAGCCTTTTGGATTACTGCATGGCGGGGCATCTGTGGCCTTAGCTGAAACAGTTGCAAGTATAGGGGCGTATGAGTTAGTTGATAAAGAAGTAGAGGCTGTCGCAGGGCAGGAGATCAATGCTAATCATGTTCGTCCTAAAACAGAGGGTGTGGTTACCGCCATTGCAACTGTACTTCATCAAGGTAAATCAACCCAGGTGTGGGATATAAAAATTACTGACGAGCAAGACCGCCTTATTTGTGTGTCAAGATGTACAATGGCAGTCATTAAGGTAAAAAGATAAACGTTTTACCCATGTTAAAATTGAATGGAGTTCCTGGCCATTCTTTTTTAAGTTCTATTGATTAAAAATTTAAAAAATTAACTTTACTTTCGTGTTATAATATAAAAAAAATAGAAAAATAGCACAATTTTTTGTACATGTTTCTCAATATAATGTATTAAGAGAAAACATAAAGGTGGTGAAATTGATGAGAGCAAGGCGGCAATATTTGTTTATCGATTTTGAGTTTACAATGCCTGAACGGAATGTTCGCATGAAGGATTTTTATGCGGAAATTATTGAAGTGGGAATTGTTGCAGTCGTTGATGATCAAGTGACAGAGCAGTTTTCATCCTTTGTTACTCCACTTAAATTCCCAAAACTAACTGAACGCTGTAAATCCTTTTTACATATTTCTCAGCAGCAGGTAGACAAGGGGTTATCTATTTTTGAGCTTGTTAAAAAATTGGAGGAGTTCAATAAGCATAATTATGAAACAACCATTGTTACTTGGGGAAATATGGATATGAAGGTGCTTCGTCATAATTGTTTAAAGGCAGGGGTTGCATTTCCGCTAAAAGCTGCTGAATTGGATCTTTCCATGGAATATAAAAGATTCTTTGGTGATCAAAATCAAACAGGTCTATGGAAGGCAGTTCAGGAGTATGGGAAAGAAGGGACAGGCAAACATCACCGCGCACTGGATGATGCATTGACTACCTTTAATATATTCAAACTCGTTGAAAAGGATAAACGTTATTTAGAAAAACCAGAACCGACGACGATCGGGGATCGGATTGATTTCTCAAAGTTATTAAGCGAATTCGCATAAAAGGCCAAATCATTCAAATTGATTTGGCCTTTTGTGTTAATACAAAAACTAAAGGTCGGAGCACTCCAGCTGATCCTTGCTGAGACTGGCGCTTACGCTTTAAGTTTATAATCCTTTTCAAGCGATTCCATTGCTCTTAAGCTCATCTCAGCCCACTCTGAAGATGTTTCTGCTAATTCTTGTTTCATTTTGGCCACTGCATCTTTTAATGATTCTAGATAATCTGGAACTTCACTTTCAAAAGGCTTGACCATTTTGTAAGGAATATTCGCTTGCTCACGATAGCTTAGCGCTTTTCGCTCATGAAAAATAAGTACATCAGCATCTTTAGGATTATGTAAGTCTCCCTGCATTGGATGTTTAAGCACTGCAAGGACTCTCACTAAATAATGCTGCGGGCGTATTTCTGTTATTTCACCGATATATTTCCCTGTTTTATATATAGCTGTTACAATCTCCCCAATTTGAAATTCTGACACCACAAACACTCCTCACAACAATTTTTTTCTTTCTACCATCTTTTATTTTATAATGAAAGATAGTAAATTAAAAACAATGTGCGAAATAAAATTATTTCGGTTAAAGTGAAAAAATTGGAGGAATGATATATGAGAAAGAATCTGCAATTATTTATAACATTATTTACAATTGTTCTAGTTTTGGCAGCCTGTGGGACAAGCACTAAGAAAGAGGAAACTACTCCTAAAACCGCTGCACCAAAAACGGAACAGAAGGAAGGGGAACAAAAAGTGTCAAATGCCGTCTATCCTCAGCTTTCTACAGAGGTGCTCGAAAATGAAAAACTCATTGAAATGGAAACATCAATGGGAAACATTAAAATCAAGTTGTTTCCTAAGTATGCCCCGAAAGCTGTTGAAAATTTTGTAAAACATGGTCAAGAAGGCTATTATGATGGACTAATTTTTCACAGAGTCATTAAAGACTTCATGATACAGGGCGGTGACCCTAATGGTAATGGAACCGGCGGGGAGAGCATTTACGGTCAGCCTTTTGAAGATGAGTTTTCTAAAAATCTTTATAATCTCCGCGGTGCTTTATCTATGGCTAATTCGGGCAGCAACACAAATGGAAGTCAGTTTTTTATTGTGGAAAGCTCATCACTTGATCCAGCCATGAAAGAACAAATGGAAAAAGCAGGCTATCCTAAAGAAATTATTGAAGCTTATGATAAAAACGGCGGTACTCCATGGCTTGATCATCGTCATACTGTTTTTGGACAAGTGATTGAGGGCATGGATATCGTTGATAAAATTGCAAACACTCCCGTTGGTGCCCAAGATAAACCTGAAAAAGATGTCATCATCAAGAAGATTAAGGTGATCGAGGATTAACCATGGTTCGCTCGAGTGAGAAAGTGGTATGAAATGTTTTTTGTTGCTATAATTAATCTTTAGAGCAGTTCCTTTAGAGAAAGGGAGAAGAAAAATGTTTCAACCGGTACTTTCTTTGTTTTTATATTTCCCAGAAGATAAATCAGAATATATTCCCGCTGGGATAACCTTTTTGATTTTCTTAATTGGAGCCCTTCTAACGATGCGCATATTCATCGCAGTCTCCAATCGTGAGGCTAAGAAGGCAAAAGAATTAGAAGAACAATTAAAAAATCAAGAGCACTCTCCAAGGAACAGTTAATCCGATACTGTTCCTTTTTCTTTTATTGGATAAGGCTCTTTTCGTAAACTTTGTTGCTTTTGGAGCCTTATAAGGCTCATTTACTAAGTTCTGGGCAATTTTCACAAATGTTCTTACGAAAAGATGCCACCAAGCATATAGCTATACGGGTTGATGTACTAATACGAAAAACAAACTATGTGAAAATAGCCTGGGATAAAAAAGGGGGTGATTGTTCATACTAAAGGCAAATTGTCTAGTGTGGGGGTATACATATGAAGAAAAGCTGGATAATCATTCCACTGCTCGTTCTTACAGGTTGTACTGAGAAGAATATTAGAAAGATTGATGTGGAGATGTATAATGCGGTTGGGGATTCTCTCGGTAAAGTAAAGGTAGCAGAGCAGGCGAGTGGAGTAAAATTATCAGTCGATTTAAAGGGCCTTCCTGCTGGGGAGCATGCGATTCATATTCATGACAAAGGAAAGTGTGAAGCCCCAGATTTTAAGTCAGCAGGAAATCATTTTAATCCTGATAATAAGGAACATGGACTTCTTCACCCAAAAGGTGCCCATGCAGGGGATCTGCCTAATTTAATTGTTGGTGATGATGGGTCTGTTAAAGCAGATTTAATGGGACCCAATTTAACCTTAAAAGATGGAAAGAAATCTTTATTTACAAAAGAGGGGACCACGATCGTCATTGATGAAGGAAAAGATGATGGCATGACCCAGCCTTCAGGCGACTCAGGTAAACGGATTGCCTGTGGTGAAATTACAAAAAATAAGAAGGCGGATCAAAAGAATGCCCAGGATGAGAAATAATACATGTGAAAGGCTATCAACTAAACGTGATAGCTTTTTTAAATTAATTTTAAATATTATTGTGATAAATTCTGGAACTATCTTATTTGTGTTTTTTTTCTGATAAATAGGTAGGAATCTAAGCTTATCCTAAAAGTGGACATACACTAGAATGGAGAATGTTTAGGAGGCGAGAGTATTGGAAAAAAGGCAATTTTTTGGAGGGGTTCCGGGACAATCTGGTTATCCGCAAATGGGCTACCCGCAAATGGGGGGTTATCCGCAAATGGGGGGCTACCCGCAAATGGGGGGTTATCCGCAAATGGGAGGCTACCCGCAAATGGGAGGCCACCCGCAAATGGGAGGCTACCCGCAAATGGGAGGCTACCCGCAAATGGGAGGCCACCCGCAAATGGGCGGACACCCACAAATGGGAGGCCACCCGCAAATGGGAGGCTACCCGCAAATGGGCGGACACCCACAAATGGGAGGCTACCAAAAGCCTGGCTATCCGCAAATGATGGGCGGCCAGCAAACAGGGTTCCCGCAAGGCACGGGTGGGTTGCCGCAAATGATGGGTGGCCAGCAAACTGGTTTTCCACAAGGCATGAGCGGCTCCCAGCAAAGTGGACAAAAACCACCAACGAAACCAACATCGTTTGGCCAGAGGAAAGAAAAGAAATAACTACTAACATATAGTATTTGTTGAGGTCGAACTGTCCCTTGATTGGAGGGACAGTTTTCTTTTAACTTGATTTATTACCCCATTTTCCCGACAATAGTGTTAAAAATACATAGGAGTGTGTGTAGCAAAGATGGAGAACAAACTGTATTATCAGGACCCATACCTACAAGCCTTTACAGCAAGGGTGGTAAAGCAAGAACAAAATGACGCTGGCAACTGGTACGTTGTATTAAATCAAACCGCCTTTTATCCAACTGGAGGAGGGCAACCACACGACCTGGGAACAATTGCTGATTACGCGGTAATAAATGTAGAAGAAATCGATGGGGAAATTCGTCATTACCTTGAAGGTCCATTAGATGATATAAGGAAGGAAGTCACAGGGAAGATCGAATGGGAAAGGCGCTTGGATCATATGCAGCAGCATGCAGGACAGCATATTTTATCTGCGGCGTTTGACCATTTATTTGGGTACAAAACGATCGGGTTCCATTTAGGTTCAGAACTGCTCACGATAGATTTAGAGACGGATAATCTTAGCCAGCAACATGTCCAGCAAGCCGAGGAACTTGCTAATCAGATCATCCTTGAAAATAGACTGATTGAGACAAAATGGGTAACTGAAAACGAACTGACTCAATATAAGCTACGAAAAGAGACAAAAGTCAAAGAGGATATCCGCCTGGTGATTATTCCTAATTTTGATGATAATGGCTGCGGCGGGACACATCCAAAGGCTACTGGCGAGGTTCAAACGATAAAAGTATTAGATTGGGAACGTCAAAAGAAAAAGGTACGTGTTCAATTTGTTTGTGGAAACCGAGTGGTTACACTGCTCGGACAAAAACAAAAAGTGCTCCTAGAATTAACAAAAATCCTCAATGCACCTGAAAAAGAAATGGAGCAAGCTGTCCTTCGCCTCCTTGAGAGTAACAAAACATTAGAAAAAGCCCTTGAGCAAGCTCAAGAAAATCTTCTCCATTATGAGGCGAAAAACTTACTTGGAAAAAGGATTCGTACTAACCAGAATCTCGTCAGTGAAGTATTTCAAAATCGATCGATTCAAGAACTGCAGAAGCTAGCCCGCCTCATTACTGCTGAAGATGAGACTTCTATTGTTTACTTTGTGTCTCAAAATGATAATCGCTTGCAGATCGTTTGTGCGCGCGGACAAGCTGGAGCACAAAGTATGAAGAAAGTCATCGCAACTGCCCTTCCACTTATTAACGGTAAAGGTGGAGGAAATGACTCCTTTGCCCAGGGTGGGGGTGAAGCGCGAATGTCAGGGGAGCGAATGCTGCAGCATATTTTGGAAACAGCACAATAGTCACAACACACCACACTCATTAAGAAGTATACTGAATTGACACCTGGGCAATATAAAAGTGCTTATTTAACAAAAATGGAAGCCGGGACTAAGAAATAAATTATTAGGTTGAGAGGGTGAAGACAGTGGGTTTTTTAGATGGTTTAATGGGAAATGCCTCGGAAGTAAATGCTGCTGAGGTACAGAGAGAATTCGGGAAAGTTCTTTCACCTAATGAAAATATAGATAAAGCGTATAAGGTAATTCGTGATATGTTTATTTTCACGAATAAACGCTTAATCCTAGTGGATAAACAGGGATTAACGGGGAAAAAGGTGGAGTATCATTCTATTCCTTATAAAAGCATTACCCACTTCAGTATTGAAACAGCAGGTAACTTTGATTTAGATGCTGAATTGAAAATTTGGATTTCTGGAAATGCTTTGCCATTACAAAAGCAATTTAATAAAAACTTAAATATTTATGAACTTCAAAGTGTTCTCGCGGAGTATGTGCTTAAGTAGACTCGAAACGCGGGAGGAAATGAAAAATAAAAGCAAAAAATTTAGGAGTAAACGAAATGAGAAAAGAGCTACAAACGAATTTGCAATATGTAGATGTATTAAATGAGTGGGATCCCTTCCGATTAACTAATGGAGGGTATGAGACAGAAATAGCTGATACGATTCAAGCGATCCATGAACTGGATGATCGTGAGGAGTTGGCCAAACGAATTCAAAGCATTTATGAATTTTCCTTTGAAAAAATCATCTCGATGGAAGAATGTTTAAAAGTAGCAAAAGAATTATTAATCATTAAAGCAAATGATGCTTGTTCCATTTAATAACAAAAAAAAGGACATACCAATAACGGATGTCCACTTCAAAAAGGGGGGAATACTAAAAAGCCTTATGATATAAGGTTATCCAGTATTCCGTTTGTTTATACAGTGGTTAAAAGAAAAACGGATTATTTTACCAGATTGCTTTTATAAATATTACTGTTCTAATAATTCTGTAGCAGGAAGATCTAAAACAGTCGATAACTTTAGCAATGTTTGTGTGCTTGGAATTTGTTCCCCGGATTCGTATTTCTCAATTGTTTGGATTCCAACTCTTACTTTTTGTGCCAGCTCCTCCTGAGACATTTTGAGCGTTTCGCGGGCATTTTTAATGGTTTGGCCAATTGTATTCAAACTGGTTCACCTCTCCTTTAAAAAAAGATTTCCTTATTATAGTTTATCACTTTTGATAACACTTTCTTCCTACATCAATGAACATTATGTTAAAAAATTTTTGACTTTACCATTAAGTAGACTTGCATTGTAGTTTATTTTTCATTCCTTTTTGATTTAAGACATTCTTTGTGATATAATATTATAATGCGTATATAAGGGATAAAATAATTATTTATTTAGGAGTGTTTTCATGTCAGAAAAGATTGAAACTGGAAGTATTTTAACAGGTAAGGTAACAGGAATTCAACCATATGGAGCGTTTGTTGCGCTTGACGATAATACTCAAGGCCTTGTCCACATTTCTGAAATTACACATGGTTACGTTAAAGACATTAATGATCATCTTAAAGTTGGAGACGAAATCAAGGTTAAAGTATTATCAGTGGATGAAGGTGCAGGCAAAATTGGTCTTTCTATCCGTGCAACGGAAGAAGCTCCTGTTCAGCAGGCTGCTCCAAAAGCAAAGAAGCCTCGTAAACGCCAAGTGACAGCAATTATTCCAGAAGTAGAAGGCCAGCAAGGCTTTAACACATTAAAAGATAAGCTTCAAGAATGGATTGACCAGTCACAACGTTAAGTTTAATAAAGGCTATTTTCGCATAGATTGTTGTTTTTCGTATAAGTACATCAACCCGTAAAACTATATGCTTCGTGGCATCTTTTCGTAAGAACATTTGCGAAAATTGCCCAGGAACTTAGTAAATGACCTTAAAAAGCTCCAAAAGCAACAAAGTTTACGAAAAGAGCCTTAATAAAAAATAAATTCAAGAGAAGCCTAGACCCATGCATAGATTTGCAGGGGGCTAGGCTTTTTTTATTAGACTGTTTTTTTATAGTTTGTTGTTCTTGAAATAAGATGAAAAACATTATAGAAGTACTGAGCAGCCCGAATACACGAAGACTCCTGCGGGAGGACGGGGCTGGGGAGACCCCACAGGCGCTTGCGCCGAGGAGGCTCCCCGGGCCGCCCGCGGAAAGCGAAGTGTATTCGGGCTGCGGACTAAATAACTACAATCTATACGAAAACAGACTTTTATTAATACCACAAAATATACAAAAATAATGCCTATATAATTGATAAAGTTTTGATGAGGTGTTCATTCTTTTTCCATGCTCGGCTACAATATAACTATATGTACATATTTTTGCGCTGAAACGGAGGATTTTTTATGACAACGAATGTGAATACGAATGAAATCATTGCTAAAACAGAGAAATTTGGAGCCACCAACTATCATCCGCTGCCAATTGTTATTGCTCGGGCAGAAGGTGTTTGGGTAGAGGATCCTGAAGGCAATAAATATATGGACATGCTTAGTGCCTATTCAGCTGTTAACCAAGGGCATCGTCATCCAAAAATTATTCAAGCGTTAAAAGATCAGGCAGATAAAGTTACATTAACATCTCGAGCATTCCACAATGACCAACTTGGCCCATGGTATGAAAAAGTTTGTCATTTAACAAAAAAAAATATGGTGCTGCCAATGAATACTGGGGCGGAAGCAGTGGAGACAGCTGTGAAGGCGGCACGACGCTGGAGCTATGATGTAAAAGGTGTGGCAGAAAACCAAGCAGAAATTATTGCTTGCATTGGCAACTTTCACGGGAGGACAATGACTGCTGTTTCCCTCTCATCTGAAGACGAATATAAACGCGGGTTTGGACCGATGCTGCCAGGGATCAAGCTTATCCCATATGGTGATTTAGAGGCATTAAAAGCTGCGATCACGCCTAATACGGCTGCATTCTTAATTGAACCGATTCAGGGTGAGGCAGGAATTGTGATTCCGCCTGAAGGCTTTATGAAGGCTGCCTCTGATTTATGTAAAGAAAACAATATTCTCTTTATTGCGGATGAAATTCAAGCAGGTTTGGCCCGAACCGGTAAAATGTTCGCCTGCGAGTGGGAAGAAATCGAACCGGATATGTATATCCTCGGGAAAGCCCTTGGCGGTGGCGTGTTCCCAATTTCCTGTGTCGTTGCTAACAAAGATATTTTAGGTGTATTTAATCCGGGATCACACGGTTCTACCTTTGGGGGAAATCCGATGGCATGTGCGGTTTCCATTGCGGCGCTAGATGTGCTTGTTGATGAAAAACTTGCTGAAAAATCGTTAGAACATGGCGAGTATTTTATAAACAAATTAAAAGAAATTAAAAATCCAATCATAAAAGATATTCGTGGCCGCGGCTTATTTATCGGTGTGGAACTAACCCAGCCTGCCCGCAAATACTGTGAGCAATTAAAAGAGCAAGGTCTATTGTGTAAGGAAACACATGACACGGTCATTCGTTTTGCTCCACCACTCGTCATTAGTAAAGAAGAATTGGACTGGGCTATAGAGAGGATTAATAACATACTTAGATAATAGTTAAATAAACTAGGGGTGCAAAAATGGGGATATATGATGTAACAAATAGTGGCGGTGAAAAGGATACAGAGAAATTAAACCTGCTCACATCAACACAGATTGTTATTCATGATGCATTAAAAAAGATGGGCTATAACGAAGAAATGTACGAATTATTGAAAGAACCATTACGAATGTCATATGTCAGAATTCCTGTGCGTATGGACGACGGTTCTACCAAAATATTTAACGGGTTTAGGGCTCAGCATAATGATGCGGTTGGACCAACTATGGGCGGAGTCCGTTTTCACCCTCAGGTGACGGCGACTGAGGTGAAGGCATTATCGATGTGGATGAGTTTGAAGTGTGGCATTGCTGACATACCCTTTGGCGGGGGAAAAGGTGCGATTCTTTGTAATCCACGAACGATGTCGTTTGGTGAACTTGAACGATTAAGCCGAGGTTTCGTACGTGCGATCAGTCAAATTGTTGGACCAACAAAGGATATCCCAGCACCTGATATGTACACCAATTCTCAGATTATGGCGTGGATGATGGATGAATACAGTCGTCTTCGCCAATATGGTTCTTCAGGTTTTATTACTGGCAAACCACTTGTACTAGGAGGGTCTGAGGGCCGGGAAAAAGCAGGTGCAAAGGGAGTAACCATCTGTATTGAGGAAGCAGCCAAAAAACGTGGAATTAACCTCAAGGGAGCCCGGGTCATTGTTCAAGGTTTTGGGAACGCTGGCAGTTATGTAGCAAAGTTTATGCATGATGCAGGGGCGATTGTAGTTGGTGTTTCTGATGTGTATGGTGCACTTTATAACCCAGATGGATTAAATATTAATTATCTGCTGGACCGCCGGGACAGCTTTGGGACAGTTACGACTCTTTTTGAGGGGACAATCACCAACAGAGAATTGCTCGAACAGGAATGTGATGTGTTGGTACCTGCAGCGATTTCTAATCAAATTACCGAAAAAAATGCTCACAACATCAGAGCGAGAATTGTTGTGGAAGCTGCTAATGGGCCGACGTCGCTGGAGGCAACAAAAATTCTTACAGAGCGTGGAATACTGCTCGTTCCAGATGTTTTAGCAGGAGCAGGTGGTGTCACTGTTTCCTATTTTGAATGGGTTCAAAATAAACAAGGTTTTTATTGGAGTGAAGAGGAAGTTGACGTGAAATTACGTAATAAACTTGTCAAATCATTTCATGATATTTACCAGCTTGCTCAAGATCACAACGTAAATATGCGCTTAGCGGCGTATATGATTGGCGTTAGAAAAATAGCAGAGGCCTCCTTGTTTAGAGGATGGGTATAAAAACTTCCTTGCATCACTCGTGGTGCAAGGAAGTTTTTTTCTGAGAACGGACCTAAGCTTTTGCAAAATAAACCATAATAACTAATAATGATAAAGTGAAAGGATGGTGTTTTGATTTGGAAAATTTTACTTTTTGGAATCCAACCAAATTAATTTTTGGAAAAGGTGAGTTGGATAAATTAAAAACTGAAGTGCCTCGTTATGGTAAAAAGGTTTTGGTTGTCTATGGCGGCGGCAGTATTAAACGAAGCGGCTTGTATGAAAATGTTATAAGCTTATTAGCTGAAATCGGAGCGGAGGTTTTTGAACTCCCTGGAGTGGAACCGAACCCACGGATTACTACCGCACGAAAAGGGGTAGAAATTTGTAAACAAGAAGGAATTGAATTCTTACTAGCGATTGGCGGCGGAAGTGTCATTGATTGTACAAAACTAATTGCTGCCGGTGCGAAATATGAAGGGGATGCCTGGGATCTAGTTATTAAAAAGGCGTTTGCAGAAGATGCACTTCCATTTGGAACTGTGTTAACTCTTGCGGCAACGGGATCAGAAATGAATGCCGGCTCTGTCATTACAAATTGGGAAACCAATGAAAAGTATGGCTGGGGCAGTGCAGTTACCTATCCAAAATTCTCTATTTTAGACCCTGTTAACACGTTTACAGTACCAAAGAATCAAACCATCTACGGAATTGTCGATATGATGTCGCATACGTTAGAACATTATTTTCACCTTGAAGACAATACTGATTATCAAGACCGCATGTGTGAATCTCTTCTGATTACGGTGATGGAAACAGCACCAAAATTACTCTCAGACCTAGAAAATTACCAGCACCGGGCAACGATACTGTACTGCGGTACGATGGCTCTCAATGGCGTCTTAAATATGGGCTATCGCGGCGATTGGGCTACTCATAATCTTGAACATGCGGTATCGGCCGTTTATGATATTCCACATGGCGGCGGGTTAGCTATCCTGTTTCCACATTGGATGAGGCATAATTTAGCGGTGAAGCCGGAACGCTTTAAACAGCTTGCCGTCCGGGTGTTTGGCGTAAATGCTGAAGGCAAGAGTGCTGAAGAAGTAGGACTTGAAGGTATTCAGAAGTTACGTGAGTTCTGGAATAGTATTGAAGCACCATCACGGTTAGCTGATTATGATATTGATGATTCAAAACTTGAATTAATGGCAGATAGAGCAATGGAAAACGGAGAATTTGGTAACTTTAAAAAGTTAAATCGTGAGGATGTTTTAGCTATTTATCGTGCATCCTTATAAAATATCGCATGCAAAGAAATTTGTCGAAAATGGGTACGCTTTCACTAGTGGACCTGCCTTGATAATCAGCCCATCATTCGTTAAAGTGGTTTATGTAAATAAAATTATGGAGGATCATGCATGACACACGTTCGTTTTGATTACTCAAAAGCTTTAACCTTTTTTGGAGAACATGAACTTACATATTTACGTGATGCCGTAAAAGTTGCTCATCATTCACTACATGAGCAAACAGGTGCAGGCAGTGACTTTTTAGGGTGGATTGACCTCCCAACCAATTATGATAAGGAAGAGTTCTCACGTATTCAAAAATCTGCTGATAAAATCAAAGCTGATTCTGATATTCTTCTTGTGATTGGGATTGGCGGATCTTACCTTGGAGCACGAGCTGCAATTGAAATGCTTCAGCATAGTTTCTATAACGTACTTCCAAAAGAAAAACGAAACACACCTCAAGTTATTTTTGTTGGTAATAATATTAGCTCTACTTATATGAGAGATTTAATCGACCTTCTTGATGGAAAGGACTTCTCTATTAATGTCATTTCCAAATCAGGAACAACGACAGAACCAGCGATCGCTTTCCGTATTTTCCGTAAGCTTCTTGAAGAAAAATACGGTCAAGTTGAGGCGCGTAAACGAATCTATGCGACAACGGACAAAGCAAGAGGTGCTTTAAAGACTTTAGCAACAGAAGAAGGCTATGAGACTTTCGTGATTGCTGATGACATAGGCGGACGTTATTCTGTTCTTACAGCAGTTGGTTTGCTTCCGATCGCAGTAAGCGGGGCAAACATTACGAAAATCATGGAAGGTGCCCAACAAGCACAAGCAGACTTTGGCCATTCCGAGCTTGAAGATAATGCTGCTTACCAATATGCTGCTGTTCGAAATGTATTGTACAATAAAGGCAAAACAATTGAAATGCTGATTAATTATGAGCCCGGCTTGCAATATTTTTCAGAGTGGTGGAAACAGTTATTTGGAGAAAGTGAAGGAAAAGATCAAAAAGGTATTTATCCTTCCTCAGCAAACTTCTCTACTGACCTTCACTCACTTGGACAATATGTTCAAGAAGGGCGTCGTGATTTATTTGAAACCATCATTAAAGTTGAAAGCCCACGTCACGAGCTAAAAATTGAAGCTGTCGAAAATGACTTAGATGGTTTGAATTATCTAGCAGGACAAACGGTTGATTTTGTTAATAATAAGGCATTTCAAGGGACAATGCTTGCCCATACAGATGGCGGTGTGCCGAACTTAATTGTTACCATTCCAGCGATGGAGGAGTATACATTAGGTTACTTGGTTTATTTCTTTGAAAAGGCTTGTGCGATGAGCGGCTACTTGCTTGGAGTGAATCCTTTCGATCAGCCTGGTGTTGAGGCATATAAAGTAAATATGTTTGCACTCTTAGGTAAACCGGGATATGAAGAGAAAAAGGCAGAATTAGAAAAACGATTATAATCTTACAGAAAAGAGAATTGATGAGGTATGAATCAGTTCTCTTTTTTTTATTGAAATGATTTGATTTGGAGAAACTAATTCTATCGATGATTAGGGGGTAATGTTTATGATTGAGTTACCATCAAAGATAGAAGGGAAGCAGTTTGATTTATTTGAACTTGAAAAAAAATTAAAACCAATCGGTTATACGATTGGAGGAAATTGGGATTATGACCATGGTGCTTTTGATTATAAGCTGAATGATGAAGATGGCTATCAATTCATGCGGCTGCCATTTCAAGCAGTCGATGGTCAATTGGATGCTAACAATTGTACTGTTAAGTTAGGAAGACCATTCCTCTTGTCCCATCAATATGAAGCAGGGCTTGATGACGAAGGAAGTTCAGGTACCTTCTCAGGGACCTTAAATCAATTTCAGGAGCCTGTTGATAAGGATGCGAGCATTCCGGAGAAATATAGAGATTCTGGGAAAGCATTGGTACAGGAATTAGAAATGCTTCTTCTAACGGATTAATCTATTTAAAAATTAATAATTGATCATTCTCTTCGATTGGCAAGGAGTGGGATGGATTCAGTAATGTTTCCTCCCCTCTTTGAATTCCAATTAGAAGATAACCCTTTTTTAATAATAGATGGCAAACATCGCTGAAGGGCTTACCAATATCAGGTTGCTCCGCTAGATAAGACGACAATTTACTTTCCTGTAACTCATGGACAATGTTTGATAAAAGTCCATTCCCATTGGAGTGCAGACTATTTACCATAAATACACTCGTTAATTTATTTGATTGAATTACTTCATCTGCTCCGGCTCTATAGGCATTAATTACTTGTTCTGCAGTTAATATTTCAACGATGCATTTTACTTGGGAATAGATTCCTTTAATAGTCAGCAAGGTAAGTATACTATTCATATCTGCTTGTAGTTCATCGTTTCCTCTATCAGCTGTAATTAGCACTTTCTCCGCGTTATTAATATCACTTTTGACAATGGTTTCATCTACATGACCTTTCCCTTGGATAAAGTGGACAAACCTTGATTTAACTGGGTTTGCTTCAAGAGTTTCATCTATTAAAACAACCATTTGTGGATATTTTGAAGTTGTAAGTTTACTTATTAGTTCTTTCGATCGTTCATTCCAGCCGATAATGATGATATGTCCCGTGCCTTTATAAGCAATTCTCCCTTCAGAAAGAGCATCTTGTTTTGTGACAGCAGCAGCGGCCAATGTTCCAAAATAGGAAGAAACAAATCCCACACCTAATAGGATTAAGATTAATGCTGTTATCCTGCCTAAGAAGGAATGTGGGACATAATCACCATATCCTACCGTTGATGCAGTAATAATGGCCCACCAGATGCCATCAAAAATGGTAGGAAACGTGTTAGGTTCTAAAAAATGAATGGATATTCCAAATGAGAGAAACACAAGCAATGCCATTAATAAAATTCGAATAAGAAGCGGTAAACGCAAGAAGCTGATATAAACTCTGTTCGGCACGATCGTCACCTCTTTCTTGTGTTTTAGCCTCACCACTGAGATTAGGTGCTGAAACAGTTATTCCTATTATTAACGAAAATGAATCAATCTAATAGGCCTATTTGATAAATTTGACAATAGGTCAATGTTCACAAAAAATACCAACATTTTTTTCGAAGCTACTTGTTTTTAATGCCTAAAACTTATAAATTATGATTATTACCATAAATACGGTTTCAACATAGAAAGAGGGTTGGTTTCATGGGGATTAGTTTAAATACGCTATTATCAAAAATTGAAAAAACAAGGTCAGAAATGGTTGAATTAGCGCATCGTTACGGTTATTCTAATCCGAATGTAGTCCTATGTAGCCAGAAGCTCGATTCTCTATTAAATGTCTATGAAAATTTTGGAAAGCAATAATATAGGTCCATAAAATAAACCTTCCGTTTGGAAGGTTTTTTATTTTGTAAAAATGGGAGTTTCCGCTTTATAGTGCATCGTCTATACGGTAACTTATTTATCAATGAATGGGAATAATATTTAACCTTTAAGCAAAGTTTAAAACGGAATTATCCTTTTTAAGTCTTGACCCTTGAGGTGAAGAAGAGTGCTTATTGAATCCAAAAAAGAGCAAAGATACATCATCTTTGCATTGCTTGTCATAGTGGTCTACCTTTCTCCACTATTTATTCTCCAGGAAAATGCCCATATACGCGTTCATGATAATCTTGATTCAAACCTGGCCTGGTACAAGGTATTAGCGAGAAGTGGAGAAATGTTCGGCTCTGTAAATGCGACCATTCCCCAAATAATAAATGGACAGTTATCGAGAAATGCATTTGGAACCGAATACAGTATCATTGTCTGGCTCTATGCACTTTTCCCAACAATGATTGCCTATGGTATAAGCCAAGCTCTAACAAGAATCGTTGCATTTTTTGGGATGTATTGGCTCTTAAAAAAGCACTTTCTACCAGGTGAGAAGTGGCTGTTTTTACAAATTGGAACGGCTCTCGCCTTTGCCCTGACTCCATTTTGGCCGTCAGGGATGCTGAGTACGTTGGGGATGCCGCTTGCACTTTGGGCATTTCTTAACATTCGTAATGGCGAGGGTTCTTGGAAGGATTATTTGGTACTCACTCTATTACCTTTTTACGCCAGCATTGTTTTAGGCTTTTTCTTTTTCTTAACAGCGATGGGTTTCTTGTGGGTAACAGATTGTTTCAGAAGGAAGGGATGGAACCCTCGCTTTTTGTTAGCAATTGTTTATATGACAGTCATTTTTATGTTGGTTGAATATCGACTCATTTTTTCATTTCTATTAGTTGATGAACCAAATAGTCGGGATGAATACTTTTATGCTGCCCTGCCTTTTTGGAGATGCGTAAGGCTTGTTTTTAAGAATTACCTGCTTGGACACACCCATGTGATGACTGTTCATACACTGTTTATTTTACCCCCCATCTTTATTGCCATTTATCTGGTCTTATTGAAAAAGCTATGGAATCAGGAAAAGCTCTTTGTTTTTTTATTCATTTTAAATATTTTGTTATCAATCTGGTATGCTTTTTGGTTTTATAAAGGATGGTTGCCAATAGCCAAACGATTCCATTTTTTGGCTACCTTTAATTTCGCCCGCTATCACTTTTTACGGCCGATGGTTATTTATGCAGGCTTTGCCCTTGCATTAAAAATTCTCACGCTTCAAGGGAAGGGCTGGGCTAGGACAGCTAAGTGGTATCTCGTCTTGCAACTCCTCATATTGGGACTATTTAATGATGAAATCATTTATCAACAAAAGCCCACTGTCAAAGAATTTTATGCTGTGGAAATGTTTCGCGAGATAGAGGAGTATATCGCACTTCCAAAGGAAAAATATCGTGTTGCTAGTATTGGAATACATCCAGCCGTCGCTCAATATAACGGGTTTTACACACTGGATACCTATAATAATTTTTATCCATTAGCCTATAAACATCAGTTTAGGAAAATAATTGAAAAGGAATTGGCAAAAAATAAAAGGGTCCGTAAATATTTTGATAAATGGGGCGGCCGTTGTTACATTTTTACAGCACAGCTTGGAAAACATTATATGATCAAAAAAGATTCTAAACTTCATTTGAACCATTTAGAGTTGAATACCAATGTCTTTAAAAAAATGGGCGGCCGCTATATATTTTCGGCGCTGCCAATCGATAATGCCAAGAAAAATCAATTATTGTTAGTAAAAGTATTCGAATCGAGAACATCTGCATGGAAAATTTACTTGTATGAAACTTTGTAGACAGCGGGGGGTTTAAACAGATAATGGAAACAGTTCTTACAATTGTTGTACCTTGCTATAACGAAGAGGAGGTTTTACCTGTAACCATTGCTCAGCTTCATCAATTGTTGAAGGAGTTGATTAACGATAGGCTGGTTTCGAAACAAAGCAAAATCTTATTTGTCGATGACGGTAGTCGAGATCGAACCTGGGAATTGATTTATAAAGAGGGATTAAGAAATGAGTTTGTACGGGGCTTGAAGCTATCCAGAAATGTAGGTCACCAAAATGCACTACTTGCTGGTTTATTTACAGCAAAGGAGCTTTCTGATTGTGTTGTCTCCATCGATGCAGACTTACAGGATGATATCCAAGTAATCCGTGAGTTTGTCCTGAAGTTTCATGAAGGGTATGAGATTGTTTATGGTGTTCGTAAAGGGCGTGATACGGATACTTTCTTTAAACGAAGTACTGCCCAAGGATTTTATAAGATCATGGAAAAAATGGGTGTTGACTTCATCTATAATCATGCAGATTTTCGATTAATGAGTAAACGAGCAGTTCAAGAGTTAGAACGATTTGGCGAAGTAAATATATTTTTACGGGGGATTGTCCCTCTCATTGGCTTTCGATCGGAAGTAGTTTATTATGACAGGCTTGAGCGGCAAGCGGGTGAGACGAAATATCCTTTAAAAAAGATGCTCGCTTTTGCTTTCGACGGGATTACTTCCTTTTCTATTTCGCCAATTCGTTTTGTAATGGTCATGGGGTTAGCCTCATTTTTCTTGAGTCTAATCTTTGGAGTCTATTTTTTGACGCTAAAGTTTTTTGGGGATACCGAGACGGGCTGGACGTCGCTGATTACCTCGATTTGGCTTATTGGCGGTTTGCAATTAATTGCGATTGGATTGATTGGAGAGTATATAGGGAAAATTTATAAAGAATCAAAACAGCGTCCAAAGTATATTGTTGATATTGATTCCTTTAATCTGCCAATACCAAGGCACCATTTGCTTAATCAAACAGTAGAGGATGAGTTTTATAATCTGGACCTTAGACAGATATCTGAAACCAACAACTAACTCACTTGTCCGATTTCTCTTAGTAGGTGTTGTGAACACATTTATTGGTTTGGTTCTTATGTTCTTTTTGCTTAACGTTGCGGGCTTATCCTATTGGACATCCACGTTTACAGGAAATGCAATCGGGGCTTGTTTCAGCTTTTTATTAAATAGAACTTTTACGTTTAAAAGCAATGTTTCATTCCATAAAGGTCTACCGAGATTTTTCGTAATTATTCTTATTTGTTATTTCTCAGCTTATTTCTGTAGTGAGAAATTACTCGAGTGGACAAATCAATTTTATTTACTTAGCACGTATACAAAGGAAAATGCATCAATTTTATTAGGCAGTACTTTGTATTCAATGTCCAATTATCTTGGACAAAAGTACTTTGTTTTCAAAAGCATAAAAACAGCCTAAGAGCTTCCTGAAAATTAGGAAGCTCTATTTATTTTTTAGTGGTACAAACCTATTTCTCCGAATAAAAATTATAGACAGGCTTTTATTCATTTAGCAGGGAGAGATATGGATGAATGTATTTTTGAGTTATATACTGTTAGGATTATCGCTGGCTGCTCCGATTGGTCCAATTAATGCTGCACAAATTGACAGGGGCATAAGGAACGGTTTTATGAATTCGTGGCTTATAGGGGTAGGGGCTGTCATTGCAGATGGCGTTTATATGCTGGTTGTTTATATAGGAGTAGTCCAGTTTCTTGAAACTGCCTTTATGCAAACCTTTCTTTGGTTTTTTGGCTGTTTTGTCCTCATGTACACAGGTATAGAGACCTTTATGAATGCGGGAAAGATTCATTTAGAGCATTCCAGAGGAAAGGAACCACTGATAAAATCATTTTTTTCAGGATTTCTTATGTCGATCTCTAATCCATTAACGATTCTATTTTGGTTAGGAATTTATGGGTCTGTCCTTGCGAAAACAGCTGCAACGTCTAATCCGAGCCAATTAGTCCTGTACAGCAGTGCGATTTTTATGGGTCTGTTGACTTGGGATATTGCGATGGCTAGTATATCGAGCAGCTTCCGTAAATTCTTAACCCCCCGATTTCTTGTTGGGATTTCTTGCCTGTCTGGTCTTTCATTAATAGGATTTGGGATATATTTCGGAATGCAAGCGTTTAATCTGTTATATCGATAACAAAAAAACCAGCGAAAAAATCGCTGGATTTTTACTATGCCGTCGGCCATGGGCTAAGAACTTTTTTCTTAGTTTTTTTCCATTTTGCCTGCATGATTAAGGTAATCACTCCAATGACTCCAAGAAAGGCTAAGCTAATAAAAAAGCCAGGTCTGCTTGTTTTGTGAAAAAGGGTACCACTGACGGCAATTAAAATAAAGATGGCGCCAATTACATACATAATTTTTTCCTTCAGTTTTAACTCTAATATTTTTCGAGAGGATGCCAGAATAAAGAGCCAATTATAAAGAAGCATTAATGCGGCACCAGTTGTAACCCACTCATAGATTTTATTAGGCAGTACTAAGGCCGATACGACCGAGGCAGTAATACCTAACATGGTAACTAGCAGGGATGCTAGTGGGACCTTTAATTTCCCCTTCTTTGAAAAGCTCGCAGGTGCATCGCCTTCTTCTCCAAGGGTAACAAGCACGCTTGTTACACCATAAAGAGAAGCAGTCATGGTCGAAAATCCTGCAATAATTAATGTAGCATTAAAAAAATGAGGAACAAAAGTAAGGTGGTAAGCGTTTAAGGCAACAACAAAGGTACTTTCCTTTGTGTTAAATTGATTCCAAGGAACAATAAGGACAGCAAGTCCAATCGAGACTACATATATAATCATCAGTGTAAATAACATTACTTTTCCGGCTTTAGGCGCTTCCTTTGGATCCTTCAATTTCGTTGCCATTAAGCCTAAAATCTCAATCCCGCCAAAGGCATAGAAGGCAAAAATAACAGATGACCATAAGCCTTTTATGCCATGAGGAAATATATCCTTCCGGCTATTCGGATATTGAATGGGACGGTCCCCATCGATCACACCAAAAATGGCCAAAAAGGCAATCACGATAAACATTAAGATGGCTGAGATTTTTAAGATCGCTAGAATGTTTTCGAGCTTATTTAATACCTTTACTCCGATTAAAATCACGGCTAAACCAAGGACGGCGTAAATAGTTGCAAATATCCATAACGGTACTTTTGGCAGCCAGAAACGGGAAAAAATCGAGAGCGCCGTCATTTGGCTTCCCATGATTAACACCTCTGAGGACCAGTAGACCCAGCCGCTGCTAAAACCGGCCCATCTTCCATAGGCCTTCTTTGCATACGATCTAAACCCACCTTGTAAGGGTTCTTGGGATGTCATTTTTGACAAAGCATCATAGACGAAATACGTACCAAGGGCAGCGATCATAAACGCTGCTAAAATCGATGGACCTGTCATCTTAATCGCTAAACCTGAGCCAAGGAAGAACCCTGTTCCAATGGTACAGCCCACCCCAAATAAAGAAAGCTGCCACCATTTCATGTTATTTTTTTCATCCCCACCCGATTTGGATTTACTCATCGAAATTCTCCTTTAATTTACAAATCTCGACCGGCAGCTCCTGGCGATTTGTCGGTATTATCTTGATTATTATATTCGGCATCATTAAGTCCCGGTTTTTGGTTTTTGTTCCCTCCTAAATATTCGGCACGATGCTCCTTTTGCTCTTGTTTAAATTTGTCAAAATTTTCATTAACCACATAATCTCCTCATTTCTCCTAGTTTTGATATAACTTAAGATACTCGCCCAAACAATTCTTATTCAGTGAAATATCACTGCATTCGTTAGGTTTTTGATGGAATTAAATTTTCATTACATAATCAACCACGAAAATAATGAAAATAGAAAGGAACTATAAAAACAATAATCATAAATGTGAAATAGATGGAGTATTAATAATTGGCTTTTCAATGAAAGGGGTTTAGCACATGTTATCGACACAGCAGTTAGCTGAGTTACGTTTACAATTGTTACAGGAAAAGAGTGAGCTAAAAGAACATATAGAACAAAATGATCATTTTGGTTTAGAAAGAGGACATTCTCATGAGTCGATGGGAGAGTTATCCAGTTATGATAACCATCCAGCCGACGATGGAACAGAATTATATGAACGTGAGAAAGATATTGCCTTAAATGAACATTATCAATTTGCAATAAGAAATATAGATCACGCATTAGAAGCGATGGAAAATGGCACCTATGGGACCTGTGAAGTATGCGGCAAGGAAATTCCGCTAGAACGTTTGCAGGCATTGCCAAACACGACCTATTGTATCGATCACAGCCCTGATCAGGTTACTTCACATAAACGACCAGTCGAAGAAGGAGTCCTCATGCCTCCATTTGGTAAATTTGATATGGATGAAAAGGATGAGAATGTAGCTTTTGATGCAGAAGATTCCTGGCAGACCGTTGCTGCATGGGGAACATCCGAGACCCCGTCTGATTTAGCCTTTCCACAGAGTACTTATAATGATATTTACACTGAAGCCGATGAAAATTTAGGCTACGTCGAGGATTTTGAAAATTTTGTTGGCAATGACATGTATGGAAATAATATTAAGGTTTATCCGAATCCGCAGCATGAACATTATGAAGATGCCCTTGATGAGGAAGGAATCATGTCCAGCTTTGGTGATTTACCCGCCTTTGAGCACGACGCTTATGTTGATGATGATGATAAAAAATGAGGACACAAAAAGAGAAAACAGCTTTCGAGCGAGAGCTGTTTTCTCTGATTTTCGCTGATAGGAAAGTATAACTTTCCAATCAGGCATAAGTGCAACTTCGCCTCTGTCTTCGCCCTAAGGGGCTCGCCAGTTGACGAGTTTTCTAATTATTTATCGTAGCCTTTTTGTGGAATTGGGATATCTTCACCGTTTATATTATCAATGACAGCCCCAATCTCACCTTCCTTATACGTGTCACTGGCTTGCTCATGGGTAGTTGCTAGCCCAGCAGAAAGGTTATCCGTTTCTTGGTAATAACTTGGATGATAGAAGCTGCCTGCCACTTCTTTCTTTGGGTTTGCTTTCTGATTCTTCTTGTCCATCCTGTATTCCTCCCTTTTATTGTTTGATACAAGGGTATTTTTTTCTTTTTTTAACAGGATTACTCCTACTAAAAAATAAATCTCAGGAAGGAGGTATTGTAATGAACAAAAAAAATGAGTTTCCATCACGGGAAGAATTAGACGAGGCCTTTCATTTTCTCCATGACCAAATTAACAAAATTTCCGTAGTTGAAGAAGTTGAAATGGTTAAAGAAGAAAATGAGGGCCATGAAGGATAAGTTGTTACATGTTTTGCATTACTCCAACATAGCTTGAAGCGGTCAAGACTTTTTCTCTAGACCCATCTAGGTTGCGTTTGCTATGATTTCTAGAGGTATTTTTAAAGGTGGTTTACTTATGGAAATGAGAGAAACTCTGGCTAAAAAAGTGGCCTGGATTAGTGTAATCAGTAACGTTATTCTTACGTTAGGGAAAATATTCATTGGATTAGTTGGGAATAGTGACGCGGTTTTCGCCGATGGTATTCACTCAGCTGCCGATGTCTTTGCCTCAGTGATTGTCCTGTTAGTCATAAAAATTGCCAATAAGCCTGCTGATAATGAACATCCCTATGGGCATGGCAAAGCAGAAGTAATTGTATCTGGCATTATTGGGATATTGCTTTTTCTTGTCGCCATTTATGTGGTTTATGAAGGCATTAGCGGTTTCTTTCATGAAGTGGAATCGCCGAGTTTATTGGCGATGTGGGTGGCCCTATTTTCCTATGTAACTAAGATTATTTTGTATCGAAGTTCTTTAAAGGTTGCAAAACAAAATAAGAGTAAGGCTATCGAGGCCATTGCATTTGATCATAAAGCAGATATTGTTGCATCGATTGCGGCTGCAGTCGGGGTGCTCCTTTCCATAGCCGGTAGCCGCTTTGATATCCACTTTTTACTTTACGGTGATAAAGCTGCCAGTATTTTTGTAGCTTATTTAATTTTTAAAATCGCCAAGGAAATGTTAACAGAGGCATTTGATATTTTACTTGAACGTAACATTAATTCAGAGACACTTCAGGAATATGTCGCAGTTGTAAAAGAGTTTAATGAAGTAAAACGAATTGACCGAATCCGAGCAAGAGAACTTGGTCATTATGTATTGGTGGATTTACGAATCTCGATTGATCACTATAAAACCATCAAGCAAGGTCACGACCTGGCAAAAGCAATCAAACAAAAACTGATGGATAAAAACGATAACATTCAGGAAGTTCTAATTCATTTAAACCCCTTTTTTTCAGAAGATGAATAAATCCAAAAAAACTCCTTTGTACTTTAGGGGATTTGGGTTTATGATAGGATAGGAAATATAAAAAGTTAGAGGAGTTGATATTTTTGAGTTATTCCGTAGACCCGGACCCAAGTAGTAGGCGAGGGGAAGTCAATGTGATCTTTGAATGGATTGAACCCGATATCAAGAATATCAACTCTAGAAAAGGTTGTTGGCTTCCTCGAACAAAGTGAGTGAGGAGGTTAAGTCATGTTGGAAATTTTTAAAAGTACAGAGTCAAAAGTTTTAGAAAAGGTAGATGTCATTTCAAAAGGGTGCTGGGTGAATATGTATTCCCCAACACAAGATGAAATCAATAAGGTATCGATGGAAGCTCAAGTCGATGTGGATATTATTAAAGATGCTCTCGATGATGAAGAGCGTCCGAGGATTGAACGAGATGATGGCCGAGTTTACATCATTGTCGACTTTCCCTATATCGTTCATGATGAAAATGGGTTTGCTGGGTATGAGACGATTCCAATCGGTATTATTCTTACAGATGAATGTATCATTACCGTTTCCTTAAAAGATACTCCAATTTTAGAGGAATTCCGAAAAAACAGGGTAAAAGAATTTTTTACGTTTAAAAAGACGCGTTTTGCTCTGCAAATACTATTTGTTATTTCTTCGTACTATCTACGTTATTTAAAACAAATTAACAAGAAGACCAATGAAATTGAACATGTCGTTCATCAGTCATTGAAAAATAAAGAGCTGTTCGCCTTTCTTGCTTTAGAGAAAAGTTTGGTTTATTTTACCACTTCCCTAAAGTCAAATAAGGTTGTCCTCGATAAGATCCTGCGTTTTAACTATTTAAAAATGTATGAAGAGGACAAGGACTTATTAGAAGACGTTATTATTGAAAAAACACAGGCGATTGAAATGGCCGAAACCTATCGCTCGATTTTAACAGGAATGATGAATGCCTTCGCATCCATTATTTCAAATAACTTAAATATTGTAATGAAGTTCTTAACTTCAATTACCATTATCTTATCCTTTCCAACGATGGTTGCAAGCTTTTACGGTATGAATGTTGACATCCCCTTCCAGCATGCTACCCATTCGTATGCTATACCACTAATAATCTCTGCATTTTTAACGAGTTTAACAGCTTTTGTTTTTTGGAAAAAGAAATATTTCTAGAAACCAGTCCTTATTGGGCTGGTTTTTTAATAACTTTTTTCAAGTTTCTGAAAATTTTCCCAACTTTATTAACCGTATATGGTCATAATTATCCTTGTTCTTTGAATAGGCTTAATTGTCAGCGCAAGGGCTGTAACTAAAGTTGAGGGGAGTTTCTGGATGAGAAAAAGAAGAATTCTTGGATCAGCACTACTTAGTTTTGTAATGGGGATTTCAATGTTTGCAACGGCCGCATTTGGGCAGCAAACAAGTAATCAGGAAAGCTATCGGGTGTTAATTCATGGCCCAGCCAATGAAAAGGCAAAAGCAAAAGCAAGCTTTGGGGTCCGCTGGGACTTTGAAAGCAAGGGATTTACAACCACTGTTAATGCACAACAATATCAAGCACTATTAAATAACAAGAATTTAACCATTGAGAGGTTACCAGAATTACAGTTTATATCAAATACAGAATTAGCGGCACGGCCTAAAGTGACAGCAGTTTCAGGACCTAGTGATCAAACACCATGGGGCATTCAAGCCATTTATAATGATCCAGCTATTACGAAAACTTTAGGTGGAAATGGAATTAAGGTTGCGGTCCTTGATACGGGTGTAAATGTTAGTCATGTTGATTTAACTAGCAATGTTGAACAATGTAAGGATTTTTCCCAAAGTAAAACCCCTTTAGTTGAGGGGAGCTGTGTTGATGGCAATGGCCATGGAACACATGTCTCCGGAACAGTTCTTGCTAACGGTGGAAGTTCTGGTCAAGGAATTTACGGGGTGGCACCGGAAGCAAAACTTTGGTCTTATAAAGTATTAAACAATCGTGGCAGTGGTTATTCCGATGATATTGCTACAGCCATTCGTAAGGTGGCGGATGAAGCAACAAGGACTGGTTCCCATGTGATTATTTCGATGTCGCTTGGGTCAAGCGTAAAAGATTCCCTCATATCCAGTGCTGTTGATTATGCCTATGGTAAGGGTGTACTAATTGTCGCAGCTGCTGGAAATGACGGTCCTGCTAGCAATACGATTGGATATCCTGGTGGATTAGCGAATGTTGTTGCGGTTGCTGCTTTAGAAAATGTTCAGGAAAATACTACCTATCGTATCGCTGATTTTTCATCGCGAGGGAATCCAAATACCGATGGTGACTATGTGATTCAAGAGCGTGATGTAGAAGTCTCCGCACCTGGCAGAGCGATTGAATCGACATGGAAGGACGGAGGGTACAACACCATTAGTGGAACGTCGATGGCGACACCGCATGTCTCAGGGCTTGCAGCCAAGATTTGGGCAGCCAATCCTTCCTGGTCAAATTTACAGCTTCGGTCAGAACTTCAAAATCGTGCAAAGTTATATGATATTAAAGGCGGATCCGGATCAGCAACGGGAGATGATTACGCATCTGGCTTCGGTTTTCCGAGGGTTAAGTAATATACTTTCAAGGGTCATTAGGTCATTTTACCTAATGGCCCTTGAAATATGTAGTCTAAATTTTAAAAATAATAAGAAAAATACTGTTGGGAACACTCCGTTTGATGTAAAATAAGGAAAAAAAGGAAGGGTAGACTGGTGGCAATATGGAATATGGAGCCCTGATTAAATTCTACCGTACTCAAAGAGGGATAACGCAAGCAGAACTATCTAAGGGAATTTGCTCTGTCCCACATTTAAGTAAAATTGAGAACAACTCAAAAGAAGCAAATGAAGCGACGATTTCTCTTTTGCTGAAGCGTTTAAATATCGGCCTTGAAGAGATGGAAGAGAAAGAAGAAGAAATCAAAATATTACTAAAGAAACTAGACGAGAAGATTAACTTTTATCTAAGGGATGAAATAGAAGAAAATTATCAAAAACTCGTGGAAATGGAACACCTTATTCCCTTCTCCAAATTTATTTATATCTACGAGTTATATAAGTTTCGATATTTAATTTTTAAAGGCCAAGTTGATGAGGCCGATAGTCAACGAGCTCTTTTATACAAGCAAAAGAAAAATTTTTCCCAACATGAAGACTATTTATTTCGCTATTATAATGCGATATTCTTAATGTGGAAGGGTCAATATCAGACTGCAGATGATATCCTCGATGCCTTACATACAGAAAATAATAAAGAAACGATGAGTGGAGAATTTCTTTACCACCGATCACTCGTAAAAAGTTCACTTGAGCACTCAGGACATGCCATCCATTTTGGTAAGATGGCACTGCAAATATTCATGAATCAGCACAACTTCATCAGAATTCTTCACACCCTTATGCTACTAGGAATTAATTATACCCATTCCAATATTTACGAAGAAGCCCAAGAGTGTTTTCAACATTTAATCCGCAATGCAGAATTACTAAGAAAAGAAAAATTACTTCCCCAAATCTATCATAATATGGGCCATTTGCAATTTAAAATGAAGAATGCAAAGGAAGCGCTATACTATTATGAAAAAAGTTTGGCCATGCAGCCGAACAAAAACCATCACTATCTAGTAACTTTATATGCAATCGGGGAGCTTCATCATTCTCTTAAATCATTAGAGAAAGCGAAACTTTGTTTCCAAGAAGTTACCTTTTTATCAAAAGAACTGTCCGTAAAAAAGTATCGAATCTTAGCAGATTTTTATCTTCTTCTCCTCACATCTCCTGTAAAAGCGTTCAAATATTTGGAAGCGAAAGTCATTCCTTACTTTGAAGAGAAAAAAGAACATAGTGATGACTTAACCCACTTTTATAAAATGCTTGCAGACTATTACAATCAGAAGGGTATGGTTTGCGATGCAGTAAGATATTTAAATAAAATAATCTAATTATTGGGAGGCAATTTTCATGAAAAAGTTTGTTGTCCTATTGTTTTCTATCTCACTGATTGCACTGTTCACCACAACGAAGGAAGTGAAAGTGTCAACATCAACGACTGAAGTGGCCAGTTCAACTGAGGATATAATGAACCATCCCATTCAACCACCAATTGGATGATTGTAAATCCCTGAATCTATCAGGGATTTTTTTTTGAAGATTGGAATGTTAATTAATAATTACGCAGACAATACGAAGAAATTATGATTATGAAGAGGTGCCTGGTATGAAAACAAAAGACAAGAAGCAATCTCAGAGGGAAATTGGGAGTAAATCTCCCCAAGACCTATATGGACTTGAGCCAAAAATGAGCTTACAGTCGGTAAACTTTGCTCCTGGTGAAAATACACACCTAAATGAGCATTTTGAAGGTGAAGATAAGCAGTGTGATTAATATCGTTTTTTTCATTTTGAGATGAGAAGGAATGAAACCAGCTGGAAGTAGGGCATGCTAAAAGCATATGTTTTTTATTACTGTAAAGTTGTAAGGAGGAAATTATGAAATCATTTGTTGTTGGATTCCATCAGGAAGATAATGTTGATAGCATGCAAATTCAAAAACTCAGTCAAGAAGATTTTACGAAAGCAACAGAAGGCGGAACAAGGCATTTATTTGAACTCGATACAAACATTGGCCTATTTGTGTTTTTTGATGCAGAAGACATAGACGGAGACCTTTCTTATATGGTGTTGCATTATGAAGAAGATAATGAAGATCCTGTCGGGTGCTATTCCTTCCAGTTGAAGGACTTTTATGAATTTATGGCGTTATTCTTAAATGACATGGAGTTTAATGAGGAGCCTGATGATGAAGACCAAGAAGAATATGGTCCAATTCATCATTTAGCCCATCTTCTGTTCCATGTATTTGAAGCAGGCAAGGATCTAGAAGTTTAAAGTGTGTGTATTTTTGGGGAAAAATGCTCGCTTACTGCAAAATATATCGGTAAGGACACCTAATTTAGGTGTCCTTTATTGATTTTTGATCGCTACTCTTAAAGTTTAAGCAGTATTTTTTTGCTCTATCAGCGAATTTTTGTGGTCAATCAGCGAATTTGTCCATTCAATCAGCGGATTTTAATTTTAATCGACTTTGCATCTAGAAATTAATACCAGGGGATCATTTTTGGAAAATAAGAACGGTATCTGTTATTCCCAGAGAATTGGAAGTTACAGGATTGTAGTAATCTTTTTGCCGTATCATGTGATTTTATTTGGGTAAATTCCCGAAACTGCTTATTTGTTATCGTCGGACCAAACAGGAGAAAATAATCCTTCAGTGCGTTAATATATGCATCTTTTGAAAAAGTTCCGCAGGAAGGGCAGAACCAATTTTGGTTTTTACGAATTAGCGAATGATTAGAGCAGAAAGGACAGTGGACGCCCGTTAATAGGTCGGTGCTTTGAATTCCGTATTTTTTTAATATATAGCTTGTGGGAAGGGTATTCATTTTTACTAAGAGGCGGCAAAGCTTCCGGAGGTCTTTGGCAGTCAGCAGCGGATTCGAATATTGATTCTCTAAAAGGGTAATTTTGTTTAAGAAAACATCGGATTTACATACATGTGGTTTAACTCTGTTGGCGTGTCTTCCTGTAACTGTATAGGAGGTATACCCATTGCTGATAACCACCAAATATTTAACTGGGACGGGAGGAAAATGATGAGCAGCAAGAAGTTTCTGTAAATATTTCTGATGTCTTTCCGCCTGAGCTATGGGATAGGGTAGTCCTTTTTCATTTCCATTGTTGATTTGAATTAACTGTTCATTTTCCGTATCGAAAATTAACTTTCCAGCCATATTTTTTACATCAATTGCTAGGATAAATTCAGGTATTAGAAGGAGAGTATCTATTTGGCAGTTGTAGTCACCATCAGGAAGGTTTAAATCGTGGAGAATCATATATTTTTGATGCGGAAGCTCACGATAATAGTAATCGAGCGATTTCTCACCTTGATAACCGGCCTGTCTCCTTCCAAGCTCTACTAAAATCTGTTGGTACTTTTGGTGATTGTGGGGAAGACGCCGCAGTAAAGCTTCTAAAATAAGCATAATTAATGGTTTTGCCCTTTCTTTGATTATCAAAATAATCACTCCTCTCGTTTTAAGAATAAATTCTCATAAAAGGAATGAAAATCCTGCTGAATATAATCGATTCTTGTAAAATATTTTTTTAATATAATTCTATCAGCGAATTTAAGTGGTCAATCAGCGAATTTGTCCAATCTATCAGCGAATTTACCTGGTCAATCAGCGAATTTTGCCATTCTATCAGCGAATTTTAAATTTTGCCCTGATTCAAGAAGTTGACCAATGCATCAGATTTGATAAACCAAGTAAATAACGATACCATTATTTTGAATTAAGGACTGCTTTTAAGAAGGAGGGTTAAACAAATGCTACAAAGGCGTATTGAGCGTGTTTGGACCGTTCAGCATCACCAGCATAGTTCGATTCACACGGCAGGAATGGTATTAGATCCCCAAAAAATGAAGGAGTCTGATCCTTTCCTTTTTCTCGCAGAGGATTTTTTTAAAAAAGGTACGTTTGATTTTCACCCGCATCGCGGGATTGAAACCGTGACCTATGTGATTGAGGGCAAACTGGAGCACCAGGATAATAAAGCGGGCCGAGGCGAACTTGAGCCTGGTGATGTCCAGTGGATGACCGCAGGAAGAGGCGTGATTCATATCGAGGACCCAGCGGAAGGGGAGACCGTACATTCCTTGCAGTTATGGGTGAACCTGCCTCGTGAACATAAAATGGCAGAACCCCGTTATCAAAATCTCCGTGCCAAAGACATGCCAGTGCGTGAAGAGGATGGGGCACGAATTAGGATCTTTTCCGGGTCATCTGGCGGCATTCAATCCACTACCAAAAATTATGTACCTGTGACAATGGTTGAAATAAATTTGCAGCCAGGAGCATCCGTTACCCAAGACCTCCCCGGAGACTACTATGGCTTCATGTATGTTTTAGAAGGGAAAGGTCAGTTTGGAAAAACTAAGACTGAGGCTGAAAAAGGTCATGTTCTACTGCTAGAAAAGGGTGAAGAAGGACAACAGAGTGAAGTGACTATGACCGCGAAAGAGCCACTTCGCGTATTGTTATATGCAGGAAAACCACTGAATGAGCCCATAGTTGCCAGAGGGCCTTTCGTCATGAACACGGAGGAAGAAATTCGCCAAGCCTACCGTGACTACATGGCCGGTAAGTTTGCAGAATAATAAACATAAGCACTTGGGACAAGAACGCCCAAGTGCTTATGTTTTGTTAGAAAAAATTTATTGTTTATAACATGGATGCTGCTAAACGGGCGCCTCCACTTTTTATCCTTTTGCTGATTTTTTACTAACTACTACCCGGGCATTGCCCATGAAAAAGATCGTAACTGCTGCAATTCCAATCGGAATCAGTGTTAGTAAAAAGGTATGGGTAATCGAAGCGGACATAGCATGAATAATTTTATCCAAAATAAAATCTGGAATTTTCGAGCGTTCACTTGCTTGGAAGATTTGGCGCGGATCGCCCATTTTAAAATCTCCCGCCCCTTGCATGCCTTTAAACGCATCTTTCAGTTTATCTGTAAATAAGTTGTTCTGCAGGGAGCCATAAATCGTTACTCCCAGTGTCATTCCAAATGACCGTAAAAATGAGTTTGTAGAGTTCGCAGTCCCGCGATATTGCGGTTCCAGATTGTGCATTGATGCAGTTGGCAGCAAGGAGAATGAAAAACCAACTCCAAAGCCGACCAAAATCATATAGATTGTCAGCAGCCAGCGCGCCGTATCAACAGTCAAGGTCCCAAGGCAGTACATACCAATAACATATGAAATAATCGAAACAATCATTAAATTACGGTAGGACGTTTTCGTTAAGAAAATCCCGCCCACCGAACTCCCGGCAACAGAACCGAGCATCATCGGTGTCAAGATCAATCCGGCATTCTTAGCCGACCCGCCGTAGACAGCTTGAACGAAGATTGGGATAAATACCGTTAAGATAATAAACGTTCCGCCATATAAAAAGGACAGGATTTGCGAGGTAGCAAATAGTCGTCTTTTGAACAGCCAAAGCGGTAAAATCGGTTCAGCAGCCTTAAACTCAGCAATGAAAAAGGCAACAAAAAAGACGAAGAAACTTGCAAATAAACCGATGATAGGAGTAGAATCCCAAGCGTATTCTTTCCCGCCTAGTTCAAGCGCAAACATCAAGCTAACAACCGAAATGACCAGTGTAATTGCACCAAGCCAATCAACTTTTTGCTTGGAGTGCTGCAATGATTCATGATAATAACGAACAATTAAAAAGATCGAAACAATTCCAATTGGTACGTTCACATAGAAAACCCAATGCCAACTAATATAATCGGTTATGTACGCACCAAGTAACGGTCCCAATACACTGGATGCCCCAAAAACCGCTCCAAGCAAACCGGTCATTTTCCCGCGGTTCTCAGGTGGAAAAATATCAAAAACGATCGTAAAGGCAATTGGCATCAAAGCACCGCCGCCGATTCCCTGAATCGCACGATAAATACTGAGTTGAATGATATCTTGGGCCACACCACATAAGGCCGAGCCAATCAGAAAGACGATTAATCCAAATATAAAAAAGCGTTTCCGTCCGTACATATCAGATAACTTTCCGAAAATAGGCATTCCTGCCATTACCGCAACCATATAGGCAGAAGTAACCCAAATAAATTTATCAAAGCCGCCAAGGTCTGAAACAATAGTCGCCATCGCCGTTGCCACGATCGTATTGTCCATAGCTGCCATTAAAATCGCTAACAGTAAACCTGCAACCACCGGCTTAAGATTCGTGTCTTTTTTGATCATATAATTTCCCCTTACTCTAGTAAAATGATAAGTAATGAATACGCTCCTTCTATGTATTTTAAAATATTTAGTATGATAACCATGGTTATTGATAATCAAGCTACACCAATTTTAAAAGGCAGGGTTTAGACTGTCAATTTTTATGTAAAAGGCATCTTGTATTCACAAGGGAACAAAAGGGACTCAGCAGCTGAGTCCCTTAATTCATTTTCCTATCTTAGAGCTATCGTTGGAAAAACTCGACCTTTTCACCATCAGGGCCTTGCACAAAGAAATTACGATACCCGTTCGGGAGTGTCACGATCTCATCACTAATGAAAACTACGTTGACGCCCTTTAAACGATCGAATTCCTCTTCTATATCATCCACCAAGAAGGCGACGTGATTGACTTTCCCTTCTGCAGGAAAATCTCCATTACCACCATATACTAATTCTAATTCTGTCTCGTCTGAACTTTGGAATCCAAGGAAGGCTAAGGTTATGGTACCATTTGCAATCGTAAATCGATCTTTTAACTCCAGACCAACTATTTCTTGATAAAACCGAAGTGAGGCATCAAGGTCGTTTACCATGACCCCAACATGGTCCATTTTCTTAACAGCCATTTGTCTTCCCCCTTTTATGTAACCTTTTTAGGCTTTTAACACATCATGGTCAACATAGCGTGTACCGTTAATTTCACTGATAACATTTATGGCTACCTTGGCACCGTCGCCAGCAGTAATAATAGTGTGCATACTCACACCAGCGACTGTCCCAGCAGCCCAAATGCCGTCAATATTTGTTTTCCCAGCAGCATCAACGGCAAATACTGTCTTGATTCTTGGCTCTGTTCCTGGCTTTGTTGTTAAGCCAGATGCTTCAGCAAGATCAACAGACATGCCAGTAGCAAGGATAACATGTTTAGCTTCAAATTCCCCTTGTTCAGTTTCAACTTTCAAACCATTCTCCGTTTTGCTGATGTTGGATACCGTAGCTTGAACGATTTCAGCGCCAAATTTAGTTGCTTGTTTTTTTCCAGTTTCAACAAGATCTGGTCCAGTAATTTCTGCAACCCCATAATGATTTTCAATCCATGCTCTCTTCGTCACGCTTTTATCATTATCGATAACCAATGTTTTCTTTCCAGCTTTCGCAGTAAAAAGGGCAGCACTTGCACCAGTTGGTCCAGCACCCACAATTAATACATCAAACATATCGTTAACCTCCAATATATTGAAAATTTGATTTCAAAATAAGATTAGCGTAAATAGAAACATAAGTAAAATCAACTGCCTATTATTTTAGTGAAAATATTTGAATTTTTATAATAAACAAATTACTCTAGAGTAAGCAGCCAAAAAAAGAGGAGAACGATAGAAATGGATATTCAGCCATTAGGTGATGTAGCCATTCGAATTTGTTTTGGTGAAGGGATTAATGAAGGGATTCACCAACGAGTTCAACGCTTTACTTCTAAGCTACAATTCGCAAACATTCCCGGGATTATTGAATGGGTGCCTGCCTATAATTCCATCGCTATTTATTATCGCCCTGAAATGATTAGCTTCCAGATGTTAGTAGAAAAAGTGGAAAAAATATATCACACTTCAACAGGTATTGCTCCTCTTCAACCTAGTGTCTATGAGATTCCTGTTTATTATGGTGGTGAAACGGGTCAGGATCTCCCCTTTATTGCCCAATATCACCAGATAAGTGAGGATGAAGTTATCTCTCTTCATGCTGATAAAGAATACTTAATTTATATGGTTGGCTTTGTTCCAGGCTTTCCCTATCTTGGTGGACTTTCACCAAAGTTAGCGGTTCCAAGACTGGAACATCCTCGTCCTAGGGTGCCAGCTGGATCGGTTGGGATTGGGGGAGAACAAACAGGTATCTATCCGTCAGAGGTACCTTCTGGATGGCAGATAATTGGCCTTACACCCGTTAAGCTATTTGACATGGATGCCACGCAACCTTTTTTATTGTCGGCTGGAAACTATATTAAATTTTTCCCAATCGATGGGCAAGAGTATCAACGGATAAAGAAGTTAGTAGATGATAAGAAATACACGCTGTCTAAATATGTAAATAAAGAAGGTTGACATATGAACAACGTTGATTTAAATAGTGATCTTGGTGAAAGTTTTGGTGCTTATACGATTGGAAATGATAAAGAAGTATTAAAATACATTTCTTCTGCTAATATTGCTTGTGGTTATCATGCGGGTGACCATAATGTCATGTTTGAGACAGTCCAGCTTGCGAAAAAATATGGGGTGCAAATTGGGGCACATCCTGGATTTCATGACCTTGCTGGCTTCGGAAGACGGGAAATGATTCTCTCCCCACGTGAAGTTTACAATCTTGTGATTTATCAAATTGGTTCGTTAGCAGCGGTCTGTAAGGTTAATGGAACTGCTCTTTCACATGTGAAGCCTCACGGTGCCTTGTATAATATGGCAGCTAAGATTCCAGAGATGGCAAAGGCTATTGCCGAAGCAGTGTATGATCTCGATCCAGGATTAGTTTTATTTGGTCTAGCAGGAAGCGAATTGGTGAAGGCAGGGGAAGAAAAAGGACTAGTTATTGCACATGAAGTTTTTGCGGATCGAACCTATCAGCCTGATGGAGCCTTGACATCCCGGATGCATGAGAATGCGCTAATTCATGACACACAAGTTGCGATTAACAGAGTGATCCGAATGATAAAAGAAGGGAAAGTAGCGGCTGTTGATGGAACGGATGTACTGATTAAAGCTGATACAATTTGTATTCATGGAGATAGTCCCAAGGCATTGGAGTTCGTAATAGAATTAAAGCAGGCCCTCATTGAAGAAAATATTTCGATGAGAAAAAGTTGGGGGTAAGCAATGACCACGCCGATCTTTAGAGTCATCAAGCCTGGATTGCAAACAACTGTGCAAGATATAGGGAGATATGGATATCAGCAATTTGGAGTCAGTCCTGCAGGTGCAATGGATCCTTATGCTATGCAAGTAGCCAATTTATTAGTGGGAAATAGTCTTGGTGAAGCTGTGCTTGAAGCCTCGTTTATTGGCCCTATATTAGAGGCATTATGTGATTTGGAGATATCCATTTGCGGTGGTGATTTTTCACCAAAAGTGGATGGACAGACCGTACAGATGTGGAAAAGCTTTGTTTTAACAAAGGGGCAGGTGGTTTCAGTTGGTCAGTGCAAAAGAGGTGCTCGAACCTATATTGCTATTGCGGGCGGAATCGATGTCCCAACCGTTTTAGATAGTAAATCTACTTTTATAAATGGAAATATAGGCGGATTTAAGGGGCGTGCCTTAAAAAAAGAGGATACGTTATCAGGCTTTCCACTAATTCGTAAGCCTTTTAAATCCATCCATCCTGATTTGATTCCAGTTTATAAAAAGCAGCTTGATATTCGGGTAATGCTCGGACCGCACGACCATCTGTTTACAGAACAGAGTCTTAGACAATTTTTATCAGAGGGGTATTGCATCTCTCCTCAATCCAATCGAATGGGTTATCAGTTAAACGGGCAGAAGCTCGAGCATTGCAAAGGTCCTGACGTCATTTCCGATCCCATTCCACTTGGAGGCATCCAAGTACCTGCAAGCGGTCAGCCAATCATCTTAATGGCAGACCATCAAACAACCGGAGGTTATTCGAGAATTGGCACCGTGATTTCGGTGGATATCCCCAAATTAGCTCAAGCGGTGCCTGACACCATGATCAAGTTTTCACAGATAGCACTTAATGAAGCACAAAGGCTATATCTTGAGAGACAAGCATTAATCAAACGATTAGCGTTGGCTGCAAAATAAAAAAGAACCATCATTTCCTGCTTCGGAGTGATGGTTCTTGTGTTTGAATTGATATAAATGGTCCTTTTTCGTTTTTGTTGTCCTTGTTCTCATATCGGTAAAAACAAACGGGCTTCGCTTTTCAGCTGGATTCATTCGACCTTCACGGTTCAGCTTTTCACGTAATTTTTTGGCTTCAGATTTTGCCACAACAATCACTCCTCTAAACATAAGTAGAGTTCCATTATATAACAATAAATATAGAATCGCACATAATCGCCTTCAAAAATGGGCGCAAAATTTATCCATTTTTGAAGGGAATATAACAATTATTAAGAGTTAACGTTATTTAACTCCGTTTTGTTATGTTCTTTCCTCGATGCTTGTTTCCGGGTATGAAGGAAATAATAAAGCACAATCCCAATAAGAACATAAAAGGAACATAAGAAGTAGAGAGAGCTATAATTCATTTTTGCTGCCGCTAAGCCCACCACAAACGAGCCCAATGCAATCCCAATATCATAGATTGATAGGAAAGTAGCTGTAGCTAATCCTCTTTTTCGAGGGGCAGCTTCTTGAATAGCGATCGTTTGGAAGGTTGGGAAAAGTGTTCCCCACCCTAAACCAATCATTCCTGCTGACAGGAGAAAGCTGACCGCACTGCCGCTTTGGCTTAAGAGAAACATCCCAATCGCAAACAATACGATGGACGGAAAGACAATCACATTGGGACCATACAGGTCTAACCATTTTCCAGTAAAAGGTCTTGAAATTAATAAAACAATCGCATAGACCACAAAGAAAAGGGAGGAAACATCTCCAAGGTGTATTTCCGTTGCAAATACTGATACGAATGAAAGAAGCGCTGCATAAACGATAGCAAGAAAACAGCCGACAATTGCGATTGGAATGGCTGATGCTTCGAAAAAATTTCGAAATGAAAAGGCAGAATGTACAACAGGATGGCTGGCATGCTCTGCTTCTTTCACCTTTACGCTTAAACCTGTGAGCAGGGCTCCGATGGCAACGATAACACTGATGATAAACAATGTTTCCGGGCCCCACTGCTGGATGGCAGTTAAGCCGATAAAGGGTCCTAGTACCATCGCCATATTCGTCGACATTATAAAATAACCCATACCTTCACCACGGCGCGAAATCGGAATAAGGTCCGCCACGATTGCCCCTGCAGCGGTTGTCGCCATCCCAAAACCTACTCCATGTAACAAACGAATGGCCAAAAAACCAATGATTGTTTTTGGGAAAAAATATAACAGGGAAGCGCCTGAGAATATTATCAGTGCAGTAAGCAGCACCTTTTTATGACCTGCTTTTTCAAGCCATTGACCAGCAAGCGGGCGGGAGATAATCGCCGAAATTAAAAACACAGTTGTCATCAAACCCGCCTCGGAAGCATTGCTGTGATACTCCTGGATTGCATAAATTGGAAGTGTGACAAGTAAAACATAAAAGGTTAAAAACAGAAAGAAGTTACTTAAAGAAATGCTGATAAAACTTTTCGTCCATAATTTAGGTTTGTTCATATGATCCGCTCCTTTTATAAAAGTTGTGCTAACCATCCTTTTTGGAAATGAAAAAGCTCTTCCTGTGTTTGTTCGGGAAGATGCTTCAATAATGACTGATTTGTTTCAAGGACCGTTCTTTCCCACTCAGGGAACATGGTTAATGCCAAATCTGTTAATTGAATAAGTTTTTCGCGTTTGTCTTTTCCTGGGACCTGACGTACGTATCCTTGTTTTACAAGGCGTTGAATGGTGCGTGTCATTGGAGGAGCTTCAACAAATAAATAATCACAAAGTTCTTTTTGTGTTAAGGAGCCTTTCGTTTTTAAAACAAAAATGACGGACCATTGTGCTCCGTATAATCCTAGAGGTTTTAATGCCTCATTGAGTGTATTGGTCAGATGACGAGAGAGTTGATGAAGCGTATGGAATAATTCATGGCTATTCATTTATGTAGCACACCTCAAACTTATTTAAAATTAGTTACCTAGGTAACTATAGTGCGTTTTTTGGAAAATGTCAAGGAGGGATCTCTGAGTCAAAGGGTGGGAAGCCAGTTCGCGGAATTAATTACAGTGTTGGCGGAATTCCAGTGCAGTTAGGCGGAATCCCAGTGAAGTTAGGCGGAATCCCAGTGAAGTTAGGCGGAATCCCAGTGAAGTTAGGCGGAATCCCAGTGAAGTTAGGCGGAATCCCAGTGAAGTTTAGCGGAATCCCAGTGAAGTTAGGCGGAATTCCAGTGAAGTTAGGCGGAATCCCAGTGAAGTTAGGCGGAATTCCAGTGAAGTTAGGCGGAATTCCTGCACAGTTAGGCGGAATCCCATCCAAATTTGGCGGAATCCTTCCAACATTCGGCGGAATAACCAAAAATGGACCTCAATACAAAAAAATTCCGCGGATGGAAACAATCATCCGCGGAATCTCCTAAAAATCTTTATCTAGACACATTAAAATACCTAGCTTCCGGATGAGCAAACACGATGGCTGAAACAGAAGCTTCTGGTTCCATCATACAGCCCTCTGTTAACTGAATGCCAATCTCTTCCGGTTGAATCAACTTAAACAGTTTCTTTTGATCCTCTAATTCAGGACAAGCAGGGTAGCCAAACGAAAAACGCTGACCTTGATATTTGGCTGTAAATCGATCCTGCATGCTGAAATCAAGCGGATCTGGGAAGCCCCAACGGTCACGCATTTGCCGGTGTATTAACTCAGCAAAACCTTCCGCCGTCTCCAAAGCCAGTGCTTGGAGGGCATGGCATTCTAAAAAGCGTCCATCCTGCTTAAATTGCTCCGCTTTTTCACGAATTCCTCTACCAGCTGTAACTGTAAAGAAGCCGACATAATCTTTCTCACCACTGTCTACTGACTTAAGAAAATCAGCTAAACAAAGATGTGGTGCCGATTCCTGCCGTGGGAAGTCAAATGTTTCAATAACCTCGTCTGGATTTTCCGGATTAAATATAATCACTTTATTCCCATCCGCATTTGCTGGGAAAAATTGATAAAGAGCCGCAGGCGAAATCCAACCGTTCACACGCGAATCTGTCAGCAATTGGTCAACTACTTCCTTCACTTTAACCGCTTTTTCATCCTTTTCGGCTAATAACTTCGCGATTTTCCCTTTAACACCAAGATGGTGGCCAATCAACATTTGCATATTGATATATGGCTCGATATGAGAAAGGGAGTATGATTTAAGGATATGCCTCTTGGTATCCATTGGCGTAAAGACGGGGGCCTGGGTCGATACCGCCGGCTTCGGTTTTACAGCAACGGAAACAGTCGAGCGGCGCTCAAACTCTCTAGGAACAGCTAAAGAGGCTAATTTTTCATTTTTCTCTAGCATTAATTTCTGAACTTCCTCTTCCGAATTCAATTGATTCGCAATTGAAAGACCGGTCATTGCGTCTTTAGCATAAAGGACAAGTCCATCATATTCTTTGGCAATTTTCGTATCGGTGAACTTCCGAGAAAGGGCCGCCCCTCCAACGAGGATCGGTACGGCAATACCTGATTCCTTCATGTCCTGAGCCGTTAAAACCATTTGCTGTGCAGATTTCACCAGTAAGCCTGATAAACCGACCATATCTGGTTTTTCACGCTGAATCGCCTGAACTAGATCAGTTGGATTGACCTTAATCCCAAGGTCGATCACTTCATAGCCATTATTGCTGAGAATGATATCGACGAGGTTCTTTCCAATATCATGAACATCGCCTTTTACAGTGGCTAAAATGATTTTTCCCTTTGAAGCAGAAACATCGCCTTTTTCCATGTGTGGTTCTAAATGCGATACGGCAGCTTTCATTACTTCAGCACTCTGAAGAACCTCGGCAACGATGAGTTGGTTGTCGTTAAAGAGACGGCCAACTTCCTTCATGCCTTCCATTAATGGTCCATTAATAATATCCAATGGGGCTGAATAGGTTTCAAGGGCTAAATCTAAATCTGGAAGTAATCCTTCTTTTGTTCCCTCAACTACATAATAGGCCAGCCGCTCATCTAGACTCATATTTGGAACAGTAACTTTCGATTCTTTTTTCTTGCCGCGATAGAATTCAGTAAAGGTTGCTAACGTCTCATCTGTCGTATCAAATAAGAGGGACTCGGCTAACTGAACTTCTTCCTTAGAAATGGAAGCAAACCGCTCCAGTTTTTCCGTATTAACAATCGCATAATCAAGGCCGGCCTGGGTACAGTGATAGAGAAAGACAGAATTTAAAACCTCTCTACCAACTGGCGGCAGTCCGAAAGATACATTACTAATCCCAAGAATCGTTTGTACTTCTGGAAACTGCTCTTTGATTAATCTGATTCCTTCGACTGTCGCCTTAGCGGAACCGATATATTGTGCATCACCCGTACCAACTGGAAAAACAAGCGGATCAAAGATAAGATCTTGTGGTTTAAGATGATATTTCTTGACTAACAAATCATAAGAGCGTTTGGCGATCTTTAGTTTTTGTTCTGCTGTTACCCCCATGCCTTTCTCATCAATCGTACCAACGACGACAGCAGCACCGTAACGATGAATTAATGGGACAACCGCTTCAAGGCGTTCCTCGCCATCTTCTAGATTAATCGAATTGATAATGGCTTTTCCCTGTGAATATTTAAGGGCCCGCTCGATGACTTTCTCATCTGTGGAATCGATCACTAGGGGAGCCTTTACTTTCTTGACCACTTCTTTAATGAAGTTTTCCATGTCAACCATCTCTTCACGATCTGGATCGGCAAGACAAAGGTCAATTACATGCGCACCGCCTTTGACCTGGGCACGGGCGATCTCTGAAGCTTCCTCAAATTTCCCCTCGGTGATTAATCGTTTGAATTTGCGGGAACCAATAACATTTGTCCGTTCGCCGACCATAATCGGTCTTAACGTTGGATCGTCATAGATAAATGGTTCAATACCGGAAACCATATGGGCAGTGGATGATTTGACTTCCCTTGGTTGAAATTGTTTCATCGCTTCAGCTATGGCCTTAATGTGTTCTGGCGTCGTACCACAGCAGCCGCCAACAATATTAAGCCAGCCATGTGCGGCAAAATCAGACAGCTTTTTCGCAAGTGTTTCTGGTGTTTCATGATAGTGGCCTTCTTCATCAGGCAAACCGGCATTGGGATAACAGCTGACGGCTGTCGAAGCTAAATCGGCAAGGGAACGAACATGGTCCTGCATGAATTCAGGGCCTGTTGCACAGTTTAGGCCAACAGCAACGGGATTCATATGCTCGACAGAAATATAAAAAGATTCAATGGATTGTCCTGCAAGTGTTGTGCCCATTGGCTCAATTGTCCCCGAAATAAACAGCGGAAGTGTTTTGCCAGTTTTTTCGAACGCTTTTTCAATTCCCACATATCCCGCTTTTACATTCAGCATGTCTTGACTCGTTTCAAGCAGGAGCAAATCGACACCGCCGTCAATCAAGCCGATTGCTTGTTCTTCGTACGCGGCAGAAAGTTCATCAAAGGTTGTTCCACCGGTCACGCTAAGCGTTTTCGTCGTCGGTCCCATCGAGCCTGCCACATAACGCGGCCACTCATCGGTGGTAAATTTGTATGCCTCTTTCACAGCTAGAAAAGCAGCTATTTTATTTATTTCATAGGCTTTGTACCCTAGCTCATATTCATCAAGCACAAGGTTGGTGGCTCCAAACGTATTGGTTTCGATGATATCTGCCCCAGCTTCTAAGTATTCCCGGTGAATATTTGCAATGACCGATGGCGCGGTTAAATTCAAGTGCTCATTACAACCTTCATACTTCTCACCGCCGAAATCTTCATCTGTCAGATTTGCTTGCTGGATCATGGTTCCCATCGCCCCGTCCATGACGAGGATTCGTTTTTTGAGTTGTTCAGTAAATGGTGTTTTCGGCATAGTTGCTCCCCCTCAATTCACTACCACGCTGACGAGCATATAAAGCCAATTCAGCGGTTAATTCATAGCGTAAAAATGGTGTAATCAGATAAATACCATTAAATAAATCCAGTGCGGTATCTATTAATGATTTGGTGATTTCAATTCCTTCTCGCACTGCTTGAAGGGGATTGTCGTTCAAGCTTGCCATTCGGTTTCGGATTGAATCAGCAATTTTGATCCCCGGCACTTCGTTATGAAGGAACTCGGCATTTTTACTGCTTGTCAGCGGCATAAGGCCAATATAAATAGGTGCATCGAGATGTTTAGTATTTTCATAGACTTCGATTAATTTTTCCTCCGAAAAAACAGGCTGGGAGATAGAGTAATCTGCTCCGTATTGTATCTTTTTCTCTAATCGCTTTACCGCTTTTTCAACGGAACGAACATTTGGGTTAAAGGCTGCGGCAATGCTAAAAGCAGTTTTTTGTCCCAAATCCTTTCCGGAAAAAGATAAACCTTCATTTAATTGTTTAATCATTTGGATTAACTCAAAAGAAGATACATCGTAAACAGAAGAAGCTCCAGGGAAATCTCCTACTCTTGCAGGGTCACCAGTGATTGCTAATACATCACTCATCCCAAGCGTATGAAGGCCCATTAGATGGGACTGTAAGCCGATAATATTGCGGTCACGGCAGGCAATATGAATCAGCGGGCGCATTCCTAATTTCTCTTTCACCAAATATCCCAAAGATTCATTAGAGATACGGACTGTTGCAAGAGAATTATCCGCTAAAGTAATCGAATCAATTCCTGCTTCCTTCAGTGCTTTGGCTCCCTCGAAGAACTTAGTTGTATCTAGTTTTCTAGGAGGGTCTAATTCTACGATCACCGATGGTCTTTCTTTTACGATTTCTTGCAGGGGAGTGAACTCCCTTTCTGGAGAAAGTCGATCAACGATGATGCTCTTTGGTCTTAATTTTACTATTTTTTCAGAAATCGGGATACTATTCTTTAATTCAGCAGCAAAGGCTTTAATGTGTTCTGGTGTTGTACCGCAGCAGCCCCCGATTAACCGGACCCCTTGGCTGCGGAAAGCTCTTGCAGAATTTCGAAAATATTCGGCATCCCCCTCGTAATGAAATTTACCATCTGTATAGGCAGGGAGACTGGCGTTTGGGTAAGCAGATAAAAAAGCATGTTTAGGTAATTCGATTTGTTCCAAGGCCAATAACATATGATGAGGCCCCAGACGACAATTAAGTCCAACAACATCAGCCCCAAGAGCTTCAAGTCGTTTTAAGACGTCATTGACAGGTGTACGATCCTGTAAAAATCCAGGCTCCTGATGGGAGACCTGTGCGATAATTGGCAGTTTTGTTTCCTTTCTAGCAATAGTTAGAATGGTCTCAAGCTCTTCTAAATCATAGAAAGTTTCGAGTAATAGCCCATCTACTCCTTCCAGAAGGAGACAATACAATTGTTCACGAAAACTGCGTTTTAATTCTTCGATAGAAAGGGAATCGGGTTTAATTCCTCGATTGCCGCCAATCGTTCCAAGCACGTACGTATTGGTTTCAGCAGCAGCTTGTTTAGCTAATTGGACGGCAGCACTGTTAATTTCCTTTACATAATCCTCTAAACCATACCTCTGCAGCTTTAGGTAGTTCGCCGCATAGGTATTGGTTTGAATAACATCAGCCCCGGCATTAATATAGGCTTGATGGATGGATTGGATGTGGTTTGGCTGGGAAAGATTCAATTCCTCCAAACAGCTATCCTTACCGTAGGAATACAAGAGAGTACCCATGGCCCCATCAGCGATTAAGATTTGATTTTTTAATTTTTCTAAAAAGCTCATGATGATTCTCCTTGTTGTAATACCAAATGATTCTTACGAACATATTCTAGTGCCTGCGAAAAATCCTTAATCAGATCGTCGGGATTTTCAAGCCCAACTGATAAGCGAACAAGGCTATTGGTAATCCCGCGCTTTTCTCTCTCTTCTTGAGGCATAGCTGCATGGGACATTTTTGCCGGATAGGAAAGAATCGATTCTACCGCTCCAAGGCTGACCGCAAAAACAGGTATTTCCACGTTTGCTAGAAAAGTTCGAAGCGCATCTTCGTTCGCCAATTCAAAGGATAAAACAGCTCCAGGACCTGCTGCTTGATTCTTCTGAATATGGAATTGCGGGTGACTTTCAAGCCCCGGATAATGGACCTTTTCAACAAGCGGATGTGCCTCTAAAAAATCTGCTAGTTTAATAGCCGAATTTTGAGATTGTTCCAATCGAACATGTAGTGTCTTGATTCCTCTTAAGACGAGCCAAGCATCTTGAACACCCAAAATGGCCCCAAAGCCATTTTGCAAAAATCCTAATCTTTTCGCCAGGTCTTCGTCATTAACGACTGCAAGTCCAGCAACCACATCACTGTGACCTGATAAAAATTTCGTCGCACTATGCAAGACAACATCTGCTCCTAACTCCAACGGCTTTTGGTGAGAAGGGGTGAGGAACGTGTTATCAACAAATGTTAACGCACCCGTCTCCTTAGCAAGATTGCTTATCGCCTGAATGTCCGTTACTTTCATCAAAGGATTCGATGGAGTTTCTACATAAAACGCTTTTGTATTCGATTGAATAGCTTGTTTTACTTCATCTAAATTCGTCATATCAACAAAAGTATGCTCAATTCCAAGCCTAGTAAGAACCTGAGTGACCATCCGAAATGTGCCGCCATAGACATCTTCAGTTATAACAATATGGTCTCCAGAGGAAAGCAGAAGGAAGGCCGTCGAGATGGCAGCCATACCGGATGAGAAGGCAAATCCCTTAATACCGCCCTCAAGCTCAGCAATGACATCTTCAAGTGCTTCCCTGGTAGGATTTAAACTACGGCCATAATCATACTTGCCAAACTGATCGAAGTCCGATTGGTGGAAGGTTGATGCATGCTGGATCGGTACACTAACAGCTCCTGTTGTGGGATCTATTTTATGCTTATTATGAAGGAGTCTGGTTTCAAAGGTATATTCAGCGTGTGACATTATGCAATCACTCCTTCCTGAACTTTAGCGAACGCGTTTTGTAAATCTTCAATAATATCTTGTGAATCTTCAATTCCAACAGAGAAGCGTAATAAACGATTGCAAACGCCGGCTTGAATGCGAATCTCTTCTGGGATATCCATATGTGTTTGAGTTGCTGGGTAAGTAATGAAGCTTTCCGTTCCACCTAAGCTTTCCGCAAAACTGATTAAATTTAAATTCTGTAAAAATGGATTTACCCAAGCTTCTTCTTTTATTCTAAAAGAAACCATCCCGCCACGTCCCGGGTATAGGACATCTGTTACGGCATCATGCTGAGCAAGGAATTCGACAATCGCCTTTGCATTTTTTTCATGGCGTTCCATCCGTAGTGACAATGTTTTCATTCCGCGCATTAATAGCCACGAATCGAATGGACTTAGTACAGCGCCTGCCCCATTGTGATAAAGAGCGAGGGATTCACATAATTTTTCGCCTTTAGCAACAATGAGTCCAGCCAGAACGTCATTATGGCCTCCTAAATATTTCGTAGCACTGTGGATGACGATATCCGCTCCAAGTACAATTGGCTGCTGCAAAAGTGGAGTATAGAAGGTATTATCAACAATCAGCAATATTCCGTGACGCTTCGCAATTTCTGAAACCGCGGCAATATCTGATTGCTGCATGAGGGGATTGGTGGGAGTCTCAAGAAAGATTGCTTTGGTTTGAGGAGTAATCTTACTTTCAATCTCATCCGGACAACACGTGTTGACATATTGACACTTTAGGCCCCATTTTTTATAGCCTTGCTCTAATAAGCGATACGTACCTCCATAAAGATCCTCACTTACTAACCATTCATCACCAGATTGAAATAATGAAAGGATTGTAAAAATGGCTGCCATCCCTGAACTGCACGCAAATCCTCTGTCGCCACACTCCAAATCAGCGATGGTTTGTTCAAGGATCTGACGTGTGGGATTTCCTGTTCGGGTATAGTCAAATCCCGTTGATTGTCCAATTCCTCCATGTCGATAAGCTGTTGAAAAGTAAATAGGCGGATTAACGGTTCCTGTTGTTGTCTCGCTGCGGTTTCCAATTTGGGCAAGTTTCGTATCAATTTTGTACATGTCGACCACTCCTTGTTTAGTAAATTAATAAATAAAAAAAGCCTTTTTCTATAAGAAGAAGGCTTTTGTAAGTACGACCAAAAAGTCATTCTTCTTATCTTGCAAATTAACTGATAATTTGCAGGACTTAGCACCTTTTCAATGGACATGCCACTGATGGTTGCTGAGGTGTCGCAGGGCCATTCCCTCAACCTCTCTTGATAAGAAAATTAATATTTAGATTATTTATAAAATTTACTACAAATTGGGGGGAGTGTCAATTTATTTTATAAATAAATCAGTTTATGTCTATTTTTGTTCTTAATAAATAACTTACAAAAGTATTAGGCTGAAGTTTTTAATAGCAAAAGTGGATAATTGAAACTTTTTGAAATAGATTTGAGTAATTTTACTAGGATTGGCAAATATACTTCAATTATCACTATAAAACGCCAAATACGATGTTGTTAGGAGAAAATTATGAGTAGAAGAAGTAAAATAATATATTTTTCAGCCATTTTTTTTATTGGAGCCCTTCTTTTTTTGTTTAAGGCAGTAGAAAACATAACCATGAATAATAAAGACTACTCATATGTGAATGTGGATGAATTTGGTGCTAATGGTGAAGATTCGAAAGACGATTTCCAATCCATACAGGAAGCAATAAATCATAGCTATGATTCGAAAATTGGAAAGGTAAAGTTTAGTGGAAATAAGTCTTATATCCTAAAGAAAGGAATAGTTATAAAAGAGGGGGTTGAATTAGAATTTGGTCAAAATACAAGGCTAAGAATAGAAGGGAGTTTCCGAGCAATTGAAGTGAAAAAAAATGCATCGATCTCAAATGGAATTATTGAAATTATGGATCCTGACTTTGAATCAGATGTAATTTATTTAGACGGCATTCAAAAAATTTGGTCATGGGATAGAACCCGAATTAAAAATGTTACAATCTTAAACACTAGCGGTTCACATAAGGGTACAGGTCTTCATCTTTATGCTGGCGGCCCAGGTCATTTCATTAGTTTTGTAAATTTTACTGATTTGAGAATTGCAGGATTTCATACCGGTGTCAAATTGGAAGCTGATAAGCCAAAGGAAAGTCATAAATATAGCTTTATTAATGGCAATCGATTTATAAATTTAACATTGGATGATTGTATAAGCTGTATTGATATTAATAGCTCGATGAGTGTTCCAAATGAAAGTTCTGGTAATGATTTCAGTGGTCTTCAAATTCAAGTATCTAAATATACTAAGAAGGTAATAACAGTAAGCGGCTCTGATAATAAATTTGATGGTTTAATATGGGACGTTCATATATTAAAGGGCAATAAACCAATAATAGAATTTTCAAAAGAGTCTACAAGAAATAGATTATATTCGAATATAGGGTCAAACTTTATTAAAGATCAAGGCGTACATAATTATTATTCTTCACCGGAAGAAGACGCAATGAATTCTAAATAAAATACAATGACTACTATTTTCTGAGTGTTTGATATAAAGAAATTACTTAACAAAAGAACTAAGTTCAAATAGCATAAACTGAAAAATTAAGACTTTGGAGGTCATCATGGACGAAAGAATAGATCTAAAAAAGTTTCTTCGTATTATTAGAAAGAGAATAGTAACCATTATTCTTACGGTATTATGTGTATCTCTTTTGACTGTTGGTTTATCCCTTTTTTTATTAAAGCCAACTTATGAAGCTACTGAAAATATTCTAATTGGCAAGCTTACAAAGGATGAGGGTAATTATAGTGATACCCAAGAACTTAGTATGCTGCTTGCATCGACTATTGATTTCATAAAAAGTCCAATCGTACTAAATTCTGTTCAAAAAGAGCTTAATATCAATGATGACGAATTAGAGGAAAAGATTGTTGTACAAAACAACAGAAATTCACAAATTGTCAATGTGGTGGTAAGAGATCATGATTTGGAAAATACCAAGAAGCTTGCCCATACTATTGCTAAAACAACTGTTAATAAAATGTATGAGATGTTTAATGTTAGAGATATAAAGCTATTAAGTAATACAGATGGGGATCCTTCGATTAAGATTGTTGGGAGTTTGTCTCTAAACGTCGCAATTGGTGTAGTGGTAGGAATTTTTCTAGGAGTAGGCCTTGCAATGTTTCGAGAGTATTGGGACGATTCGATTAAAGATGTTAAAGAGATTGAAGCGATTGTGGGTTTACCAGTTTTAGGCGAGATTAATATAAAAACTAAAAAAAGAAAATCTATGAATAGAAGCAAAAGGAATAAGCGTCAGGAAGCCATCTTAAATGAAATTAAGGAGGGACAGATCAGTGTATAGGAAAAGGGATGAAACCAAAAAATTAATGCAAAGGCTTCAGCTTAATGAAGAATTAATCAGTACAGAACAAATCCGAATGATTCGTACGAATATAGATCAATTATCTGTTAGTGAATCGGTATTATTAATGATAACGTCCCCCCGTAATGAGGAGGAAAAATCGATCATCTCTTCTAAATTAGCAATTGCTTTTGTTGAGCAAAGGAAAAAGGTACTACTAGTAGATGCCAATATACGGAAACCTTCTTTAAACAATTTGTTTCAGATAAAAAATGAGAATGGATTAACAAATGTGATTTTAGATGAAGAAAACCTCGCCCTTCATATTAAAGAGACCTTTGTTCCAGGGCTATTCGTTTTGCCTACTGGTCAGATTCCTTTAAATCCAACGGAAATATGGATAACAAGTAAAATTAAAGAGTTCGTAGCAAGATGTCAGGCGGAATTTGATGTGGTAATTCTTGAGGCACCTCCTTTTTTAACAGCATCAGATTCTCATATTCTAGCAAATCAATGTGATGGTGTTATTTTAGTGGTGAAAGAAAATAAAACGAAGAAAGAAGATGTACTTCAAACAAAAGATTACTTAGATAGAAAAAACAATAGAATCGTAGGGGTCATTTATCAAACAGGATAATAGTAGGCAGTTAATCTTGGTGATCAGGCTTCATAATAAGGTGGCTATTTCGATGAGGGAATCAAAGAAAAATTCAATCGCTAAGAATATCTTACATCTATTTTATAGTACAGCATTATCTAGTGTCTTAAATGCTACGGCATTAATCGTTTTAGCCTATTATTTAAAGTCGTACGATTATGGAATGTTTAGTGTAGTGTTAGCATTTGCAATGATTATGGGATATTTTACAGATGCTGGACTAAGTACCATTGTCTTAAGGGAGGGTTCTAAGAAGAAGGTGGATATATCCATCCTAATCTCCTCTTATGTGAAAATGAGAATGGTTTTACTTTTTGCTACATTTATCTTTGGATTTATCGTTATTCATATTTCAAACTCTGGAAATAAAGAGTTAATACAAACCGCTTATTACTTAGTTATTCCGATGGTTTTAGGAATTGCGCTACAAAGTATCGGTACAACATTTTTTCAAATGATTGAGAAAATGCAATATTATGGAATGATTCGGATTCTTTCTTCTGTATGTTTAGTTCTCACCCTATCTGTTGGGATTTACTTTAGCCTAAGTCCATTGATTATTACCACTTTATATGGACTATCTTATTTTGCCGGAGGTGTGTTTGGGGTCTATCTAGTAAGTCGAAACGTTAAAATTCGATTGAAAAGTAAATTTCATAAAGGACTTTTACAAAATTTAGGATCATTCACTTTAGGTGGATTGCTTTTTGTGATGCTTCCTCATTTAGGTCCCCTTGTGTTGGAAAAGACTGTAACCCTAGAAGAAGTTGGATTATTTGCAGTAGCTTATCGAATTCCTCAAGCATTACAGCAAATCCCATTTATTATTGCTGGAGCTTATTACCCTGTACTATTTAGGTCTTTTAATAATAATCTATTAGACGATCATTTAAGATACAACATATCTCTTATCAAAATCATGGCATTGGTAGGAATGGCGATGACAATTCCTTTTTTCTATATGTCCAATGTTGTAATACATTTGCTGTTTGGTGATAAGTGGATTTCTGCATCTTTTCCACTGAAAATTTTATCTTTAATGCTAACTTTACAGGCAATTAATATTGCATTAGCAGACGGTTTAACAACAAGAGGATTACAATCACTTCGAACTACTATTCAATCCATTGCAGTAATTTCGGGTGGCATTCTATATTTGTATTTAAGTAAGTCGTTTGGTGTAACTGGAGCAGCTTTTACAGGTGTTATGATTGAAGGAATTGCCCTAGTAGGATTTTGGATTTGCATTCCAAATCGTTGGGTTATTGCAAAAAAAGCAATATGTCCATATTTATCCTTTTTTATCATTGGTTTAGGTAGTATTGAATTTTTTCTTAATTCCCATCCACTTTTAGCTGTTGTATTTAACTTCCTTCTACTAGTATTAGTACTTTTTATAGATAAAGAATTTAAGAATATAATTTATGATTATCTAAAAATAAGGATAATTAGATATAAATGGAAGGCCAAGAAATCCCAGGGGGTTTAAGATGGGCAATAATATTGTTCCAAAATCTAATAAATACAACTTCACGATCTTCTTTCTCTTTTTACTGGTAACTCTTGCAAATTACTACATTTATGTTGGGTTTGCAATAAAACCTTATTTGATCTTTTCTATTTTGTATTTATTCATTCATATCGGCTCCTTCTCCTTCTATAGGCTTCATATGTTTGAAGTAGCGATGTTGTTATTTTATTTGATGTATAGCTTTACTGGAGCCTTTTCATTATATCCAGCCTCAAGTATTAGAATTTTCATAGGAATAGTCCTATATATATCTTGTTATTTTATTATTAAGTCCATTATTGCAAGTTCAAAAGATTTGGTGGTTGAAAGGGCCATTTCAGATGTAGGAATCCTCTTTAATTTAGCTAGTCTGGTCCTCTATTTTATAGGATTAAAAAGTGTGGGATTTGTTTTTGAGGGCGACAGAATATATGAATTCGGTGTTATGTTAGATCGAGATTACCCCAGATTAATCGGGTTGATACAGGATCCTAATTTTTTTGTTTTTTATAATACTTTGTTTTTTTGCTATTACTTATGCAATTCTAATACTTTAAAAAACAAACTAGGATTAACACTTTGCTTGATTACGAATTTATTGACTTTTTCAAGAGGCGGACTTTTAATAATGGCCTTTATCTTTTTTATATATATTTTGAAAGATAATCCATTAAAACGTATAAAATTGCTGGTCGGTATCACAGCTGCTTTATCTGTCAGTCTGTACATTGCAATTGTTCATTTGAAATTCGATATATATGGGATCTTAGCATCTAGAATAGAAGACCTGTCCTCGGATGGTGGAAGTGGGAGATTAGAATTATGGGGAAGAGCCTGGGATTTTTTTGCTTCACATAAAATTGTTGGGATTGGAGCATTTAACTTTCCTGCTTACAATTCATTTCAATTTGGAGATACACTACAAGTTCATAATACATTTTTAGAGATATTATCAGAATCTGGTTTATTAGGTATTTCTTGCTTTTTCCTATTTATCATTTTAGTGTTTGTACAATTAATACAAAGTAGGACACTTAAAAATAAACCATATCTATTCTTTACCTTTATCGGGGTAATACTTCAAATGGGTTTCCTTTCGGTGATTATTAACGATATGTTCTTTTTGTATTTAGCGATATTATCTACCTATTTGCATAATGAAAAGCAGGAATTACGAAATAAAGCGAAGATGATAAATATTCTTTCGGTCTTAACTTCACTTAAACAAAGAATATAGTTGAACTAAGTTTCAAAGGAAGTGATGGAAAGCATGAACATTTTAGTCATAACAGATAAGCTAATTTTTGGTGGAGCAGAAATGTATTTTTGTAAATTAGAGAATCAATTACATGACCCTAACATAAATTTTCACTATGCTGCCGGCTCTGGAGAGCTGTATGAGAAAATCAAACATAAAAACAGCTTTAGCGAGATAAGTAGAACTAAGCATCTACAGAATATAAAAAAGCTGAAAAAAATATTGATAACTAAAGAAATAGACCTAATTCACGCGAATAGTTTGAGGATGGTCTTGTATTTTATATTTATTAAAAAATTAACTAAAAAAAATTTCAAAATTGTTTACACTAAACATAATGTAACGGTTCTAGAGGAGAAAAATCGATTTTTGTTCTCACATTTATTAAATAAATATGTTGACAGGATTATCACAGTTAGTGATTTTGAAAAATTTAATCTTGTAAATGCCGGAATAAAGCCTAACAAAATTACAACAGTTTACAATGGTGTTGATTTACAACAGTTTGTTTTCCATAGAAAAGAAAAAGGGGGAACTTTTAATGTTGGTATATTAGCAAGATTATCAGAAGAAAAAAATCATGAGTTATTTATTAATATTGCACACCAGCTTAGAGACGTTCCGAATCTCATGTTTTATATTGCAGGTGATGGTCCAGAATACCAAAAACTAAAAAACATCATCCGTTCTCTAAATCTATCTCATAGGATAAAGATGGTGGGGATCGTTCATAAACCTGAGGAATTTATTAAAAGTATGAATCTCTTACTTTTAACGTCCTATCGCGAAGTATTTCCAATGGTTATTTTAGAAGCTATGGCAGTTGGTACTCCGATTATATCTATTGATCGGGGAGGGATTAAGGAAGCTATTATTGAAAATAAGACTGGTTTTCTAATATATAATCATTCAGTAGATGACTTCTGTAAGAAAATTTTATTTATAGAATCTGAAGAACAGGTCTGGAACCAATGTATTGAAAATGCCCGTAAAAAAGTAGAAGAGGAATTTTCACTAGATCAAATGGTTAGCAATACTTTACAGGAGTACTGGAAATGTAACTAATCTCCCTAAGTATTATTTCGTAGTGCTTCTTAATTTACGTGTTCTCAATTGGGCACAAATTCGACCTTAATAAAAAATATTATCTATAATTTTCTATAAACCTTCTATAAAGGAGTATTGAAATGAATGAAAACTATAGAGGTCGTTATGTAAATATGTTCCTTGCACTTTTAGACATCACATTAGTGTATGTAGGATATGCTGCTACGATTTGGTTCTATCATGTATTTTCTATCCCAATTAAAGGACCCATATTAGATGAAGTGTGGCTGATAGTACTTTCAGCTCCTGCCTTTCTCTGTTTTTATCTTATTGATTTATATAAAGATTGGCGTCGTAAAAGTATACACAATCTAATTTATTCAGTTGTTTTATCTATGATTGTATTTTCTAGTTTCATTTCAATTGTTTCAATATGGACGCCTCTCCTATCCTTTAGGAAAAGCTTTATTATTGAATCATTTCTAATTCAAACTATTCTATTGATAGGTGTACGAGTAGGTATATGGTATGTCGGTAAGAAATTATCCGGAAATAAGAGAGTAATCATTATCTGTGAAGACGAAAAAATGGGACTGACTTTAGCTGACAAATTCCTAAACCATGAGAAAGGCTGGTTCGAAATATCCGGATTTTTAACATTATCAAATTTGGTATATCTACAAGAATATGTAAATAAATATGATATTTTTCTACTAAGTCCCACTATTAGCGGACAGAAAAAAGATGACATTGTAAGCATCTGTATCAAATATGGAAAAGAGGTATTTGTGGTTCCGCAATTATCGGAATTGTTTGTACAATCTTCTGAGGCTCAGCAGATTGATGATATGCTAGTACTTTCCATAAAACCTCCTAAATTTAGCCGGTGGCATCAAATAATAAAACGCATGTTTGATGTAATAGTCTCTTTAATTCTAATAATTATTTCCAGCCCATTTTGCCTGATTTTATTTTTATTAATCCCACTCACTTCCAAGGGACCAGCTCTTTATAAACAGGAGCGTATAGGTTTACATGGAAAGACATATTGGATTTATAAATTTAGAAGTATGATCCAAGATGCAGAAAAAAGAACAGGTCCAGTATTGGCAATAAATGGTGATACAAGAATTACATTAATTGGCAAGATCATTAGGGCTACTCGTCTCGACGAACTCCCGCAGTTATTTAATGTAATAAAAGGTGAGATGAGTTTAGTTGGACCAAGACCAGAAAGAGAATATTTCATAAATCAATTTAAAGAAAAACTCCCTGACTATACTTTTAGATTAACAGTTAAACCAGGAATTACAGGATTAGCACAAGTACTTGCTAACTATTCCACTACTGTTGAAGATAAACTACGCTTTGACTTATTGTATGTTCGCAGCTATTCATTCTCGTTGGATTTGAAAATCTTATTTCAAACGCTTAGAGTTGTTATTCAACGTGATCAAGCTCAAGGGGTAAAGGAAAAAAGTAAAACTCGCGAGCAGAAGTTAATAAACAAGTTGGAACAAAACAAAGTAATTAACCATTGAAATTCCCGTTTTAGTAAGGGGTTATTTGTGGCATTGAACATTTAATAGAAGGGGGAGTCAAGAATGGATTATTTAGCTGAAGTGGCTGTTTCTATAATTACTCCAACTTATAACGCCTCGAAATTTATTACTGAAACTATACAATCAGTTAAAACACAAACTTTTCAAAACTGGGAAATGATTATCGTGGATGATTGTTCTTTTGATGACACGGTAGGAATAGTTAAACGAGAAATGGAACTCGATCCGAGAATCAAATTAATTGAACTGCAAAAAAATGGCGGACCTGCCTATGCTCGAAATATAGGCATTACTACAGCAAAGGGAACCTATCTTGCTTTTCTAGATAGTGATGATCTTTGGGTTCCTCAAAAATTAGAGCGGCAGCTATTGTTTATGGAAAAAAATAATCTTGCTTTTACTTATACTGATTATAGGATTATGACTGAAGATGGTGAAAGAACGGACGTTGTATTTCGAGTACCAGCTAGGATTGAATATAAAAGCCTATTAAAAAATACAATGATCGGTACACTAACTGTCATGCTGGATAAAAGGAAAGTAGGGAGGGTACAGATGCCATTACATCGGGATTGCTCCGAGGATTATGGACTATGGCTTTCAATCCTATCGAGAGGAATCCATGCACATGGATTGAATGAGGTGTTATCAATATATAGAAAGTGTGAACATTCCCTCTCTAGTAACAAACTAGTATCTGCTCGGAAAACGTGGAACACATATAGGAAGGTTGAAAAAATCAATATCCCCTCAGCATTATGGTACTTTGCTAATTATTCACTCCATGCTTTAAAGAAACATTCAAAGGCATAAAAACTGTAGATAGGTGTTATTAGGGAAGATTTTTAAGAAAAGAGTGAAAAGCATGGAAAGTGATAGAAGAAAGCTTTCATACGTTCAGATTTCAAGAGCAATAGCCATTTTATTTGTTCTCTTAGGTCATGTGAATATTTTGTTTTATACCGATTTTAAGTACAACTGGTTTCATATGGGAGAATGGGAAAGGACAGGTGGTGTTGATTTCTTTTTTATTGTAACCGGGTTTATGATTTATTACCTATATCATAGGCAAGCTGGTGTTCCAGGAAAGACAAGCGAATTTCTCTTGAAGCGTGTGATTAGAATTTACCCGTTATATTGGATGTTTACCCTGCTAGCAATAGCTGCTTCATTAATTTTTCCGTCAATAGACGGGGCATACTCTTGGGAGCTTATTATTAAGTCAATGCTTATCCTGCCGACAAATCCTATTCTTGCTTCAACTTGGTCACTAAGTCATGTGATGTTTTTCTATATCTTGTTTACTGCCTTTATATTCAAACCAAAAATCTTTAAACCAATCATTTTATTCTGGATAGTGGTAACCATTTTAATAGAGCTAAGAATCATTCCCTATTCAGAACATTCGTTTTTTATCAGCTTTAGCAGTTTAGAAATCATATTTGGATGTCTAGTGGCACATTTGACCCTCAACTATACATTTAAATATTCAACCTGGATGATATTGATAGGGATGTTAGGATATTTGGCTGTTTGGATAAATAATATATACAGTTTGATTGACATACAAGGCCCTGTATTTTTTTGTCTATTTTCCATGATCATGATGCTTGGTATTTCTGAAAAAGACAAAAAAGAGCGAAAAGTCCCAAAAGTGCTTTCTTTCTTAGGGGATGCTTCATATTCAATCTACATTGCCCATGGACCATTTCTGCAAATGTTTATCTTAATTTTTATGAAGTTAGGAATAATCAATTTAATAGGCTACTTTTTTACAATGGTAACCGTGATTATATTAGCGGTCATTTCATCCTGTCTAGTCTATATATTTATTGAAAAGCCAATGTCTAAATATTTAAGAAGAGCGGTGTTAACGAAAAGAAGGCGTTTAATAGAAATACCTGTTGTAATCGCTAAATAGGGGAATTCATTACAGTAATGTTTTTATCCTTGGTTAAGTAACTCTTTGTATTTTGTTCGTTTTTGGGAACGGGAAACACTTTTATATTGAATTAATCTCGGGGGGAATAATGAAAAGATTATTTGATATTCTTGCAGGTGTACTCCTTCTGTGCCTTTTCAGCCCTATCATGCTTGGGGTTGCAATTGTTGTCAGAGTGAAATTAGGTTCGCCGATATTATTTAAACAAAAACGAGTAGGGTATCATGAGCAGATTTTTATTCTATATAAGTTTAGAACAATGACCAATGAAAAGGATGAAGCCGGGAACGATTTACCGGATTCAATTCGATTAACAAAAGTTGGACTTATGATAAGACGCTTAAGTCTGGATGAGTTACCACAATTACTAAATGTGGTGAAAGGTGACATGAGTTTGGTTGGACCTCGTCCACTATTAGTTCGATATTTACCTCACTATTCTCTAGAAGAAAGAAAAAGACATACTGTAAGACCAGGAATTACGGGGTATGCACAAGTGGAGGGCAGGAACCAGTTAGACTGGAACAGCAGATTGACATTAGATGTAAAGTACGTGGAAAACCTGTCTTTCCTCTTAGACTTAAGGATTATTTTCAAGACAATAAGTAAAACCCTTAAACGAGAGGGGATTGCTGATGTACCTGATCAACAAATGTTAGATCTGGATGTGGAACGACGGATGAAAGCTTAGTATACATGAGGCGGAATATAACCAATGAAAATATGTATTGAACCTCTAAAAAAAGAAGATGCTCATCTAATCCCCAAACTGATTGAGTCCGGAATGAATAAGGACATTTTTTCACTCACAATCTTTAGTTCAAAGGGCTACGAAGCATATATAAAAAACCTGCTTACGATTCCTGAAAAAAATCGAAGAGTGAAATTTTATGGGGCATTTATTGATGACCATTTAGCTGGTTATACAGAATGGCGTATTTTTGAGGAAACTCTTTTTTTAAATAATATTTATGTTTTCCCTGAATATCAAGGATTTGGCATTGGGAGGTCACTTTTAGTACAACATGGATTTAAGTTATTGGATGAATACGGAAAGTCTAAGATGTCCCTAGATGTTTTTGATCATAACGGTGAAGCTATGAGTTGGTATGAAAAAATCGGCTTTGTTAGAAATGAATCTACTTACTGGTATGTTGGGGAGCAGCCTACTTTAGCACGTTCTAACTTTACTTACGAATGTTATATAGAGAATTATCCTAATGCTGAAGCGGAGCAAAAGGAATATGATTTTTCTATGTTTACATGTTCAACTAGAAATGGAGTTTATCAAATAGGTAAAATTAATAATCAATTCTATCGATTAACGAACCCTAAGTCCTTTAATGATCATGATTTACTTCACTGTCTTTATCAGCTAGACCCAAAACGGAAACTGCTTCTATTGACACGCGAAGTATTTTCAAAACACTTTACGTTCACATTGGCGTGTATAAGCAACAGGATGAATGTAGAAATTAACTAGATTTAAATGAAAAATTTTCAGGTAACATGTTTCATCTATATTTCGATTGATTAAGATGAAATTTCGTCGAATTGAACTCTTTTTAAGGAAAATTATTGGGGGGACTTTAGTGGTTTATAGAACATTTGATTTAAGTGAAAAAGAGAACTGGCACGAATTTTTAGAAAAAACAGAAAGTAAGGATGTGTATTTTACACCTGAATATTTTGAAATTTATGAGAGAAATGGGGAGGGGAAGGCACAACTCTTTATATATGAAAATGGTGAGGATTTTGTCTATTACCCGTTTTTATTGAGAGGGCTTAATGACTTAACATATGCAGAGGACGTAAGAAGAAAATATGGGGATTTGTATGATATTACAACTCCATATGGGTATGGAGGCCCAATTACAAATTCGAAGGTGGAATCCCATAAAAAACAACTATATAGCGAATTTGAGGATTCATTAAGTTCTTATTGTTTTCAAAACAATATTATTTCGGAGTTTGTTCGATTTCATCCATTTATTCGGAATCACCTGGATTATAAAGATATTGAATCTACATTAAACCGACATACTATTTTCGTTGATTTATCTTTGGATTTAGAAGAAATATGGGAAAATTATGATAACAAAAACAGAAATAGACTACGGAAGGCAAAAGCCAATGAATATTTTACGATAGTCCATCGATCTCCAAACGAATTAGAAAACTTTATGAATCTATATTATAAAACAATGGATAAGAAAAACGCATATGAATATTACTATTTTCAGAAAGACTTTTTTGATAATAGTGTTGAACTTTTGCGGGATCACTTGGAATTAATCGAAGTCATGATGGACGATAAAGTCACACTGTCTTGCTTTTTTATGCTCTATGGTGACTTCATCCATTATCATTTATTAGGTTCGGATGAAGAATATTTAAAGTACTCTCCTAATAATTCTTTAATTCATTATGTTGTTGAATGGGCAAAGTCTCAAGGAAAGAAAGTCTTACATTTAGGCGGAGGATATGCTGGAGATACCGATACATTATATCGTTTTAAAAAGCGTTTTAATAAATATGGGGATTTGCCCTTTTACATTGGAAAAAGAATTCGTAATGGGGAAATTTATCATGAGCTAATTAAAGACCTGCCAGTTAATGAAAATTATTTTCCTTTGTACAGACATCCGGATCTAGCCTTGAAAAATCTTCTTACTAAACAATAACCTTTACTTATTTAGTCTAGTAGAAATACGCCATTAAGAAATGGATGTGAGTTCATGGAAAGTAATAATAAGCGAATTTATCTTTCTTCACCACATATGACCGGCAATGAGCAGAAATATATTGATATGTCCTTTAAAACGAATTGGATTGCTCCATTAGGCCCTAATGTTGACCTTTTTGAAGAGAATATATCGCAATATGTTGGAGTGAATGGCGCTTTAGCCGTCAGTTCGGGTACAGCAGCAATCCATCTGGCATTAAGATTACTTGATGTGAAAGCAGGGGATAAAGTTTTTTGCTCCACACTTACCTTTGTAGCAAGTGCAAATCCGATTCTTTACCAGCATGCGGAACCTATATTTATAGATTCAGAGTTTGATACATGGAATATGTCACCTAAAGCTTTGAAAAAAGCATTCAAAGATGCGAAAAAAGAAGGTAATCTCCCCAAAGCTGTAATAGTCGTCCATCTCTATGGGCAGATTGCCAAAATGGATGAAATAGTAGAAATTTGTAATTTTTATCAGGTGCCGATTATTGAAGATGCGGCTGAATCACTTGGTTCTATCTACAAAGGGAGAAAAAGTGGAACGATAGGGAAATTTGGTGTGTATTCCTTCAATGGAAACAAAATTATTACCACCTCGGGTGGGGGAATGTTGGTTTCAAATGCCCAGGAGGCACTAGTAAAGGGAAAGTTTCTCGCAACGCAAGCACGAGACAATAGTCCATATTATCAGCATAGTGAGTTGGGCCACAATTATAGGATGAGTAATATTTTGGCGGGAATCGGAATTGCACAACTAACTGCTATTGAAGAAAGAGTGGAACAAAAACAAGCTATTTTTCAAAGATATGTTCGCGAATTAAGTCATATTAAAGAGTTTGTTTTTATGCCGGAATATCAAGGGACACGTCATAATCGCTGGTTGACCACTTTATTTATAGATTCAGAACAACCATTGTTTTCTCCACTTGAGTTGATTCAGGCGCTAGAAAAAGAAAATATTGAAGCGAGACCAATTTGGAAACCAATGCATTTACAACCGTTATTAAATGAATTTAAATACTATCCTCATTCAAACCATTTGAGCGTCTCTGATTATTTATTTGAAAGAGGAATTTGTTTACCTTCAGGTACAAACATGTCGGAAGAAGAGCAAACAAGGGTTATACAAACCATTCAATCTTTTATCACTCATAAAAGGAAACAAAAATATATTTCCACCTAGCTCCCGAGTAGTAGGAATGAATCTATTGAAAAATAGCTGTTTTTCCTAATAATTGGAGAACATCTAATGTATGAATGTTCTTTATTTAGAACAATGGATCTTGTGCATTTATAGGGGCCTTCCTTTTTGCACCAATGTTCCTATTTCATCTGAAAAAGTTAGAAGCTTTACAAAATTTTTTTAAAAGAATCAGAAAGGAATGTCTAATCATGAGTTTTCAGAAACGATTGATTTCTTTATTAATAGTTGATTCTTTAATAGTGTTCACATCCGTATATATATGTAGTTTTCTTTTGTTTTCAGGATGTGTTGTCCCCGCATTACCTTTGACTCTTGTGTCAACAACCTTGCTATTAAGCCATCATATTTTCGCTTATAAATATAAGCTGTATAAAAGAGCTTGGGAGTATGCGAGTGTCGATGAAATGGTATTCATTTTAAAGGCCGTCACCTTTTCTGTAATTACAGCAGCGATTATTCAATTTATTATTGGGCAACAAATATTTTTTCGAATTTTAACAACTACATGGATGATGCACTTGTTTTTAATTGGCGGTTCTCGTTTTTCTTGGCGTATTTATAAAGATAAACATTTGGAAGGAAACAATATAGCTAAGAAGCGAACGCTTATTATCGGAGCTGGGTCTGCTGGCATGTTAGTAGCAAGACAATTAAAGCATAGTAACGGTGAACTTAGTCCCGTCGCATTTATTGATGACGATATACAAAAGCAACATCTTGAAATTTTGGGTCTGCCAGTTCATGGCGGCTTAAATAAGCTTCAAGACACGGTCAAAAATCTAATGATTGAAAATATCGTTATTGCTATTCCTTCCCTTAATAAAAAGGAGTTGCACGATATTTATATGGAATGCACAAAAACAAAGATTAATACACAGATGATACCGATGTTTGAAGACTTAGTAACAGGTAAGGTCTCAGTTAATGAAATATGCAATGTAGAACCAGGTGACCTTTTGGGCAGGGATCCTGTTGAATTAGATACGGACTCGATTGCGAAATACATTACAAATAGCGTAGTACTTGTTACCGGTGCAGGTGGTTCGATTGGCTCTGAAATTTGCCGACAAATTTCTCATTTTAAACCATCAAAACTTATACTACTTGGCCATGGGGAGAATAGTATCTATTCGATTGAAATGGAATTAAGGTCCAATTTTCGAAATACCATTCAAATTTTGACTGAAATAGCTGATATCACAGACCGGGATAAAATGTTCACCATTATGAATGAATATAAACCAAGGGTGGTATTTCATGCAGCAGCACACAAGCATGTGCCATTAATGGAGCGAAATCCTGAAGAAGCCATAAAAAATAATGTGATAGGTACAAAAAATGTTGCTGAAGCAGCAGGAGAAAATGATGTTGAGACTTTTGTCATGATCTCGACTGATAAGGCCGTAAATCCAACAAGTGTGATGGGAGCTACGAAGAGAATAGCAGAGATGATTGTCCAGGAGCTTGATCGAAAAAGTAATACAAGATTTGTAGCAGTCCGATTTGGTAATGTGTTAGGAAGCAGGGGGAGTGTCATTCCGTTGTTCAAGGACCAAATCGCGAGAGGCGGCCCTGTAACGGTAACACACCCTGAAATGACAAGATATTTTATGACAATCCCTGAAGCCTCTAAACTCGTATTACAAGCAGGATCTCTTGCACAAGGTGGGGAAATCTTTGTCCTCGATATGGGAGAACCAGTAAAAATTGTTGACTTGGCCAAAAATTTAATTCGCTTATCCGGCTGTTCTGTAGATGAGATAGAAATAACTTTCTCTGGAATAAGACCAGGTGAGAAGTTATTTGAAGAAATTTTAAACAAAAATGAAGTGCAGGATTATCAGATACATCCCAAAATTTTTGTTGGTAAATCAGTGAATTTAGATGTTACAAACATTACCAATTTACTTGAGAATTATAGCAATCTAGATAGAGGATCACTTAAAGAAGTACTTTTATTTATCACCAATCATTCTAAGAAAACTATGCAAGTAGTAGTTTAGTAAGAACGCTAACCTGATGTCGAATGGAGAGTGGAAGGATGTTAACAAATAATAGAGAGATTCTTTTAGTTGCTCCCTTTACAATACTTCCAGGGGAAAAAGGTTTTAACAGATTCACTTATATTGCAGACAAGTTGAGTAAAAAAGGCCACAAGGTTACGTTGCTTACGAGTAGTTTTAAGCACAGTGATAAAAGCTTTCGAGATAAAACGAAGATTGAAACAATCTGTAGTAGCATAAAGTATAAAATCGTCATGATAGATGAACTAGGGTACAAAAAGAATATTGGTATTGACCGTATTCAAAGTCACAGGTACTTTTCAAAGCAGCTAACGCATTATTTAAAAAATATTCAAAAAAAGCCAGATGTGATTTATTGTGCCTATCCTATGATGGATGCCGCTTTTATTGTTGGGAGATATGCCAAGAAGTTTCAGATTCCATTCGTGATGGATATACAAGACGTATGGCCAGAGGCAATTAAAAATGCTATCCCGCTTCCAGAGGTATTGGTTGATGTCATATTATATCCACTTACCGCCTATGCCAATAAAATTTATAGTTTAGCAGACTATGTTGTGGGTGTTTCAAAAAGTTATGTGGAGCGAGTAAACAAAGTCAATAAGAATGCGAGAAGTTACTTACCCATATTTATAGGAACAGACCTGGGTATTTTTGATAGCTATAAAGAGAAGCTTGTAAAGAAAGATCCTAATGAATTTTGGATTACCTATATCGGTACCATCAGCTATAGTTATGACCTAGAAACAGTGATTCGTGCAGTTTCAATTCTAAAAAATAAAGGAATATCCAATATTGTATTTAAAGTATTCGGATCCGGGCCATTACAACCAAAATTTGAAAAACTGGCTAATCAATTGGGCGCTCCTGTGGATTTTATGGGGCATTTTAAGTATGACGAATTGATTCCATACTTAGTAAATTCGGATTTAGCAGCAAATGCAATCAGTAAGGGTGCTCAACAAAGTATTACGAACAAAATCGGAGATTTCTTATCAGCGGGTTTACCAGTAATAAATAGTAGCCTTAATAAGGAATTTATGGAAATGGTGAAGAACGAAAATATTGGATATAACTACAACTCTGGGGAACCGGAAAAATTAGCGACACTAATTGAAAAGCTTTACAATAATAAAGGTTTACTTGTGGCATTTGGAGAAAATGCGAGGAAATTAGCCGAAGAAAAATTTGATAGAAGACAGTCCTATAGAGAAATCTATAGCATTATTGAACAAGCAACTGTATAGGAACGGACCGACATGTTACGTATTTATTTATATTTGAAACAATTGTTTAACTAATTCATTTACTGAAATCTGTGGTTGATAAATAGATCTTTACAGGAGATAAACATGTTACGTTCAACGATTATGCCTTTACGAAAAAGAGGCAAAGGAGCACTTCCCACTTTTAATAAAAAAATTATTCGTAATAAACTTCTATTTTCGGTGGTTCTATTCTTTTTTCTTTTCCTATTCTTTGCGGGACGATTTTTGGTGATTGATGAAGTGCCGAAAGAAGTAGACGCGATTGTTGTATTGAGTGGAGGAGAAGGGCGACTGGAAAAAGCAATTGATCTTTACGAGTTGGGGTATGCAAATAAACTCATCGTATCAAATGGATTGGCCGACGGTTTATGGGAAAAGGCTGTCACACTTCTGCCAAGCAAATCTCTAATATTGGAGAAAAGGGCAGATAGCACATACGAAAGTGCAGTCTATGTTAAGAAAATAATGAAAAAATATAACTTTCATTCTGCAATCTTAGTCTCTTCTGATTTCCATATGAGGAGGGTAAAATATAATTTCGATCGAGTCTATAAGGGTAGCCATGATGAGCTAATTTATGTATCTAGTGATAGTTCTTATAATCCAAGGGCATGGTGGATGAATAAGCACAATGTTGGTATCACAATTAGTGAATATGTAAAAATAATTGGTAATACCTTTGGTGTCTATGGAAATGACGCAAAAAGAAAATTATACCAATATGTAGAAGTGTTCTTTTATGAATAATTAAGGCTCTTTTCGTAAACTTTGTTGCTTCTGGAGCTTAATTAGGGTCATTTACTAAGTTTCTAGGTAATTTTCGCAAATGTTCTTACGAAAAGATGCCACGATTTATAAAGTTATACGGGTGATGAACTTATACGAATAACAACAATCTATGCGAAAAAAGCCATAATTAAAAAAGTAATTTACTATTAGCTATTTTTCCTTGAAAGGGAGAGAGAATTTTGCAGAAAAAATTGATAAATGAAATTTTCTTAATGAGAAGTATATCTTGTTTAAGTATTTTACTTCTTCATTCACTTGCAAGAGCTTATGCTGATGAAAATAATACAGTCAATCTATTAAGAGTTTTATTAACTTTTGGTACGCCCACCTTTATTTTTATTTCGGAATTTATCTTATCACGTTCATACCCAAATGAACTACCCACAAACTTTTGGGCTAAAAGACTTAAGAATGTAATGGTTCCCTATATATTATTTGGAACATTTTTTGCCGTATTAAAAGCCTTTGAACAATCCTTAAGTACAGGAACTAGTTTGCTGAGTTCGTTTGGACAATTTTTCTGGCGTCATCTTTTATTAGGGGATTTCCATGGCTATTTTATCTTGGTTATCTTTCAATTTTACTTGCTACATTATCTTTTCCATAAACATTTGCAAAAGTGGAAACCGTCAGTGGTTATGGGAAGCACACTTTTGATAAACATTGCCTATTTAGGCTTTTTCAACTTTGTAAAGCCCTATCCAACTGAAATTGGGGTTTACATATGGGAAAAATACTATTGGATTCCCTTTTTAGGCTGGGTGTTTTATTTTTCGCTTGCTTATTATTGTGGCAAACACTTTTCCGTTTTTATCAACCTTTTGAACAGATATTCAAAGTGGGTAATTGTCAGTCCATTCGTATTAGGATTCATTTGCCTGTTTTTATATGGGTCAAAAATTTTACCGATTATTTCATCCAAAAGAGTAGATATGGTCTTCTTTACAACTAGTATGATTTTTTTGATTTACTTTATTGCCACAAAAATTCCCAAAGTACCTAAAATCTTTGGTTGGATTAGCCAATATTCGTTCGGCATCTATTTAATACATCCTGTCTTTTTAGCTGTGATGTACCTAGTTTACAAGCGTATGTCCTTGGAAATTCATCCATCCCTACTAACAGTATTATATTTCTTTGCTAGTTTGTTATTGTCAATTGCATCCACATTTGTCTTGAATAAAATACCATACGGATACTATTTTGCTGGGAGAATTTCTATAGGAATGAATGATAAAAAAGTGAGGAACCGACCAGCTCCTGATAGAAAACCCTTACACGGATAAATCTAATGGTAATAGAGGTGAGGTCAAATGTACCCAAAATAAACAGCCCTAAATTATGTTCATTCAAAATTTAGGGCTGTTTTATGTTCTCTCCAATCTCATGCTAGTTAAATAAATTTTATTACTATAGGTTATTTAATTATGCAATAAATTATTATACTTATATAATAATTTGAAACCTAATAAAAATAACAAAGGAGGAAAAAAGAGGGAAAATGGCAGAAAATCCAAATGTCTATGTTGAGGATTTTACAGGTAATACACCACAGGCGAAGATTCAGGCTGCAATTGATTTTGCCTCCCAAAATGCTAGGAAAACAGTTATTGCTGCAGATAAAGATTATTATATTACAGGAACGGTTATCATTAAACAAGGCGTTAAATTACAAGGAAGTTATGGGACAAGATTTGTAATTGGTGCTAACGTTCGAGGATTTGAACTACAAAAGGATGCTTCATTGTGGGATGCCAGTATTATGGCAGATTATAATGGGTACACCAAAGAAGTGATTTATTTAGATGGGAAGTATAAATATTATAATACGTGGAATAATACATCACTTAAAAATCTTGTCTTGTTGAATTGGACAGGCACTGTATCAGGCACAGGTATCAAGATGTATTCTGGTGGAACTGGGCATGAGATTTCATTTTTAAACTTTACAGATATAAAAATTGTATCATTTGAGAAAGGTATTTATTTAAAAGCTGTTAAACCTGCTAGTGGATTTGCTTATGTAAATGCAAATCGCTTTGATAAAATTTCATTGGAAGACTGTATTGAAAATATTGTTATAGAAGGCAGTGAAACCATTCCGAACGAATGTAGTGGTAATTCTTTTACCAATTTACAGATTCAACCTTCAAACAATACCAAACATATCATGACTATCCAAGGACAATTTAATAAAATTGATGGAATGTGCTGGGATTTACACCTAATACAACATTCTGACCCCGTGTTTATATTTAAATTAGAGAGTAACTATAATGAATTGGCTATGAGATCCATTCCTGCAAATCGCATTTTGAATAGTGGAAAAACAAAAAATAGGTTCGATACTTTTTAATTAAAAAATTTTCAACCTGGCAAAAAGTTATTTAAACAAAAACACCTTCACATTCTTTTTACTATCAACCGTACCAAGCAGAACTTCACCAACTTCTACCTGATGAAGAGTCTTAAGTGTGTTAACAATCCACTCTTCCTCTACGTTTATTTGCTGCATTACAGAAAAATCTATCTTTCCTTCCTTAATAATCGTTTTAGGAAGATCAAAAGGCTCTATTTTCATTTGATAGCTTGCCGGTGTCAATGCCTGGTATTTTGGATCTAAAAAAATCGAGATTTTTCCATCAGACTCCCACAATGCCAAAGCTACTTTTTTTACATCCTCTACTTTTTCTTTTCGTAACTCTGCTAATAAATGATCAATAGAAATTCTTGCTTTCTTTAAGCCTTTATAATTGATTTTGCCATCTTTTATAAGTGGAAATGGATCTGGATCTAGGAACTTTTCAATGCGGCTCGATTTTAAGCTAATTAATAAGCTTCCAGTATACAAAACCACCAATACAACGGTTGTAATCATCGAACCTTTCATTCCAAGACGTTCATCCGATAATGGATGAGCAATAATATTTCCTAGAACTAAGGTAATAACAAAATCTAATAATCTTAATTGGGAAATGGTACGTTGGCCCATAACTTTGGCAACAATGAGTAAAAAGAAAAATGCAATAACTGCTCTTAATATCCACTCAATTGAACTAAGTGTTTCTTGGCTATGAAAAAAATCCAATGAAGACACATCCTTTTCATTTCAAGCATCTCAATTAGTATTGGCTGTGACTATGAATTTTATCGCGTTATTACGTCAAAAAACAGGACAAGTTAATCACTCATCCTGTTTTTTTATTTTACATATGTAGGAACTTGATACAAACGGGATGCGGAACTTCGATATCCGACTGTAGTAAAGTAAGTTTTCCTGTATTCAGATCACGTGAAAACAACACAATATTGCTGGACTCTTGGTTGGAAGCAATAATGTATTTCTCGGTTGGGTCGAACATAAAATCTCTCGGCCAGTCACCTTCCGTAGATGTACGCTCTACAAAGCTAAGCTCGCCCGTTTCTTGATCTACACGGAACACAGCAATACTATTGTGGCCGCGGTTACCAGCGTATACAAACTGTCCATCAGAAGATATATGAATCGCACTTCCTTGGTTATTCTCGTTAAAATCGTCTGGAAGCGTAGAAATATATTGTTTCTCTGTGAAATGTCCATTTTCCGGGTGATAAGTTAAAACAATCACTTCGGAACTAAACTCGGTCATGATGTAAGCAAGGTTTTTGTGTGGATGGTAAGCAAGATGTCTTGGTCCACTGCCGCCTTTTAGTGGTAAGCGGCTAACCTCCTCAAGAGAGCCACCTTCGCCTATTTGATAGGTAATCAGACAATCTGTTCCTAACTCCACTACTGCAACGTACTTTTCATCTGGTGTTACACCTGCAAAATGGGTATGCGGTTTTTCTTGTCTAGGATCTGGTCCAGACCCCTCATGCTTCATAATTGAAACGGGGGGATTAATCGCACCCGTAGTTGGATTAAGTAAGTAGGATTCAACCGAGCCCTTGTGATAATTTGAACTGAATAAAAACTTTCGGTTTGAATCTAAACTAACATGACAAGGGGATGCTCCTGGTAAAAGTTGTTTGTTAATCGGTGTTAATTCTCCTGAATTTTTATTAATTGAAAACGATGCGACACCGCCCTCGTCTCCCTCTTTCAATACCGCGTAAAGATACTGATTGTCCTTACTAACGGTAACGTATGTAGGATTTTCTAAGTTTGCCACGGCATTAATATCCGTTATTTTTGCGGAATCAGTGTCAAAAGAAAACGAGTAAACACCTTTGCTGTCTCCTTTGGTATAGGTTCCAATATAGCCAAGATATTTTGTCATGAATGAATTAGCTCCTTGTCTTAAAATTAGTTCCTTTCTATTTTAACAAAAGATGGGAAGATTATTTATTAAAAAGACTTTTGTTAAGATAGACAAATTAGAAGGGAAATAACGGGATGTAACCTGAGAGTAGAACAAAGTCTGGTTGTGTAATTTATACGAGGGTTTCTACAAAAAAGCAGGAGGTTGCGGGAAACTTGGATCGCCAAGTTGGGAGGCTCACTTCCTTTGCTATTGACAAAAGGATGTCCATTTCCCATGTGATCAAAGAAGTTGCCAGTGGAATAAATGAAAACCGGAAAGGAATAAAAAGTTTACTTTCCATTATCGATAAGGAACCGATTCATTATTTGGCTTATACGGGAGTTATTAGTAACCCTTCAGTAAATGAGTCGATGATTTTGGACGAGCTCATGCGTAAATTTCAATCGGCTAAACGTTTTTTGCGGGAACGCCTCATTGATGGATTGAACCGAAAGAAAGCAGTAGCGAAAGCAAAGCCACTATTTCTGAATAACTCCCGCTATATGAGGGATGCTGTTCTTGAAGCGGAAGCTTCCATTTCCTCGCAGAAGGAATTGTTGCCTTTGTATGTGGAGCAATATAAAACAGCGATACAAAAAATAGAGAAGCAAATAAAAAAAATCCAAAAATCCACCAAGTCCAATAAAAGAGACCTAATATTGTATAGGCAGTCCCGAATGAAAAAGTTAACAAAGAAAATGGACTATTATCACTATCACATCCAAAACGGCAGTGTTCCTAAGGTCGTTGATGGGACAAGGAAAAGGCTGATCCTTTTAAGTAAACATAAAATCACTAAACAAGAGTGGATCGATTCACGTACCAACGCCCTCTTTTCACGGGGTGAATCCTCAAAAGGCGGAAATGAAAATATCAAATTGCATTATCTACTAAACCGTTCAGTAGAAATGAAAGTTTTAAATCCGTTATCCTCAAATAAGAATGAACGATTATGCTTTGAAGTTCAATTCTCTGAAAAACACATCTTGACAATTATTTCCTACCTTTCAAGTGAACAAGCCTATAGTGTTCGAATCCTTCGAAAAAACGGGAAATACTACGTCCATTTAACTTTCAAGCAAAGATTAAAATCCTCTTATGATTTTTCAAATGGCTGTGCAGGCATCGATATCAATCCGGACAATTTAGCCGCTACCATCGTTCATCCAAACGGGAATTTCCGTATAAGTAAAGTATTTTGGATGAATGATGTCAACAGTGTTCGTGTCGGCAAACGTAATTGGATGATTGGGAATACCGTTACTTCTGTCATCGAGTGGGTGAAGTCGAATGGAATCGAAATAATAGCCATTGAAGATTTATATTTCAACAATGATTTAAGCAAAATACAATATTCAATCGCATGAGCAGTAACTTTGTCTATCGAAAGATTATAACCACTTTGATTACAAAATGCGTTAAAGAGGAAGTTTCTCTTGCACAAGTCTCGGCATACTATTCTTCATTAATCGGACGGGTCAAATATCAAAAAACGTACGGACTTTCGATTCATCAAAGTGCTGCCCTCGTATTAGCACGTCGAGCCATGGGTTTCAAAGAAAAAATTCCAAATCAAATGATGTCAGTCCTTTTTGCTAGGGAAGCAAAAAAGGGGCATCAGGTAAGTGATTTATTTAAACATTGGAAGAAAGTGCAAGGCTGGATTTCTGACCTAAAAAATAGTGCCTATCATCATGAGCTATATAGAAATTGGTATATCGATGACTTTATTCACTATGTGGCCATGCAAGAATAGTGAAAGTGAATGATTTTAAGCCCTTATTTTAGTGCGGACATTCTTTTGAATGTGAAAATTTCAATGGAAGGATTGCCGTAAGAGGATAAAGGTAGCTCAGGTAACTCCTGCCCTATGGTGTGCTCGAAAAGAGACCGAAAGACATAGGTGTTCGCAAGAAGGCTAAACCCTAGGCCAGCGAAGGGTTGGACAATTGTCTTAACTTGAGAATCTAAGGCGAATGTTATGATTTGTTATGATTTAAAAGAGCTGGTTACCTATTTGATTTCCACTATCCAAATGAAGTGAAGTCAACATCCTGTTGATCTAAAAGCATCTGTCCTTAGTGATGCCTTTTTTAATCGATCTTTCTTAGACCCTTCTGTAAAAGGTGAATTCCCACAGGGGCTTGTCCAAATTTTAAAAGAAGAAGGGATTATGCCAGTTATTGAAGAGGGGGATATGGAGATTATCAAGAATAATACCGTTGATATTCTGGGTGTTAAAAAGGTTTCAGAGAATAACGGTTTCTAAATATAGATTTTATAATTAGAAATATTAAATGTGAACATAAATCCTGACTATTATCTTTATTCTCATTTACTCTACAAGATGGTCGAATTTGGTCTGCAGCCGGATGACTATGAAAAGCGCTCTTGACCTTTTAGTTGTGGAAGGATTGCTTTATCGGAAGAGAGGGCATGGTACGTTTATTGTCCAATCGGCGATTAATAAAAGTAAGGTAAATGTTGCTACCAATAAATCTTTAGGATTATCAAACTTATTAAAGGATAAGAAGGTCACTAGTAAAGTGATAAAGTTTGAGGTACAATTTCCAACAGAAGAAGTTGCCATCCATCTTGCCATTGATGAGAAAACCCCGGTATATTATCTCATTCGTCTAAGATTGGTTGATGGAGAACCCTATGTCATGGAGAAAACATACATGCCTACTACACTTATTCTAGGTATTAAAGATGAGGTTCTTCAGGGCTCAGTTTATAAGTATATTGAAGAAGATTTAGGCTTAACGATGGCAGGGTCTCATCGAATTATTAGGGCGTGTAAATCTGAAAAATTAGATCAAGAACACTTAGAATGTCTTCCTGATGATCCCATTCTTGAGGTTGAGCATGTTGGTTTCTTGAATAATGGTGTTCCATTCGAGTACTCTTTTTCACGCCATCGATATGATAAATTTGAGGTAACTACTGTTAATCCTTTAAGATAATTGGAGGGAAAATAATGTTAGGTGCAATTGAAGCAGGAGGTACAAAGTTTGTTTGTGCAGTCGGAGATGAGTCCGGCAAGATTATTGAGCGAATCCAAATTCCTACTACGGTACCTGAAGAAACGATGCCAAGTGTTATCCAATTCTTTAAGAAATATCCGATTGAAGCTATTGGGATTGGTTCATTTGGGCCCATTGATGTAAATATTGAGAGTCCTACTTATGGCTGCATTACCTCTACACCAAAATTAGCATGGAAGGACTTCCCTTTTGTTCAAACGATCAAGGAGACCTTTTCAGTTCCAGTTGGTTTTAATACCGATGTGAATGCCGCAGCTTTTGGAGAAGCAACATTTGGTGCTGCTAAAGGATTAGACAGCTGTTTATATATCACCATTGGGACAGGAATTGGAGCAGGAGCAATTGTGCAGGGGAAATTGCTTCAAGGACTATCCCATCCAGAAATGGGTCATATTTTAGTTCGCCGCCATCCAAATGATAGCTATAATGGAAAATGTCCATACCATAATGATTGTTTCGAAGGACTCGCAGCGGGACCTGGGATTGAAGAACGCTGGGGTGAAAAGGGAAATCACTTGGTTGATCGTGAAGAAGTGTGGGAGCTGGAAGGCTATTATATTGCCCAAGCGCTTATGCAATATATTTTGATTCTGTCACCGAAAAAAATTATTCTCGGCGGCGGTGTTATGAATCAAAAACAAGTATTTTCACATATCTATAAATATTTGCCAGAGTTATTAAACGAGTATGTATCATTGCCGGAGCTTTCGGATTATATTGTTAGTCCAGGCTTAGGGGACCATGCTGGGATTACTGGATCACTCTTGTTGGCTTATCAAGCATTACAGAATGTAAACAGTAACTAAAATAGGGGGATGAATGATGGAACCATTATTTTTAAAGCCTGTCTTTAAAGAAAGAATTTGGGGAGGAGCTACCTTAAAAAATCAGTTTGGCTACTCCGTTCCTTCTGATAAAACAGGGGAATGCTGGGCTATTTCAGCACATCCAAATGGACCTTCAATTGTTGAAAATGGACCTTTTGCAGGTGTTTCGTTGGACAAGCTTTGGAAGGAACAACCTGAACTTTTCGGAAACCCAAAAGAGGAAGTTTTTCCACTATTAACGAAAATTTTAGATGCAAATATAGATTTATCAGTCCAAGTTCATCCTGATGATTCTTTTGCAAAGGAATATGAAAATGGAGAACTTGGGAAAACCGAATGCTGGTATATCATTGATTGTAAAGAAGATGCAGATATGATATTCGGTCATAATGCGAAAACAAAAGAGGAATTAATTCAGCAGATTAATGATGGAAAATGGAATGAATTACTTCGAAGAGTAAAAATTCAACCTGGTGATTTTTTCTATGTACCAAGTGGAACTATCCATGCCCTATGTGAAGGTACCCTTGTATTAGAAACACAGCAAAGTTCTGATACAACCTACCGGGTTTATGATTATGACCGCAAGGATGACCAAGGGAATTTGCGTGATCTTCATTTAGATAAAGCCATAGAAGTGACGACTGTTCCGCATCAAGTTACTGGAAGTAAGCCTTCTGTTGAGTTAAAGGGGAATGTAGAGATTACTACATTTGTAGAATCTGACTTTTTTACTGTTTATAAGTGGGATGTAAGTGGTAATTCTTCATTTTCATATAACGATCAATACTTATTATTTAGCGTCATCAAAGGTGAAGGTTCATTGTTCCATAATGGAGAGAAGTATTCATTAAATAAAGGGACACATTTCATTATTCCTTTTGGACTGGGGGAATTTTCCATTGATGGAGAATGTCAGCTTATTGTTTCTCATCCATAACAGGAGGAGGCGCAGGGCAAGTGCCAAAGAAACAGATCTAAGCATGAAGATAATATGTTAAATTAAATAAATAATGAAATGGGGAGAAGCATAAATGGGGTATGAAGCAGCAGAAAATCGCTACCAATCTATGGAATATAATCGCAGCGGACGATCTGGGGTATTATTACCAGCCATTTCCTTAGGGCTTTGGCATAACTTTGGCGGTGTCGACACCTATGAAAATGGACGGGCCATGCTGAGAAGGGCATTTGATTTAGGGATTACTCATTTTGATTTAGCCAACAATTATGGCCCACCAGCGGGGGCAGCTGAAGAAATGTTCGGTAGAATCTTAAAGACTGACTTCGCTCCATATCGTGATGAAATGATTATCTCTACAAAAGCAGGTTACTACATGTGGCCAGGACCATATGGGGATTGGGGCTCCAGAAAATACTTGATATCAAGTCTAGATCAAAGTCTAAAACGAATGGGACTTGATTATGTGGATATTTTCTATTCACACCGGCCAGATCCTAATACACCGCTAGAGGAAACGATGGGAGCATTAGACTCAATCGTTCGTCAGGGTAAAGCATTATATGTTGGAATTTCTAACTACAGTGCGGAACAAACAGCAGAAGCAATCAAAATCTTGAATGAGTTAGGGACACCGTTGTTAATCCATCAACCAAAATATTCGATGTTTAACCGCTGGATTGAGGACGGATTGCAGGATGTATTACAGGAAAATGGGGTAGGTTCGATTGCTTTTAGTCCGTTAGCACAAGGCTTATTAACCAATAAGTACCTAACTGGTATTCCAGCTGATTCTCGTGCAGCAAAGCCAACAGGGTTCTTGAGTGAAGAGCATGTTACAGCTGATGTTATTGAGCGCGTTCAAAAGTTAAATGAAATTGCAGTTGAACGTGGTCAAAGCCTTTCACAAATGGCGTTAGCATGGGTTTTACGCGGTGGAAGGGTTACTTCTGTCCTCATAGGTGCAAGCAAAGTAAGCCAGATTGAGGAAAATGTGGCTGCATTGAATAACCTTGAATTTTCAGAGGAAGAATTAGCGAGGATTGAGGATATTCTTAATAGTTAAGGAAAAAGGATGAGTGGTTGCTCATCCTTTTTTATAATGTTTTTAACAAAATAAGTTAATTCGCAATACTTAGTTTATTGAATACACAAACAAAGGATGACCTGCTATAATGAATCCAATAGTAAAGTATGTAAGAGGCACCTTACGAATACTAGAAGCAGATAAGCTAAAACAGTAGAAATGGTCCTAGGAATATGAATCATCAGGAGGAAATGTTAAATGAAAAAAAATATGTTTATGATTGGAAATGCGCACCTAGATCCCGTTTGGCTTTGGCGTTGGCAGGAAGGATTTCAAGCAGTAAAGGCGACATTTCGTTCAGCACTCGATCGTTTGAAAGAATATGAGAATTTTATTTTTACGTCCAGTTCTGCTGCTTATTATGACTGGATTGAAAAAAATGAACCTACTATGTTTGAAGAAATCAAGGAAAGAATTCTAGAAGGCAGATGGGTAATCTGTGGCGGATGGTGGATTCAACCAGATTGCAATATTCCGAGTGGTGAATCATTTGTCCGGCAAGGATTGAATGGTCAAAATTATTTTAAAGAAAAGTTCGGTGTGACAGCAAAGGTTGGCTACAATGTTGACAGCTTTGGGCATAATGGAATGCTTCCGCAAATATTAAAGAAATCCGGGATGGATTCCTATGTATTTATGAGACCAGGTCCAGAAGAAAAGGGGCTTCCGGGCCGATTGTTTTTGTGGGAATCTAAGGATGGTTCTCGTGTGAAAGCCTTTCGTATTCCGTTTGAGTATTGTACCTTTGACCACCTTGAAAACCATATTATGCATTGCAAAACAGAACTGAAACATTCCTTTAATAACTTAATGTGCTTTTACGGTGTTGGTAATCACGGTGGTGGACCGACCAAGGAAAATATTGAAATTATTGAAAAGTTAAATGGGTCAGTAGAAGATACAAATCTTATCTTCAGTACACCGAATGAATTTTTCGAACATGTGGACAGTCTTAAGGATATGTTGCCTGTTGTCCATGATGACCTGCTTCACCATGCAGTTGGTTGTTATTCTGTTCATTCGGAAGTGAAGAAGCTAAATAGATATTCAGAAAATCTCACATTAATGGCTGAAAAGTTTTCTTCCATTGCGAACTGGACAACCGGACAAGTATACCCAGAAGACATGAATCAAGCCTGGAAGGGAATTTTATTTAATCAGTTTCATGATATTTTAGCTGGAACGAGCATTGAATCAGCGTATAAGGATGCAAGAGATTTATATGGAGAGTCAATCAGTATCGCTTCAAGAAATATGAATTACGCCTTACAATCCTTAAGTTGGAATATTGATATTGAAGAAGAAAAATCCATGAAGCCAATCGTTATATTTAATCCACATTCATGGCCGGTAAAAGTAAATGTTGAAATTGAGGATGGGTTGTTTGTAAATTATTTACTCCCAGAAGAGTTCATCATCGAAGATGTAAAGGGGAATGAAATACCTTACCAAATCGTAGACCCTATAGCAAAAGTTCCAAATCGAAAAAGAGTTGTATTTTTAGCAGAGTTGCCGCCATTAGGATATAGCACGTATAAACTTCGTGCAGTCAAGTCTGCAAAAGAATTTGAAACGATAAAAGTTACTGATTATGAAATTGAAAACGATTACTTCAGACTTGTGATTGATAAAGATTCAGGTGGTATTAGCAGCTTATTTGATAAAGTGAAGCAAATTGAAGTGTTCAAAGCCGACGCAGCTATTCCTGTTGTCATGAATGATTCATTCGATACTTGGGGACATGGGACGTTACGCTTTGATGAGATTGCAGGCGTATTTAAGCCAGTTCGAATTAAGAAGCTAGAAGAAGGACCTGTAAGAGGCGTTATTCGGGTAACTTCTAAGTTTCAAGCATCTACAATTGTTCAAGATTTTATTATGTATAAGCAATCTAATAAGATTGAAGTCAATGTGAAAGTAAACTGGCAAGAAAGCTATCAAACATTAAAATTAAAGTTTCCTGTGAGCTTTAATCAAAGGAATACCACCTATGAGATTCCATTTGGGCATACTTCTCGTGAGTCGGATGGGAACGAAAAACCAATGCAAAACTGGATTGATGTTACGGGGACAATTAGTAAACAAAGGGAAGATATTTACGGCTTAAGTATTCTAAATGATGGAAAATATGGGGTCGATGTAAAAGGTAATACGATCAACTTAACGGTTTTAAGAAGCCCAATCTATGCGCACCATACTCCATTTATCCCTGACGAGGATGAGGATTATCCGATTATCGATCAAGGAATTCAGACTTTTACGTATCAATTGTTACCGCATGAAAACAGTTGGGAAGAAGCTGAAACTGTCAAGCATGCCCTAGAATTAAATCAAAAACCGCAAGTGATTGTTGAAACATACCATAAGGGTTCATTGCCACAAGAAGATTCTTTTATTTTCATAAATCAGCCAAACATTATTCTTTCTGCCCTAAAGAAAGCGGAGAATCATGATGACCTCGTTATTCGTCTATTTGAAATGAATAACACAGAAACGGTTGCAAAAGTCGACTTAAAAAATTGGGGCCGAACCATGGAACTGCACTTTGGACCATTGGAAATCAAAACCTTATGCATTCCGAAGAATCCCGAAGAGCCAATTTATGAAACCAATTTAATTGAAAATCTCGATCAAGCCATGGTTACAGTATGAAACATTACTTGGGAATTGACTTAGGAACCTCATCACTTAAAGTTGTGGTGGTAAACCAATGGGGTGTGATCTTAAATAGTGCAACAATGTCTTATGATGTTCACACACCTCAGGATGGGTGGATTGAACAAAATACGGCCAAATGGCTAAATGCACTGAGAAAGGCATTAGCGGATTTGGGTAGAATGAATTCACAAATTCTGAAAGAAATAAGTGCAATCTCTGTAACAGGGCAAATGCATGGAATTGTTCCTGTTGATAAAGATGGGAATGCACTGCATCATGCGATTATTTGGTCTGACAGAAGAAATGAAGAGGAGTTAGCAACACTAAAAAGTGAACTTACTAACGACGAATGGGTTGCTGTAACTGGAAACCGTCCGAATATTAGTTTCACACTCGGGAAAATTATGTGGTTTCAGAAACAATTTCCTGACTTATATGAAAAGACATATAAGTTTTTACTCCCGAAGGATTTTCTTCGTATGAAGCTGACAGATACGTTTGAAACTGATTATTCTGATGCATCGGCAACACTTCTTATGGATTTACCAACATTGCAATGGTCCCAAAAAATCATTAGAACTTTTCAAATTGATGAAACCAAGCTTCCAAAAATTAAATCATCAACAGCACTTATAGGTTCTATCACTAGAAAAGGGGCAGGAGTATTTGGGCTTACTGAAGGGACACCTGTGATTTGTGGGTGTGGCGATGCCCAAGCACAGGCTTTAGGAAATGGGATTATAAACTCAAAAGATTGGTTATGCACCATCGGCACGAGTGGTCAGCTTTTTGTGAGTACTAACGAACCAGGTATTGTAAGTAACGGAACGCTCCATTCCTTTGCTCACGCTGCTCCAGGGAAATGGGTATTAATGGGCGCGACCTTGTCTGCTGGAATGTCATTTAAATGGTTAGCAGAATCCATCTTTACTAAGGATATTGAAATAAAAGACTTGTTAGATCTAGCAAGTACGGCTAATCCGGGAGCTAAAAAATTACTTTTTCTGCCGTATCTCTTTGGCGAGCGCTCACCATACATGGATGAAAAAGCTAAGGGTACATTTATTGGCTTTACGAATGAGCATACAAAGGCCGAAATGGCCAGGGCTGTGGTTGAAGGCGTTCTCTATTCTTTATATCAATCATTTAAAATAGTTGAAAATACAATTGGATATAAATGTGAGCACATCCTGTTAACAGGGGGGGCGGCACAACATGACTTGTGGGTGACGACGGCAGCCAATATATTTAATGTTCCAGTAGTTAGAAATAGAAATAGGGGTGGCGGCGCTTATGGTGCGGCTATGTTGGCAGCGGTAGGAAATGGTGATTTTAACAATCTGGAGGAGGTTTCAGAAGGTTGGGGCTTGCATCAATACGAGAAGGTTTATCACCCCAATCAAACCTTGCATGAAGATTACGAAAAATTATTTCACGTATTTGCAACAGCTTATGATTCTTTAAAAGAGATATTTCACCAGTTACATGATTGTGAGGTATGTAAGTAATATTTGAAAAAAGCATTTAGTAATGAGAACATGGATTTAGCCATCCATAATAAATTGACTGGGGGAAACGGTTTAATGGACGCTAAAATAGTTGAAATGGGCAGAGAAAAGGCCGAAAAAATTTTATTGCAAAACGGAGGAGAGCTTGGTCTTCTCGGATCGAGTACAGCCTACCAACAAGTCTGGGCAAGAGATAGTATGATCTGTGGACTTGGTCTTTTAGCTTGTAGCAGTGAAGATGGGCCAACGATTCATCGCAGATCATTGGAAACATTAGGACAGTTTCAAAGTGAACTGGGGAAGATTCCCCATAATGTTGGTTTTCCCAACGTATTGGATCCCGCGTTAATCGCACATGGTGGAAAACTTGAAGATGATGGTGAAATGGGACAAGCTGTGGAAGATTCCATCCATGCTGGTTGTGTTGATGGGAACAATTGGTATATCATTGGTCATTATGCGTATTATCAGCAAACAAATGATAAAGATTTTTTACGAAAATGGTGGGGGAATATAGAAAAAGCACTGCTTTGGCTGCGATATCAAGATTCAAATGAGTGTGGCTTATTGGAGGTTCATGAGGCAATGGACTGGGCAGACTTGTTTGCAAACCGCTATAATGTTCTTTTCGATAATGTTTTATATGCAGCGGCATGGAAGTGTATGGGGCATATGGCAGATGAGTTAAACATTCCTTCTAGCAATTACTTTGAAAATGCTGCGGATGTTAAGAAAAAAATTAATATTCTACTGTGGATTACTCCGGATAATCAGGAAAAGATGGACTGGGTTAAAAAAGAGCGCAAAGAATGGATTTATCCTATCAAGCGTGTTGAAACGGAATTGGTGGAACGACCATTTTATTTACCGTATATGGGGTTCCGTGATTATGCAGACCGATTTGATACACTCGCTAATTTACTGGCAATAGTCTTTGGAATTGCTGATAGAGAACAAGCAAATAAAATCTTGGATTATATCCATGGCTGCGGCATCAATGAGCCTTATCCGGTTCAAGCCTTGTATCCTGCCATTCGCGAAGGTGAAAAGGATTGGCGTGACTATTATCGCGTGCGAAATCTTAATTTGCCGCACCATTATCATAATGGAGGCGCATGGCCATTTATCGGGGGATTCTATGTTACCGCATTAATTCAAGCCAAAAGGTTTGATGAAGCCAACTATCAATTAGAGAAATTGGCAAATATGAATAAAGCAGGTAAGAAAAATGAGTGGGAATTTAACGAATGGTTCCATGGCCAATCAGGAAGACCTATGGGGTATGCAGGCCAATCATGGTCAGCAGCCATGTATCTGTTCGCGGAGAATGCTGTTAAAAATCAAAAGGTAAATATTTTTAATAGTGATCACCAATGGGTAACCTATTAAACTTTCCTACATTTTAAAAGGATGATTATGAATGAATACTAAGGGAATAAAAGGGTTTATATATCGGATAACAGAACTCGTTGCGCAATTTGCCTACCTCCAATTGTTATGGATTGTCTTCACAATTACGGGGTTGGGGATATTTGGTATCTTTCCCTCAACGGCAGCCATGTTTTCCGTGGTTAGAAAATGGGTAATGGGAGAAGAGGATGCACCCGTTTTTAAAACATTTTGGCAAACATATAAAACCGAATTTATAAGGGTAAATGGGCTCGGTTTAATTTTTGTTGCGATAGGATGGTTATTATATGTAGACTTCCATTTCTTTACCATAGGTGATTCGATTGGCAGCTCTATATTGAAAATGGTGACAATCTTGATAACCTATTTCTTTATTACTACTGCTATTTATTTTTTTCCGATTTTTGTTCATTTTCAATATCGTTTTTTTGACTATATAAAATATAGCTTTTTATATAGTGTTTCTTCACCATTAAGGACAGCAGGTATTTTTATCATTACTTGCGCCATATATTTCTTGCTATTAAAGGTACCTTCCCTTTTTCTGATCTTTAGCGGGAGTATTATTAGTTATATTTGGATGTGGTATGTGTACGTGACGATTACTAAAACCTAGGTAACGAAAAAGGGGTGAGTAAGTAGAATTGCCTTCGTTGTTCCTTGCATCTATCACAAAAAAAAGAATTGTTTGACAATGATAGGAATAGGCATTAAAATCTAGCTAGGAAGCAAATTTCTCATCAAAAATGGGAACGTTCCTATTTTGAGGGTTCTAGTTCAATAGTTTATAGTTTTTATAAACACTATTTAAAAATTTTTTGCACAGGATGTAAACGGTTTCGATTTTCCTAGTATTAGTAATAATCAGTTAACTTCGCTTGTAAAATTAAGTAAGATATGTTGTTTTTCATTGTGCAATGGTGATTATTGGGAGAGAGGCGGTTCCGCCTCTACTTTTCAATAAATGGTAACTGCAGTTAAGATATGGGCTTAGAGTATTAAGGGATTTTTTACTACACGTTTTGGTTTTTATGGGAACGTTCCTACATAAAAGAGATATCTCTTAGAAGAGAGGAGGAGAATATAGTGAATCCAACGATTATAGATGTTGCTAAACTAGCAAATACATCAAAAAGTACCGTTTCTCGTTATTTAAATGGACTACCAGTAAAGAAAGAAACGGAAGAAGCATTAAAAAAGGCCATAAAGGAATTAAATTACCACCGCAATGAAAATGCCAGAAGATTGGTTGTCAGTAAGACCCAGACCATTGGAATTGTGGTTGACAGTATTTCCAATATGTTTTACTCGTCCATTTTTAAAGGGATTGAAGAAATTGCTAAGGAAAAGGGCTTTAATTGTGTGTTCTACAGTATGACTTCCAAAAGATATAAGGAGTCTTATTTTCAAAACTTAGTTTTTGAAGGTCATGTGGATGGAATCATATTAATTAGTTTCGTCAAAAGAGATAAAAAAGATCTTTTGGAAATAGCAAATGCGGGAATTCCTGTTGTCGTTTTTGGTGATTCTGCTGGAGTTTCGGATTTAGTTTCAGTGGATGTTGATAATTATTTAGGGATATCAGAGCTTGTTCGTTATCTCAACCGAATTGGTCACCAAAAAATTGCGTATATTTCCGGGCCTTCAGATGCAGCTGCAACAGAGTGCCGTTTAGCCGGATACCTCGAAACGATGGAGCAATTGGGATTAACTGTTAATCCGGAGTGGGTGGTTCCAACCAATTGGTCAAATGAGGATGGATATAAGGCCATGAATCATTTATTAACGATTGGAGATTTCACTGCTGTTTTAGCTTCTAATGATGAAACAGCTATTGGAGCATTAAGAGCAGTCCAGGAACGAGGCTATAACGTTCCGACTGACATATCGATTACGGGTTTTGACGATATCACGTTAGCAAGCTGGACCTACCCGCCTTTAACAACCGTAAAACAGCCATTTTTTGAAATGGGTAAAAAAGCAGCATCTGAATTATTTAAGAGGATGGAAAACGCTGAGGAATATACATCAGAACGCCATCTGTTAAAGCCAGAACTGATTATCCGTGATTCTTGTAGAAAAATAACTGAACCGGTAATGAAATAAAAGTTACCCATAAGGAAATCCATCAATTTAGCACAAACTAGATTGATAGATTTTGTACATAGGGTATGAACATACTCACTTATTAATCTTATCGGTTCAATGCTGGAACAAAAAAGTTTAAAAGGCTGTGAAAAAATGAAGAAATCTTCTATAAACAAATCCAAATATGGTTTTTATTTTGTAGTTCCGTTTTTCGTTTCATTTTTTGTTTTTGGCTTAGCTCCAATCATTTACTCCCTTTATTTAAGTTTTACGAAGTGGGATGGTTTCTCTGATCCTGTGTTCGTCGGTTTGGCAAATTATTCACGATTAATCCATGATACTTTTTTTTATAAGGCAATTGGCAATACACTAATTATCTGGGTTTTATCGATTATTCCACAATTGATTCTTGCTTTGGCATTAGCAATGATCCTAAATGAAAAATTTATTAAAGGAAAGCATTTCTTTCGAGCGGTTTACTATTTTCCAAATATCATAACACCTGTAACACTTGGAGTATTGTTTAGTTTAATGTTCGATTGGCAAACAGGAAGTGTTAATAAACTTTTAATGAACATTGGGCTAATTGATGACCCGGTAAACTGGTTTAATAGTCCCTTGCTATCGAGAATTATTGTAGCAGCAGTAATTATGTGGCAATACTTTGGTTTCAACATGTTAGTTTTTATTGCCGGACTTCAATCGATACCAGAGGAGTTATATGAAGCCGCTGAAGTAGATGGAGCATCGAAATTTACAATCGCTACTAAGATCACCTTACCATTATTAAAACCGGTCTTGTTATTTACCTTTATAACTTCAATTATCGGTGGCTTGCAATTATTTGACGCACCATTAATGCTAGGGAATGGTCCTGATAACTCAACGCTGACAATGGTTATGTATTTATATCAAACAGCATTCAAAAACTTTGATTATAGTTATGGGGCAGCAATTGCTTATGCAATTTTCATTATAATCTTAATTTTCTCGTTAATTTCTATTAAGTTTTCAAAAATGAATAAAGTTGAACAATAAAATAAGAAAAGCGCGCTTCCTTTGCGCGGCGTATGGACTGGAGCCCTTTGGCGAGGAAATGAAAGGAGATCCTTTATGAAAGCTACTAATGGTATTGTGGATAATAATATTTCCGTTCAAAAAGTTAAAACGAAAAAAGAGATAAGTATTAGTAAATCCTTAGGTAAATTCGCTGTATATTTCTTCTTGCTTCTAGTCGCAATCACGTGTCTGTTACCCTTCTATAGTATGATGGTCACTTCGACGCATGCGAATTCAGATATTGCACGGAAACTGCTCCTTCTTCCAGGTTCTGAGTTTATCGAAAACTATCATCGTTTGATGGATACAGTTCCAATTTGGAGGGGCTTTGCTAATACGCTATTCATAACGATTACTTCAACAGCATTAAATTTATACTTCTCGGCACTAGCTGGTTATGGCTTTTCAAAATTTGATTATAAAGGGAAAAACATTCTTTTCCTTGCTGTACTAGGAACAATGATGATTCCAGGGCAATTAGGAATTATCGGCTTTTTTAAGCTTATGGACTCATTCCATATGTTAAATACGTATTGGCCGCTTATCCTTCCATCCATTTCAAACGCATTTGGAATCTTCTTTATGAAACAAATGTGTGATTCTAGTATTCCGACAGAAATTCTCGAATCAGGTAGGATTGATGGGTGTGGTGAAATAAAAATATTCCATCGTTTAGTGCTGCCATTGCTCATGCCGGCTGTAGCAACACTAGGAATCTTTTCTTTTATTGGAAAGTGGAATGATTTCTTAACACCAATGATTATTCTTTTTGATAATGAGCTGCAAACATTACCTGTAATGATTGCCAGTGTTAAGTCCCAGTTCTCAACTGACTTTGGAGCCATGTATGTGGGGATTGTCATTTCTGTTATACCAATCTTAATCTTTTTCTCGATCGTGTCTAAGAAAATTATAAGCGGTGTTACTGCGGGGGCATTAAAAGGATAATTATTTTACCCTTGTTGGAGGTGTTGTCAAGAAAAAACCTCATTTCAAATACATCCTTCAGTGAAGGAGTAACTCCCCCACTGAAGAAAGACTTCACTTATCACTCTTAGGTGTAAAAGAATTGACGGTCTTAGTCACCCAAAGAGAACGATAAGAAAAACAATAGACCTTCATTATATCAAAAAAAGGAGCTTTAAATCTATATGAAAAAGTGGCTTTCTATCTTATTTGCTTCTGTCCTTGTTCTATCATTATTTGCAGGCTGTTCGAAAAATGATGAGACTGCATCAAGTAGTTCTAAAAAAGGTAATGACAATAAAGTTGAAGGTAAATTAACAATTTGGACATTCTTCGGTCAAGTCGAAGACATGGCAAAAGAGTTTGAAAAGAAATACCCGGATGCTGATGTTGAAGTGAAAGTCTTCCCTGGGGATCAATACCAAACGAAACTTTTAAACGTACTTCAATCAGGCAGAGATGTCCCAGATATCTTTGACTTAGAAAGAGGGTATATTGACAAGTTTATCAATTCTAAGTTTGCAACAAACCTTTCAGATATGGGTGCAGAAGGCCTTGTGAAAGATTATGTTCCATATGTACAGGCGTTAGGCAGAGATTCTAAGGGTGATGTAAAAGCTATTTCTGATCACTCATCACCAGGTGCTTTCTGGTACATCAAAGAAAATGCAAAGAAATACTTAGGAACAGATGATCCGGAAAAAATCAGTCAAATGGTCGATTCGTATGACAAAATTATTGAGTTAGGTAAGAAAGTTAATAAAGACAGCAACGGAAAAGTTCACTTAATTTCCCATTTTGGCGATGTCTATAACATCGAAGCTTATAATACGAAACCATGGGTTAAAGATGGAAAATTAACAATTGATCCCGCTTGGAAGAAAAATTATGAAATACAACAGGAAATTTTTAATAATGATGTGGACGCGAAATTAGAATTTTTCTCGGCTGGATGGGGAAATGCCATAAATGACGGTAGTGTTGTTTTAACAGCAATGCCTGCTTGGGCAAGCTTCATGGTAGATAACAAAAATGATAAGGCAAAAGATAAGTTTGGTGTGGCAAGAACTCCAAAAGGATTTTACATGGGTGGCACATACCGTTCCATTTATGAAAAGTCGCCTAATAAAGACTTAGCTTATAAATTTATCGAGTTTATTGCGAGCAAAGAATGGCAGCAGCATAATCTAGAACTTACAGGAAATATGCCTGGACTTTTAACAGTATATGAAGACAACTTAGAAACTTATAAATCTCCAATGTTTGGTGATCAAAATGTTTTAAAGCCATATTACGATACGGTAAAAGATATTCCAGACTATAAGTCAGATAAATATGGCGAAGAAATGTTAAGCAAATGGAGAAAAGTAGCTGGTCAGGGAATAAAAAATAATGAAGATATTAATAGTGTCATTAAGAAATTCAAGAAAGAAGTTAAGAACACATTCCCAGAACTTAAGGTAGATTAATAGTTTGTTGTTTAGAAGAGGATGACTTAAAAATGAAACGGCAGCCCCTGCCGCTCCCCGTGTTGAAAAAGCGAAATGGAGCGGTTCCGGGAGGGGGCGTATTCTTTTGAGTCATCCTTTATCTTTGGAGGGATCAGCACCTGTGAGTAGTATACATGAGGAAATAAATAAAATTCGAATCATCGATGGACATGAACACATTGATCCGATGGAAATACGAAAAAAGAATAAAGTAGATTTCTTTGGTCTACTTCATTATTTAGAATCAGACTTAATCACTGCAGGAATGCAACGTGGAATACTAAGCGGAAATTCAAAATTAAATGTGGAAGAAAAAGCGGAGCAATTTCTCCTTTATTATCAAAAAACGAAAAATACAACCTATGCACGGTTATTAAACACAGCGGTACATGATTTATTTGGAATGGATGACTGGTCTGTTAATGGAATATTAGCTTTAAATGAAAAGGTTTTAGCAGCAACAAATGATGTTACATGGTATCAGAAGGTTTTAAACGAAAAGTCGGGAATTGATTTAGCGATTACCTTACCTTTTACAACGAACGTGGATTTTTCCCTTTTTCGTCCCGTCATGTTTTTGGACTATGCTTTTAATTTGAGAACTGTTAAGGACGTGCAGGTCATTGAAAGACATTCTGGTGAGAATGTCCATTCATTCCAGGATTATCTTAATGCTGTTGATGCCTTGTTAAAGAAATTTGTTGAAGAAGGAATGGTGGCTGTTAAGTTAGGCCATGCCTATTGGAGGACGCTAAAAACGACAAAAATAACCTTTTATGAAGCTGAAAAGTGCTTTAATACACTACTTTCTTCTATTATATATGAACCAATGTCGCAAAAAGAATCGGTCGTTTTACAAGATTACTTAATTCATCACATTATCCAATGCTCGATTAAATATGAATTACCAATTCAGATTCATACAGGACACCATGAAACTAGTGTTTCGGGTAACGGCAATATTATTACAAACTCGAAGGTAACGGATCTGGTTCCACTTTTGGCTGCATATCCTGAGGCTAATTTTGTACTTTTACATTGCGGTATCCCATACCACCAAGAATATTTGAGTATTGTAAAAAATTACCCGAATGTTTATGCAGATTTTACTTGGGTGTATGCGATATCTCCAACGATTGCCAAGCAAATTCTGCATCAAATGATTGAAATGGTTCCCCAAAATAAGATTTTCGGATTTGGTGGAGATTACAATTTTATTGAAGGGACTTATGCCCATCAAAAGCTTGCACGTAAAATCGTTGGTGATGTCTTAGTAGAAAAAGTGCAAGATCAAATGTTAACAGAAAAAGAAGCAGTAGAGTTTGCCGGGCGAATTTTCAGAGATAACTTGATTGAACTTTACAGACTAAAGGTGTGATTGCATTGGGTACATTTATTAACCTAAGTAATGTCGAGAAGAAACAACCCGGAATTCAGGTCTATTCTTCGGAACGAAAAAGTGAAAATGCTTTTCTTAGACTTGACTCACTTCTTACTATTTATAATGAGGAAACGAATGTAGAAAAGATTCAATTTGATCAAATTGTAGAATTAGATGGCGGTTACCACATTTCGGGCAATGGAGATTACTTCTCTGTGGAATCGGAATGGAAGCATGTTAATGCAGGATGTAGTTTTATCCAAGTGAATCTGACTGTTTCCTATAATAAAGAAATACCCGGAAATTACGGATTTCAATTTAACGCAGAATTAGCAGGGAGCGGAAAGCCGACATGGATGATTCCCGGAGCTTTTTATAAAGAAAATCGCTTTGAGCACAATACTCGGAAATACCCTAGATATGATTACCGGGATGGCAATCATGATGAGATGGTCTCGGATCATTGGTCGTTCCGTTCAGATCGTGCGGCCCTCCCAGCTATTTTCGCATGGAATGATGAAATGTGTGGAGCACTTTGCGTAGAAGAAATGAGTCAAATCGGGCTAACTAGCCTAGGTTTCCGAGGAAATGAATCAACCACTTCGATTTGGGTTAACTTTCCATATAAGGAGGAACCGGTCACATTTGTTGGTGAACCGATTCCTGAGCCAAAAGATATATCATTATACACATTTAAACCTGGCGAAGCTGTTCAATTACAATTAAAAATCTATACGTCCTCACCAGATTTACATTCATATGATCCATTTGTCCGTGAAATGTATAGGCAGCATCAACAAGAGTATTCCTTAAATCCTTGGATGGGTCTTGAGGAGGCGGCGGAATTAACAGCGCATGGATTATATCGTTGGCACTATATGGCTGAGCATAGCATTCTAGCAGAAACGGCAGCTTTTGACCGTGAGTTTAACAATAATGTAAAAGGAATGGGTGACCGCCCCCATATGCATGTTGGCTGGGTCAGCGGCGCACCATATTCTTACGCATTGCTAACTTATGGAAGAAAAAAAGGTCTCAAACAATATGTTGATGCCGCCATTGATGTCATGAATAATATCGCATCGGCGCTTGCCCCGAGTGGAACATTTTGGGCTTCATGGGTCCTTGGAAAGGGCTGGGGAACGGGTTGGAATCCAAAGAATACCTGGCTGCAAGCAAGAACAATCTCTGAAGCATCTTTGTTTTTGGTTCGTGCCCTATCCTTTGAAAAGGAAGCAGGGATTAGTCATCCAGATTGGGAAAAAGCAGTCCGTTCAAATTTAGACTTTGCCGTTAAGCATCAACGTTCCGATGGTAATTTCGGATCCTATTACCACTTTGAAACAGGTCAGGTAGAAGAATGGGATGGAGCAGGCGGCATTTTATGGATTGCATCTCTCCTTGAAGGAAGTAACTTTTTTGGAAATGAAGAATATCGGTCTGCGGCAGAAAAGGCTGGCCATTATTACGAGCATTTCGTGTTAGATGAATACATTTACGGAGCTCCAGAGGATGTTCATTTAACACCCACCTCTGAGGATGCTTATAATGCTGTAGTTGCTTATGTAATACTCTATGAAAATGACAAAAACGAAAAATGGTTAAAGCTCGCCAAGCATGCAGCAGATTGGTTAATGACTTTCCGGTGGACCTATAATCTTGCTTTTCCGGAAAAAACATTCCTTCATCAATACGATTTCCGTTCTCGTGGTGCAGACCAGGCTTCACCTTCTAACCAGCATTTACATAATTATGGCTTATTTTGTGTTCCTGAGATGCTTCGTCTATGGAAGTACACAGATGATTCCTACTACCTAGACCGGACCCGAGATCATATCGCTTGTTTCTTACAGTTTATTGCCAGAAAAGATGGGGATTTTAATGCTTATAAAGGAATGGTTACCGAGCGTTTTTATAATACGAATTGCTTCCAGCCAAAAGGAATGATGCTGACATTATCTCATTCCTGGTGTGTAGGACTCGTGCTATATGCCGCCCAGGAAGCCTTACCTTTTAACAACTCATTACAGCTGCCTAATTGAAAACTCAATTAACCATCTTGGCAATCCATGATGGTTAATTTAATTTAGCAGATTAATAGGAAGCACCAATTAACTTTATTATGGAGGAAACTAGGTATGAAAAAGAAGCTTGCAATTATTCACACGACTCCTGTTACGATTGAGCCATTAAAGGAGTTAGCCGCAAAAATGATCGGAGATTGCGAAATTATTAATTTGGTTGATGACTCCATCCTGCCTCAGTTAAGCAAAAATGGCGGGAATATTCAGGAAATCGCCCATCGCTGGGAAAGTTATGCAAAGGTTGCTGAACAGCTTGGTGCAGATTGTATTTTAAACGCATGCTCTTCTATTGGAGAACTTGTTTCTTCCATACAACCAAAAGTATCAACTCCTATCGTCCGGATAGATGAGGCGATGGCAGAGTTCGCTATTGACTCAGCCGCAAAGATTGGGGTCGCAGCTACATTGGAAACCACACTAGAGCCAACCTTAGCGCTGCTTAAACAAAAAGCACTGGAGAAAAACAAACAGGTTGAGTTTGAACCGATTCTTGTGGCATCTGCCTATCAAAAATTAATTGCTAATGATAAAGATGGACATGATTTGGACCTGTCCATTGCATTAAGAGCTTTAGCAAAGAAAGTGGACCTCGTTGTTCTAGCCCAAGCATCGATGGCTAGGGTTGTTTCTACCTTCGATAAGGAAGAACAAAGTCATTTTGTAACGAGCCCGGAATTGGGAATGGATGCAGTTAAACGGACACTCCAAAAATATTAATATAATACAAATTTATGTATAGAAGGAATGATTACGAATGAATCGATTAAGGCCAAAAAATGTACTCCCGTTAACTGAAGCACTTGCAATGGCGGAAAAACTTCAATATGCAACGGGATCATTTTCACCACGTTATACGGCGATGATTGCACCGGTTTTAAATGCAGGTCAAAAGTCATCTTCACCACTGATTGTTCAAATTTCACAAAAAGAATTAGAACGATACGGGATTACACCGTTTGAATTTGCAGATGAGTTTTATGCACAGGTCGAAAAGTTAGCGATTACTGTACCGGTTGTCTTACACCTCGATCATACGAAGGAGCTGCAAGTAATTAAGGATGCCATTGCAGCTGGGTTCACTTCGGTGATGATAGATGCTTCAGAAAAACCATTTGCTGAAAATGTAAGAATCACGAAAGAGGTTGTGGAATATGCACATGACAAAGGAGTTTCTGTTGAAGCGGAACTTGGAATGATAGGAACAACTGATTTTATTGAAACAGATAGTGATGAAGAATTATACACAGATCCGGTTGAAGCAGATGAATTTGTAAAGCAGACTGGGGTAGACGCATTAGCTGTATCATGTGGAACCGCACATGGTGTATATATGGTTCGTGAACCAAAAATTGATTTTGAACGTTTAATCGCCATTCGTGAATTAACTCCTGTTCATCTCGTTCTTCACGGTGGATCAGGAGTACCAAGTGAAATGGTACAAACGGCCTTTCAGTTGCCAAATGGCGGTGTAAGTAAAGTCAATATTGCTACAGACCTTGAAATATCTTTCTTAAAAGCGATTGATCGTGAAGAAAGATTGACCAATGTAGAATGTAATCAATTACCTGATGAGTTGTTAAGAGTGGGGCAGGATGCCGTTGAAGAAACAGTAACAGATAAGATCATACAATACTTGTTAAGTCATAACAAAGCAAGTCAATTCAACCAATAAGACAACGAGAATAAGGGCAGGGGTTGAGGGAATGAAAGATAAAACATTTCATATGATTGGTAATGCTCATTTAGATCCGGTTTGGCTTTGGCAGTGGCAAGAAGGATTTCAAGAAACAAAAGCTACTTTTCGGTCCGCATTGGATCGAATGAAAGAATACGAGGATTTTATTTTTACGTCTAGTTCGGCCTCAATGTACGAGTGGGTAGAAGAAAATGAACCTGAAATGTTTGCGGAAATTAAAGAGCGGATTCAAGAAGGACGCTGGAGGATTGTTGGTGGATGGTGGATTCAGCCTGATTGCAATATTCCCAATGGAGAATCCTTTGTCCGTCAAGGTCTTTATGGCCAGCGATATTTTCAAGAAAAATTTGGTGTAACCGCTAAAGTTGGCTACAATGTCGATAGTTTTGGTCATCATGGCATGTTGCCCCAGATATTGAAAAAAAGCGGAATGGATTCCTACGTATTTATGCGGCCTGCACCAAATGAGAAAGGGCTCCCAAGTAATCTTTTTTGGTGGGAATCTGATGATGGCTCACGAGTGTTGGCCTTCCGAATCATGCATGAATATAATTCATGGGGAAAAGAATTAGATCGGATTGTAAAGCGATGCAAAGGCGAGTTTAAAGGAAACATCGAAGATCAGATGATTTTTTATGGCGTTGGAAACCATGGCGGCGGACCAACGAAGGAAAATATTGAGAGTATCTATCGCTTAAATGAGGATGCAAGTCTTCCTCATCTTGTGTTCTCCACTCCTGAAGAATATTTTGAAAAAGTACAGAATACAAAGAATTTACCTGTAGTCCATGATGACTTGCAGCACCATGCCAGCGGTTGCTATGCGGCCCATTCGGGTGTAAAGCAATACAATCGAAAAGCAGAAAATATGTTAATTACTGCTGAGAAATATTCCGCGCTCGCTTTTTGGTTGACCGGACAACCCTACCCAGCCGAATTCAACCGTGCTTGGAAGAATGTTTTATTTAATCAGTTTCATGATATTTTAGCTGGAACGAGCATCGAGTCTGCCTACGAGGATGCTAGAAATTTATATGGTGAAGCATTGGCAATTGCTGACCGGGCATTGAATAATGCGGTCCAGTCCATTTCATGGAAAATTGATATTGAACAAGATGAAAAAATGAGACCTATTGTTGTCTTTAACCCACATGCCTGGGATAGCAAAGTGAATGTAGAAATTGAAATAGGCAGCATAAAACCTACATCTGTTTTAGTGGATGACCAAGGTAATGCGATCCCGTTTCAAACCTTACAGTCACAAGCAACAGCAGGGGGGCGCTACCGTTTAAACTTTTTAGCGGATTTACCAGCACTGGGATATCGCGTATATAAAATTTATACAGAATTAAGTGGTCTTGAATCCGATGTTGAACCAATAAAAGCAAGTTCCCATGCAATGGAAAATGACCGCTTTAGATTAGAGATTGATGCAGAAACCGGTTGGATTTCGTCCCTATTTGATAAAAAAGTAAACCATGAAGTATTTGCCGGTCCGGCAGCAAAGCCGGTAGTGATCAATGATAAAACAGATACATGGAGTCATGACACCCTTCACTTTAATGAAATAATGGGCGATTTCAGAGCAGCGAAAGTATATCTTGCAGAACATGGACCCGTAAAATCAGTAATTCGGGTGAAAAGTGAATACGGACGCTCCATCTTAATCCAAGACTTCACCATGTATCGGGAAAGAGATCAAATTGATGTAAAAGTAACGGTGGATTGGCGCGAAAAGTTCAAGATGCTTAAGCTTGTTTTTCCGATTAACTCCATCTTTAGAAAGCAAACCTATGAAATTCCCTATGGAACGATTGAGCGTGAGCATAATGGTGAGGAAGAGCCAGGTCAAAGTTGGGTAGATGTGACAGGTGTTACACCAAATCATGAAGGAGTTTATGGCTTAAGTCTTATCAATGACGCTAAATCTAGTTACAGTGTTCATAATAAAGAGCTTGCTTTAACGGTATTACGAAGCCCAATATACGCCCATCATGACCCGCTCATACCTGAAGAGGATGGGGAATATACATTTATTGACCAAGGCATTCAACGTTTTGAATACACATTACTTCCTCATCAGGGAAGTTGGGAAGAAGCCAAAACACCGAAAAGGGCAGCAGAGTTAAATTGTAAACCAATCACCATTATTGAGACCTTCCATAAAGGTTCGTTACCACAAAATGATTCTTTTGTGCAAGTAAGTGCTGATAATGTGCTCATTAGTGCTCTCAAAAAAGCCGAAGAAAATGAAGATTTAATCATTCGTTTATTTGAAACAAACAAAGTACCAACTGAAGTAGAAATCAGTTTGCCAAAATTTCAGCGGACTTTCAAAGCAGTCTTTAAGCCATCTGAAATTAAAACCTTCCGTATTCCCAAAAATGTTGATGAGCCTGTTAGGGAAACAAATTTGATTGAATGGGATGAGTAAAATGGTTATTATCGATCAAAAACAAGAGCTAAGAAAGCAATTACGAGAAACAGGAAAATATATGATGCAATATGACTTAGCATGGGGAAATTCAGGAAATATCAGTGCAAAAACAGCAGAGAATTCTTTTCTGATCACAGCGAGTGGGACATATTTAGGAAATTTGGATTTAGCGGATTTTGCCGAATGCTCTATAGAAACAGGCAAGACTATAGATACTGGTAAGAAACCTTCTAAAGAGGTTCCGATGCATCTCGCTATCTATGAAACTCGTCCTGAGATTGGTGCTGTATTACATGCGTCACCTTTATATAGTACACTTATTGCTTCTTCTAATATGGATATTCCTTCTGCTTGTTTTGTTGAAAGCATGTATTATTTAGAAAAGATTGAACGAGTTCCTTATGCACATCCTGGCTCAATGGAACTGGGTGAACTGGTTAGGGAAAAAGCGAAAAAGGCAAACATCCTTTTATTAGAAAATCATGGGGTCCTTGTTTATGATACGTCCTTAAAAGAAGCGAAAATGGCACTGCAAACATTAGAAATGGCATGTCGAATGCTACTAATCTCTCAAAAAGCAGGTGTTGTTTTACAAGAGCTTTCTGAGAAACAAGTCCATGACTTTCTTCATGAATCAGGATACAAGCCAAGGAGGATGTGGGAAAATTGATCGGAATTGTTGCGGATGATATTACGGGGTCAAATGATATTGGAATTATGTTCGCGAAAGCGGAGTGGCAGACAGATGTTTTTCCATATCCACTAGACAACAAAATGGGAACGTTCCTACCGAATGTTTTAATCGTAGATACGAATTCACGTCTTGATCGCTATGAAGAAGCCTATGAGAAAGTTTTTTCAAGTACAAAAAGTCTGCAATCACTTGGATGTGAACAGTTTTTCAACAAAACCTGTTCGGTCTTTAGAGGGAATATCGGTGCGGAATTTGATGCCATGCTCGACGCACTTGAAAGTGACTTTGCGATAGTGGTTCTTGGTTTCCCTAAAAATGGACGAACTACGATCCATGGCCAACACTTTGTTCATGGAAAGAAATTAGCAGATTCTGAGTTTCGGAATGATCCTGTTCATCCAATGCTCCACTCAGATTTGGTTGATATTTTACAAGCACAAACAAAGAGAAAAGTTGCGCTTGTTGATCATAAGATTGTGGAACAAGGCAGTGAAAGGCTAGAGCAGGAAATTAATCAGATGCGATCGCAGTGTCAGTACTTAATTGTTGATGTCAAGGATCAGTCTTCCTTACAAATAATCGCTAAGGCGATAAAGGATGAAAAAATTATTTGTGGGGCATCAGGGATTGCTGAGGAATTAGCTCTTGTAATGGATAATGATCAAAATGGGGCTCGTTCTATTTCGATCCCAAAGTTAGAAGCAGGAATATTATGTGCGGCAGGTAGTTTAATGCCGCAGACCTTTAATCAAGTAGAAGAAATGAAACAGCGCGGGCTGCCTGTATTTGAAATGAAATCAGCCATTTTATTTTCGGACCAAAAGGATGCCCATTTAGCGGATCTTATTAACCATCTCGTTAAGTTATTAAATGATGGCCAGGATGTTCTTGTTCACTCTTCAAATACTCAAGAAGTCGTTAAGGATACAAAGCAGCTTGGTGCTAGTTTGGGCTACACAAATACTTCGATTTCAAGAATTGTTTCAGAATCTTTAGCATTTGTAGTGGATGAAACCTTAAAAAGAACCAAAGTTAACCGTTTGTTATTAGCGGGCGGTGAAACATCTGCTTCTGTTTGCAGCAAACTCGGCATTAAAGGACTCGCTGTATGGAAAGAAATCGAACCGGGACTTCCATCATGTATTAGTTTAGATACTCCAATACGGATGCTGGTACTGAAGTCAGGAAGCTTTGGAAGTAAGGATTTCTTTGCGAAAGCCATTGACCACCTGAAGGAAAATTAAATGAACGATTTTAATAGGGGATGATGCAATGAATGCTAATTTAGAAAAACTATTTGGAAAATATCCAGAATTAGTAGAATGCCAAGCAAGTATTGAGGACGCATTTGAAGCAATTAAACGGGCATATGAGTCTGGTAGAAAGCTGTTATTAGCAGGCAACGGCGGCAGTGCTGCTGACTGTGAGCATGTAGTGGGCGAATTAATGAAAGGATTCATGTCAAAGCGTCCATTGTCACAAGAAATGAAAGCTAAATTAGCCTCAGTCTCTGGTGGCAATGACTATCTAGGTGAACATTTACAAGGTGCGCTCCCTGCCATTTCACTTGTGAGTCATTCAGCGCTTATGACAGCTTTCGCAAATGATGTTGCCCCTGATATGGTTTTTGCTCAACAAGTGTTTGGATACGGAAAAGCTGGCGATGTATTTATTGGCTTTAGCACATCGGGTAACTCCCAAAATATAAATCATGCCATAAAAGTTGCCAAGGCCCAAGGGCTAGTAACGATTGGCTTCACTGGAAAAAGCGGAGGAGAAATGAAAACGTTATGTGATGTAACGATTTCAGTTCCCTTTGATTCAACACCTGATATACAAGAAAGGCATCTTCCGATCTACCATACCCTTTGTATTTTATTAGAGGAGGCGTTCTTCGAATGATTCCCGTTTTGGCAGGTTTAGATATTGGCGGTACAAAGTGTGCCGTTGTATTAGGAGTTGAAGATGAAAAAGGGATTACTTTAGTAGCCAAACAAAGCTTTCCAACTCCGAACACGCCCGATAGTGCGCTATTAATCATGATGAATGAGTTAGAAAATTTATTGTTAGAACGCCAAGGACTTGAACTCAAAGCAATTGGAATCAGCTGCGGCGGCCCACTTGATAGTAAAAAGGGTCTGATTTTGTCTCCTCCTAATCTGCCAAACTGGGATCGTATCGATGTGATATCCCCATTAAAAGAACGTTTTCAAGTCCCGGTTTCCGTCCAAAACGATGCCAATGCCTGTGCTTTGGCTGAATGGAAATGGGGAGCAGGAAATGGCACGAGTAATATGATTTTTCTAACATTTGGTACAGGAATGGGTGCAGGCTTCATATTAGATGGACGATTGTACACAGGAACAAATGATATGGCCGGGGAAGTCGGGCATGTTCGTTTAGAGAATGATGGTCCAATCGGATATGGAAAAGCAGGCTCGTTTGAAGGCTTCTGTAGTGGAGGCGGGATTGCCCGCCTGGCACAAATGAAGGCAGATGAGTGGTTAAAACAAGGAAAAACGACATCCATTTGTACAAATCGGGATGAAATTGCGACAATCACAGCTAAATCGGTTGGTGAAGCTGCCCAAACTGGTGATGAATTGGCGAAAGACATATACCGAATAGTTGGTCAAAAATTAGGTCGGGGCCTAGCGTTGTTAGTGGATATGCTTAATCCAGAAAGAATCGTCATCGGCAGTATTTATTTGCGCCAAGAAGCTTTGCTGAAGCCCATTGTGATGGAGGAACTGCGAAAAGAAGCACTTTCTTATTCCCGCAATGTTTGTACGATTGTTTCTCCCGGCTTAGGAGAAAGTGTTGGTGATTTGGCGGCGCTTTCCGTTGCTAAGTATGGCCTTGAATTCGAAGGATAAGGGCTTCAACAAAAATAGAACTAAAGGAGCTATATGATGTTTCAATTCCAGCAAAATCTAAACGAGTTGCATTGTTTATTGAATAATAAAATGGTTCTTTCCGGAATCCAAGTGTCTATCAATCTCGATAGTCAATCTCTTCAAGTTTTAGATTTAAAAACCCTTGACGAGATGACTGGAGAAGACCATCTAGGTTTTTATAAAGAATTTTGTTCCGAATTTAGTGATCATGCCGAGACCGTAAAAACGAAACTACGATTCAGGTGTTACGCTGCATTTATCACTGCATTTGTGGATGCAGATATAAATAATGAAGAATTGTTTAAAAAACAATCCTATTTTGCGCCGCACCATGCGATTAACATTACTATAAATAACATGCTGGAAGAGTATGAGATTATGGCCAACTATCAGCACAAAGACTGGTGGACGCGACCGTTTTTTACGAACAACATTCAGGCCGTACCTGACCGGACACAATCGTTATTACTAAGAAGTAATAAAGAATATTATCATCTGCTTCCTGTTTGTGATGAAGTAGCACGGACAGACATAGTAGGTACAAAAAAGGGCCTGCAAATTTCCATCTCGCCATTTCACGGCGGATATAATCATTTATCAACTTTCGCTTTCATTTTAGGTACTGGGAATAACCCATTCTCTTTAGTGAATGAAAATGTTAAGAAGGCTACAACTGTTTGTGGGCAAAGCATTATGGCTAGAGAAGAAAAAAAATATCCTGAGATCTTGGATTACTTAGGTTGGTGCAGCTGGGATGCTTTTTACCACGCCGTTAATGAGGAGGGAATCCTTACAAAGGCAGAAGAGCTAAAACAGAAAAACCTTCCTGTTAAATGGATGATGATTGATGATGGCTGGTCCGAGGTGGATAATAAAAAGCTTTACTCCTTTAATGCTGACCAGGAGAAATTTCCCCATGGCTTGGCCAATACCGTTTCATCACTTAAGAGCAACTATGGCGTGAATTGGGTAGGAGTTTGGCATACCCTTGCAGGTTATTGGGAAGGGATTTCGCCTAATGGTCCTTTAGCTAAGTCATTAGAAAAACATTTATATAAAGCAAAAAACGGCAGCCTCATTCCATCACCAAATGCGGAAGAGGGATTTGGTTTTTGGCATGCATGGCATTCGAAATTAAAGAAAGATGGAATTGATTTTGTAAAAGTCGACAGCCAAAGTGCCGTCGCAAACTTTACGGTCAATAACCAGTCTGTCGGTGAAGCAGCCAGCGGGGCCCATACAGCGCTCGAAGCTTCTTGTTCCTTACATTTTGACAATACGGTAATCAACTGTATGGGAATGGCAGAAGAAAATATATGGCATCGTCCATACTCGGCTGTTTCACGTAATAGTGATGACTTTGTTCCACAAGAAAAGAGTGGCTTTAAAGAACATGCCTTGCAAAATGCTTATAACTCCTTTTATCATGGTGCGTTCTATTGGGGAGATTGGGATATGTATTGGACGAAAAACCACGATGACCTCCAAAACATGATTCTACGAGTAGTTAGCGGTGGACCAATTTATTTTAGTGATGCGGTAGATCAAACAAATCCTGAGATGATTTGGCCGTTAATTTACAATGATGGACAAATCATTCGTTGTGATCAACCTGGAGTACCAACTGAGGATTGCCTCTTTATGGATCCAACTCAAGTGAAAAAGCCGTTAAAGATTTGGAATTCATGCAAGGGTGCCGGAGTTGTGGCTGCGTTCAATATTAATGAAGAAACCGGATCAGTCAATGGATCAATTGGACCTAGTGATGTTCCAAATCTAGAGGGTGAGACGTTTGTCATTTTTGACGTATTAACAAAGAATCACTCGGTAGTGAACAAAGAAGAACGGATTAGTATCGAGATCGCAGAAAACGGGGCTTCCCTCTATTTAATAATTCCAGTTCAAAAGGAATTTACGCCAATTGGTCTTTTAAATAAGCTCATTTGCAATGATGGAATCGTAAACGTTTGGAACCTGGAAAAGGAAATGAAGGTAACTTTAAGAGAGGGTGGAGTTTTTGCATTCTTGTCTGAAGGAAAACCTGTAAAAGCCTTGGTTAACGGTGAATTGGTATTAATTCACCAAGATCCTGTAAACGAAAAACTTTTCACGATTGACTGCCAGGACGTGGAAGGTGAAGTGCTTCTTGAGATAAACAAAGTGTACTAAAGAAGGGGGCCATCATTGTGAAAAAGCATCGATTGCCTGCTCAAGAAATCCCTATTTTAGCGGAGGTTGATGTCGTCGTTATCGGGGGGAGCTTCGCCGGTTTAGCAAGTGCCTTGCAATTTGCCAATCAGGGTAAACGGGTAATTGTGGTTGAAGCTCGAACCTATTTAGGCAGTGAAATAACAGCTACACTTAGTCCTTGGATTACATCTTCACAAGCATCAACTTCGATATTAATGGATGCTTGTGTAAAGGCCAGCGGAAGAACCTTTAGCAGAGGGAATACGGAAACAACTGTTTTTCATGTCGACCGGTTGAAATTACAGCTAGAAGAGGAATTGCTAACAGCAGGTGTCCAATTATTATATGCTTCACTGCCGATAGGCATCTCGAGCATAGAAAACAATGCCAATGGCTTAATTATTGCCAATAAATCGGGAAGACAATTAATTCGCTGCCAAGGAATAGTCGATGCCACAGAAACCGCTATTACTACCTTTTTTAGTGAAGCATTAAAACCTGCAGGGAAATTGAAAAGAGCTTGCTATAAACGAGTGTTAGAGTTTACCAATGTTCAAGGGATAGACCAATTAGAATTACCGGTCCCTTCAGAACTCGGGATAAAAGAAAACAAAGTTCATCTTTACAGCGGCTATCATGGAAATGGCCATGTCTATGTTGAATATCAAATGGTATTTAATGCGGATAACCGACTTGAAGCCAACCACCAGCGTGAATCTGCTGCCCAAAAGGCTGGGATTGATCTTGCTGAATATATGATTCATCACATTCCCGCCTTCTCTAAAGCAGTGTTATGTGCCAGTTCCTATGAACTAAAAGGGCCATACCATTTAGAGGATAACGAAGAGAGTCAAAAAACGCACCAACTTATTCAACTTGATAGACTAGCAGTAAATTATCCCAATACATGGAGTTTCTATCAGGATCTTTTTGTGCATGGTAATACGGACTGGCTTGACCCTGTCAAAGCTGCTGCCCTAGGCGAACAGTTTTCAGAATTAGTAAATGATCTTACTTTTAATCAACCATGTTCAAGGCAAACGATTGCTCAGCAGTAAAACGAGGATATCTTTTTTGAAATGAAAATCCCTATTGATTTATTAGATCGTAACGTTAACTATCAGTTTGTGCCAGAACAGGAAATATTCCTGTCTAAAACAGCTGGGGTACTCGTTGCTGGAGGTGGCTCTAGTGGTGCTTCAGCGGCGATTGTTTCTGCCCAAGAAGGAATCAACACAATCCTTGTTGACATGAACCCAGGTCTTGGTGGAACAGGCACTTTTGGCGGAGTCGACAGCTATTGGTTTGGAAAGCGCCATGGATATGCTGAGCGAATTACGAAACTCGTCCATGACGTCCAGAAAAGAATAGGGTACAAAGGACATAAGTGGAATATTGAAGCAAAAAAGTTTGCCCTTTTAGAAACGGCAGACCGACTAGGGATTGATTTGTTATTTAACACGCTGACGTTTGGGGCAATCACCAAAGGGACCAAGGTGTGCGGCGGTCTTGTGGCAACTAAATGGGGCCCTGGCACCATTCTAAGCGACTGTGTGATTGATGCTACTGGTGATGGTGATCTTGCGGCATTTGCAGGAGCGGAATTTGTATATGGTTCTGTGCGTGACAACGTGGTGATGTGGTATTCGCTTGCTCAATATAAAGAGCCAGGTAAATTACAAAATAACTTCACAAGTATGGTGAATGTGTCGGATATTCAAGACTATACTCGGGCAATCCTTGCGGGGAGAAGAAGGTGGAGCGCCGACGTGGATGGCTGCCATGACCACGGCATTTATGTAGCTCCTCGGGAAAGCCGCCATATTATTGGTGATGTAGTCATGACGATGAGTGATCAATTGTTACATCGAAGCTGGGAAGACTGTATAAACATTCATTTTAGTAACCATGATATGAAGGGAATAAGTGAGGCTAACTGGTTAAATGCCGGCTTGATTCCACCAAACCTTGAAATTGAAATCCCCTATCGAATGCTACTGCCAAAAGGTCTTGAAGGAATCTTAGTTGTTGGAAAGGCGGTTTCGGCAACGCATGATGCCCTTCCAGCGATTCGAATGCAATCAGATTTGGAAAACTTAGGAGGAATCGCAGCCCTTGCCGCTGTGATGGCTGTGAATGAAAATCAGGATCCTAGATATATAGATTACAAGCTTTTACAGGAAAGAATCGTGAAAAAAGGCCTATTGCCTGAAAGTATTTTAACGAGAAAAATGGAGTCTATTCAATATACAGATGAAGAATTAAAGAGATTGGTTGACTCGATTGAGGTGGATGAGCCTCTTTACGAATACTCAAACATGAGAATGAATGAAATCTATCAAAAGCGAATCCCATTTGTTGAAATTTGTACGGCGGGAGAGAGAATTATCCCTTTTCTCGAACAAGCTTATGTGGAAGCAGATGGAATCCGTAAAGTACGCCTAGCACAAGCATTGGCCATGTGTGGGTCGAAATCAGGTGTACCAACATTAATTTTTGAAATAATGGCTATGCTTCAAGGGGAGCAGCTGCCTAAACGGACGGCGGATATTTTGTATGTAACCATGCCGCCTGATCATGGTGCAATGTCTGATGCATGTTACTTACTCTACTCATTAGGGCTGACAAGGGATAAACAGAGTATTAAGGTTTGGCAGCGAGTGGCTGATTTATTACAGCCAACAGAAGAAGATTTTAAAGATACGATGTGGGGGATATTTTATTATATTCATTCCCTTTGCATAGGAGCTGAAAGATTAGGTGATGTGGATGCAGTTCCAGTGCTAAAGCAATTACTCCAGGTCCCATACCTAAACAATCAGCATTGTTATGACGGCCATCAAGCAGACTTTTTCCTTGAAAGACGCGCACTCCTTGAATTAGCCATTGGCAGGGCCTTGGCACGGTGCGGAAGTTCAAAAGGGTATGAAATTCTAATCACTTATCTAGATGATGTCCGTTCCTTACTGAGCAAACAGGCTTATACAGAATTAAAGCGATTAAGTGCCCTTCCACTTCATAAGGATAAACAGGCTTGGAGCGACTGGCTTGAGAGTGAACAGGCGAATTTAAAACCACAACCATATATTGTACATACAGAAATTGGTGGCGACAATCAAACAATTCTAAGAAAAATTACTTTATAGACTGCTAGGTAAGGCTGTAAGAGTCCCTCCATTCTGGAAGTGTGTCTTCGCCTTTCCTAAGCGACTTAGTAACTTATCGAAAGGGGTTAACAATCGTGTCAATTATTACATTCCCAAAAGATTTTCGCTTTGGAGTTTCTACGGCTGCTTATCAAATAGAGGGTGCCTATAACGAGGATGGCAGAGGGATGTCGATTTGGGATACCTACAGCCGGATTCCGGGAAAAGTCAAAAACGGAGACAATGGCGATATCGCTTGCGATAGTTATCATCGAATCGATGAAGATATTGCCTTACTAAAAGAATTAGGTGTTAACACATACCGCTTCTCGATCGCTTGGCCAAGAATTTTTCCAAATGGAAGAGGAGAAGTCAACCAAAAAGGTCTTGATCACTACCATCAATTTGTTGATAAGTTGTTAGAAAACGGAATTGAACCTTTATGCACCATTTATCATTGGGATTTGCCACAAGCACTTCAAGATGAAGGCGGCTGGAAAAATCGCCAAACAATAGAGGCATTTGTTGAGTACTCGGAATTATTGTTTCATGAATTTTCTGGAAAAATCAAGTCATGGTTAACCATCAATGAGCCATGGTGTGTTTCATTCTTAGGATATTTCGTGGGAGAACAGGCACCAGGAGAAACAAATCTCCAAACAGCCCTTGATGTAGCTCATCACTTATTACTGGCTCATGGAAAAACAGTAAAACGATTTAAAGAGCTAGGAATTCCAGGAGAAATTGGTTTTGCGCCTAACGTTACTTGGTACGAACCATTTAGTAACCGCCCAGAGGATATTGAGGCTTGCAATCGTATATCTGCCTGGTTCATGGAATGGTTTTTCGATCCAGTCTTTAAAGGCAGCTATCCACAAATATTAGTTGATTGGTTTGCAAAAAAAGGTGCAAGGGTAAACATCGAAGAAGGCGATATGGAAATCATTGCTCAGCCTATCGATATTTTAGGGATCAATTATTATACTGGAACGGTTTCTAGATATAAAGAAGGTCAGGGAACATTTGATTGTGAACACATTGATATCGAATTTGATCACACCGACATTGATTTCACAATCTATCCAGAAGGCTTCTATAAAGTGTTAATGGATATAAAAAATAAATATGGTGATGTCCCTATCTACATTACCGAAAATGGAGCAACTTACAATCAGGATCCGGTAGATGGACGTGTTCGCGATGATAAACGGATTAAATACTTGAAGCAGCACTTAACGCAAATTAGTCGTGCTCTTAATTCTGGTGTTAATTTAAAAGGCTATTGTATTTGGTCATTGATGGATAATTATGAATGGTCGTACGGCTATAGCATGCGTTTCGGTCTTGTTCATGTCGACTATCAAACCTTAAAGAGAACAAAGAAAGATAGCTATTATTGGTACAGTAAATTGAATCAAAACTATTGGTTCGAGGTGTAGCTGCCCTATGAATATTCATTTTTTTGGCGATATCGAAGGTCTTGAACAAGGATTATCAATCATTTGTAACGAGCTAAAAATTGAACAAAGCGAAGAAGGATTTCCTATTAATGTGACACAAAAGGATGGGCCGTTAACGGTAAGCTGCCAGCAGGACCACGGGGAAATTTCCTTTCAAGACAAAATTCACTTTTTTCGAGCAGTTGGATTGTGGTTACAAGAGTTCAAGGAAAGTAACGACTTTCAGGTAAGTGAAAAGCCGCAATTTAAAACCAATGGTGTGATGGTGGATGTTTCTCGTAATGCAGTTATGACTGTAGAAGGGATTCAAAATCTTCTTAGAAAAATGGCTTTAATGGGCCTAAATGTCGTAATGATGTATACAGAGGATACATTTACAGTTGAAAAATATCCATATTTCGGATATATGCGCGGCAGATATAGTGAGCAGGAATTAAGAGAATGTGATGATTATGCAAATCATTTTGGAATTGAAATGATTCCATGTATCCAAACCCTTGCTCATTTAACTGAGGCACTGAAATGGAATTATGCAGCAAATATTAGAGATACTGCTGATATTTTGTTGGTTGGTAATGAAGAAACATATGAATTTATTGAGCAATTATTAAAGGCAGCCTCAAAGCCGTTTCGAAGCAATCGTATTCATATTGGTATGGATGAAGCGCATCAGCTTGGTTTAGGAAAATATTTGGAACAGCATGGATACCAAAAACGTTTTTCAATTATGAATGAACATTTACATCGGGTTGTGGCGCTTGCTGAAAAGTTGTCGTTAAAACCAATGATTTGGAGCGATATGTATTTTCGACTAGGCTCAAAAACAGGCAATTATTACGACCTAAATGCCCATATACCTACGGATGTCATTGATTCTATGCCCAAAGATGTCCAGATGGTTTATTGGGATTATTACCATACAGATGAAGAATTCTACCGAACGTTTTTACAAAAGCATAAAGAATTTGGCTCTGAGCCGATCTTTGCTGGCGGTGTGTGGACGTGGAATGGAATTGCTCCTAACTATGGAAAAACAATTAACACGACAAACGCTGCATTGGAAGCATGTAAAAAAGAAGGAATTACTGAGGTATTCGCGACCATGTGGGGTGATAACGGGGCAGAAACACATCCATACGCAGGATTAGCCGGGCTGCAGCTGTATGCCGAACACGGATATGGAAGTAATCTAAGTCAAGAGAAATTAGCAAAGCGGTTTTCATTTTGTACCGGCGGAGATTGGGACGATTTCCTGTCCTTAAATGATTTTGATGAGACCCCTGGTGTTTCAAAAGATAACCTGCATGAATCACACCCATCCAAATTTTTGTTATGGCAGGATGTTTTACTCGGTTTATATGATGAAAATATTCGCACCTTGCCCTTAAGTGAACACTATTTAAACTTAGCTTCACGCATGGAAAAAGCTAAAGAACGGAATAAGAACTGGTCAGAAATGTTTTCTTTTTATTCACAGCTAGCCCAAGTGCTTAGTATAAAGGCAAAGTTTGGTGTCCAATTAAAAGCGGCATATGATCGAAAGGATAGACAAGAGTTAACACACTTAAAAGACCAGCTTCCATTATTACGAAGTGCGGTGGATAAACTGCGCAAATTGCACCGTTCTTTATGGTTTTCAACCTTGAAGCCTTTCGGTTGGGAAATAATTGATATTCGCTACGGTGGGATATTATCTCGATTAGAGACAGCGGAGCATCGACTTCAGCTGTGGCTTGATGGAAGCGTTAGTAGAATCGAAGAATTAGAAGAGGCACGTCTTTTCTTTGATGGCCCATGGAAAATGCCTGAAGGTGCTTTAGGTCGAAATTCGTACCATCGAATTGTAACAGCCGGAGGATTCTCTGTATAAGGATCTTGTGGAGTATCAATTAAAAGGGGTGTTGACAATGATAATTGGCTTTCAAACGGCAAACTATTTTGCTCGTGCAACGAACTACCAGTCTAGTATGGAAACATGGGGAGAAGCGGAACGTAAAGTTATTGAGACCTTTAGTCTAGCTGAATTTGACCGTATTTGTGGAGATATTCAAGGGGCAGGCTTTCAGGATATTGAACTATGGATGGGACATTCCTTTCCTAAATTTATGACGCCATATTTTGCCGAGGAATTACAGAAAATTTGGAAGAGTCATGGTTTAAATGTCTATTCTTATTCCTGTTCACTTGGTGATCCCGTTCGCTATCCTCGCTGGACTCGTCTTTGTTTTGAAACAGCCAAGATGCTTGGCATTGAGTTAATCACGAGCGGTATTACTAAAGAATCTGCTCCCGTCATTTATAGCCTTTGTAATGAATATGGTATGAAGGTTGCTGTTGAGAACCATCCGGAAAAGCACCCTGACCAAATAAAGGCTGTTATTGGCGATTATGGTGACTTACTTGGTGCGACCGTTGATACCGGCTGGTATGGGACGCAGGGCTTTCCAGCAGCTGAAGCCATTTGGCAATTAAAGGACTATTTACTTAATGTTCACCTAAAAGATGTAAGCGAGACTGGGGAGCATAATCCTGTAGCGCTAGGGACTGGAATTGCAGGTATTGCTGATTGTGTACAAGTCCTAAAAGAAATTGGTTATGACCAGACAGTGTCAATCGAACAGGAAGCAGGACAACATAACCCAACCGACGACTGCGCTAAGGCTCTTGTATGGGTAAAGAGTTTACTTTAACTAAAGAACAATAAGGAGGAATGAAATAATGGTACGGATTGCAGTGGTTGGCACGGGTTGGCAAGGTCAGGGACATCTAAGTACGATGAAAAAAATGGCAGAAATTGAAGTCGTTGGTGTTTGTGAATTGAATGAAGAAACCCTCCTAAAAGCCACAAATAAATTTGCTGTAAAGGGTTTTACAGACTATGTGAAAATGCTCGAAGAAAGCGAACCTGATGGGGTCATTATCTGTACACCGCCTGAGGTACGGGAATTTCTTGTACGTGAAGCAGCGGAGCGCGGGGTCCATTGTTTTATTGAAAAGCCGCCTGCAAAGAGTCTGGAAATGGCCAAAAAAGTTGAAGAGATATTAGATCGAACTGGTGTCATTAATAGTGTGGGTTTTATGTACAGGTACAGCCCTGCTGTTGCCTATTTAAAAGAGCTAATTAAGGGGAGAAGAATTGCCTTGGTTCGCAGTGCGATGCTTGACGGGTTAGCGCTTCGTCCCAACTGGCCGCGTTGGTTCTTTAATAAAGAAATATCGGGAGGTCCTGTCTTCGACCAAGCAATTCATATCTTTGATCTCTCCCGCTACCTGCTTGGTGAAGTGGAGCGTGTATCTGGTTATCAAGACAATCTCGTTGTACCAAAAGGTGGAGACTTTACGGTTGAGGATAGCTTTAATCTGTCGATGAAATATCAAAATGGGATATTGCAAAATCATACTCACACATGGTCCTATCCAGATGTTTTTACACAAATTGAACTCATTTCCGACCAACTTCACTTAACGATTGACCTTGTAAAAGGAAGTGTAACCGGTAAGGTGGATGGAGAAATAATTTCATTTCAATCGGAAGAAAATGCACTTTACCAGCTTGAGCTAGCGGCCTTTGCAAAAGCAATTGAGGAACAGAAACCTGAATTGGTACTCTCGAACTATAAAGATAGTATTCAATCTCTTTCCGTTGCCCTGAAAGCAATGGATGCGCTCGAAAATAGTACGAATATTCCTAGATAATAGTTAAGAATGGTCAAGGGTGTCATGACATTTTGAGGCACCCTTGGTCTTCCATTTTGATTAAGTCATTTTAAGGAGAGCGTTATTATGCGTAGAGCTCTAATGTTTATAATGGAGTGGCTGTGGAGACTATTGTATCTGAACGCCATTTGGCTATTATTTTCACTGCCCATTTTTACGATTATTCCAGCAACAGCAGCTTTGTTTGCAGTATTGGACAAAATGGTAAGAGATGATCAAGACGAGCCTGACTTTAAAGTCTTTTTCCGCGAGTTTAAAAGATTATTTTTAAAAAGCTATCCACTCGGACTTTCAATCGCAATTATTGGCGGGTTGCTAGTTTTGGATCTATTAATCCTAAGGAATGCAGTATCGGATATGACTGTAATAATTCGGGTTGCCTTATTAGCCGTTAGCTTGCTATTTCTAATAGCCGTATCCTATTGTTTTCCTGTTTTTCTCCGTTACCAATTTCCATGGTACAAAACTCTATTTTTTTCTTTTATGCTCGGCGTGCGTAAACCTATCATCACATTTTTGATGTCATGTGGTTTTTTGTTGATTATATTACTGGTCTTGTTTGTTACCGGTATTGGAGTGTTACTGGTTGCAAGTTTAACTGCTCTAATTAGTACTATTTCCGCGCATTATGTTTTAAATAGCTTGCCAAAAATAACACCAAAAGGGGCAAAATAGGCATCTTATCCTCTTTTGTGTCTAACTTTAGTAGATGGCGAAAAAAATAAATAGAATATTCAAAAGTTATTGACTTGTAAACGCATTCATATAATAATAGTGATAAGTCCACAAAACCTCACAAGAGTAGTAACTAATTCCACAACAATAGTCACAAGATCTAATTTTTCTAGGGAAAAACAATGAAGGGAGAGAAGATTTACTAATTTAATTGAAAAGATTTGTGAGGTTGTGACCAATTATAAAATATTTCTAGGGGGATATTGAATGAAAACAATAAGAAAAACATTAATGACGCTGTTGATTCTAGCCATGAGCTTCTCTTTAATCCTATCTGGCTGTTCAAGCAAAGAATCTGGAGCAAAAGAGGTTAGTAGCAAATCTAAGAACGGTGAAAAAGTTGTTATCGATTTCTGGACATTTTGGGGATCTGAAACCCGTCGCCCAATCATTGAAAAAATTATTGATGATTTTAATAAATCTCAGGATAAAATTGAAGTCAAACATACATATCTTCCATGGGGAGATGTTTGGACTAAGAACTTAGCTTCCATCGCTGCTGGAAATCCGGCAGACTTAATCATTAACGACATTAACGCAGTTGGCCAACGTGCGAAAAATAATCAAAATACAAATCTTGCAAAATATCTAAAGCAGGACCCAGAAGTGAAGGATCGCTTCTTCCCAGAACTATATAATGCAAGTCTATATAAAGGTGATCCGTATGCACTACCGTTCAACACGGATACACGACTATTATTCTGGAATAAAAAAATGTTTAAAGAAGCCGGACTTGATCCTAATACACCTCCAAAAACATGGGCAGAGTTAGAAGAAATGGGTAAAAAGCTTGATGTGAAAAAAGGCAATAAATATGAAAGAATCGGTTATTTGCCAAATCAGGGAATCGGAGCCGATGTCTGGATGATCAATGCAGACGGAAAAGGCTACTGGGATTTTGATGCAAAAAAAGCGATTATCAATGATGAAACAAACGTAAAGGCTTTAACATGGATGAAAAAGTATTATGACTATTACGGTGATAAAACGATTAATAACTTTAAAGCAGAATTTGGTGAGCAAACCGCAGATCCATTTGTTGCTGGTAAATTGGCAATGACTACTGATAATGCAAACTTCTTCACGAAAATAAGAGATTATGGTGAAGGGATGGACTTCGGAGTTGCTCCATTACCTGAAATGGAACCAGGAACCGGCAATGAAAGCTGGGGCGGTGGATTTGTAGCTGAAATTCCTAAGGGAGCTAAACATCCTGATGAAGCATGGGAATTCCTAAAGTATTTAACAGATGTTCAGGCGCAAGAATACTGGGCTGTTAAAAACTTTGATATTGTAGCAAACAAAGAAGCAGCAGAAAAAGCCTCAAGTAGTACAGAATTTACAGAGGATGGCAAGAGAGTTTATACTTCAGCAAATGAAAATATGGCACAAACGTTACTAACTCCAACACCAATCGAAGCACCTGATTTTATCAACTTAATCCAACCTGAGATTGAAGAAGTCCTATTAGGTAAAAAAACACCGAAAGAAGGATTGGATGCAGCACAAAAAGCAGTAGAAGAGCTGGTTAAGAATAACAAATAAGCATTTGCAGTAGTTCAGGGAGTGACACATTTCGCTCCCTGATTGTTTAATCTGTGAGGAAGGGATGAACGAGATGGAACCAAGGATTTCAGGAAAATCAGAAATGAAAAGGAAATTTAAAGAGTCAAACGTAATGGTTTCATTACAGCGAAAGGAAGGGCTCCAGGGATACTTTTTTATTGCACCATGGATAATTGGGTTTCTATTTTTCCTTGCTGGACCACTATTATTTTCCCTCTATGGTAGCTTCACCAATTATAATATCACTTCTACTATGGATTTTATTGGACTTGATAACTTCAAAAAAATGTTTACAAATGATCCGATAATTTGGCTCTCACTGCGAAATACCCTATATTTTGTCGTCGTTTCTGTGCCATTAACAACAGCAGGGGCGGTCCTACTAGCAGTTCTTTTAAATCAAGGTGTTCGAGGAATGCGAGTATTTCGAACCATTTTTTATTTACCGGCGGTTTTATCCGGTGTGGGCGTTTATTTACTTTGGATGCAACTATTAAGTCCTTCATCAGGATTGGTAAATACATTACTTGGTTTTGTGGGGATTGATGGTCCGGCCTGGCTTACAGACCCCTCTTGGACAAAAAACGCATTAATCCTTATGAAAATGTGGAGTGTCGGTGGCGGAATGCTTTTGTACCTGGCAAGCCTACAAGGTGTATCACCTTCACTATATGAAGCAGCAGAGATTGATGGGGCCAGCTCATTCAGGAAGTTCTTTCATATTACCTTGCCAATGATTACCCCAGTTATCTTTTTTGATCTTGTGACCAGTACAATTGGAGCCTTCCAAATTTTCCAAGAGGCTTATGTAATGAGTGAGAGTGGAGATGGTGGACCAGCAAACTCACTAGTATTCTATAATTTACATATGTGGAACAAAGCGTTTGAGGTTTTTGATATGGGCTACGCGATGGCCATGTCATGGGTTTTATTTATCATCATCCTCGTGTTAACAGTATTCAACCTAAAGCTTGCCCCACGCTGGGTACATTATGAAGGGGAGGATCAGAAATGAGCGAAGCAGTCCAAAAAAGGAAAGATTCACAAATGAGTGAACTAGTCCAGGAAAAGGATAACTATTTTCAAAGTTTACGGTTCAAGAAAAAGGTTGGTCAAGTCATTATCCTGACCACCCTCATTCTAGGAAGCATGATAATATTATCCCCAATCTGGTGGATGTTTGCCACCTCATTGAAGGATATGAAAGAAGTTATGACCTACCCGCCAACCTTTATCCCAAAAGAATGGCACTGGGAAAACTATGTTATAGCTATAGAAAAAGGTTCATTTTTTAGATACACCTTAAACACGCTATTTATTACTTGTTTCGTCGTATTAGGAAATGTTCTCTCAAACTCGTTTATCGCTTACGGATTTGCAAAAATCCACTTTAAAGGAAGGAATTTTTTGTTTGCGCTAGTACTAGCAACAATGATGATTCCTGGTTTCGTTACGCTAATTCCTCAATATGTGCTTTATGCAAAACTGGGTTGGTTAAATACATATATTCCATTAATCCTCCCGGCGTTCTTTGGAAGTGCTTTTTTTATTTTCTTACTTCGCCAATTCTTTTTGACGATACCAAATGAATTAATTGAAGCAGCTAAAATTGATGGGGCTAATCATCTTTATATTTGGTGGAAAATTTTCGTTCCGCTTGCCAAACCAGCTATTGCCACTGTTGCGATCTTTTCGTTTAACGGTGCCTGGAATGATTTTCTTGGCCCGCTCTTATTTTTGAATGATGAATCTATGTTTACATTGCAACTAGGCTTGCAAGTATTTAAAGGACAAAATGACACCCAATGGAACCTTTTGATGGCTGGATCCATTATGGTATTAATACCTGTTATCACACTTTTCTTCTTCTTCCAACGTTATTTTATCGAAGGAATGAATTTAACAGCCGGTTCTAAAGGATAATGCTGAACAAGGAATCAATGGAAGGAATGGTTTAATCAATGGCTTTACTTGGTATTGATATTGGGACAACTCATTGTAAGGCAGGTTTTTTTCAAGAAAATGGGTCAGCCATTAAAATAGCTGTTCGTCCAACCAATGTACACTATAACCAACAAGGTGATCCGTTTTTTTCTCCAGATGAAATATGGGGAAATATTGCAAGCTGCCTACAGGAAATCTTACTTGGGAGTGAAGAAAAGGTTTCGGCAATCGGGATTACGAGTATGGCTGAAACCGGACTACTGGTGGACAGACAAACAGGAAGGCCAAGAACCAATTTCATTCCATGGTTCAGCCGTTGTGCAGAATCCGAAGCAGAAAAAATATCGAATGAGGATAGCTCCTTTCATCGCTTTCAAAAAACAGGCCTTCATAATAGCTACAAGTATGGGCTGGCAAAAATATTATATTTGAAAAAGTCAGATGCAAGTATTTTGAAGGGGGCAGTTTGGCTGTCCGCGTCAGATTATATTGCTTTCAGGCTTACAGGAAATCTTGCTACTGATTATTCTTTGGCTGCAAGAACCTATTCGTTTCGAATTGATCAACTAGCATGGGACCAGCCCTGGATGAAGCATTTTGACTTACCGGATCGACTGTTTCCAGAAGCATTGCCGAGTGGAAGTAAAATGGGTGTAACCCACTCAAAGGAGCTCGTTGAACTAGGAATAGCCCCAGGGATTCCTGTTACCATTGCTGGTCATGACCATCTTGTTGCTGCCCTTGCCGTTGGTGCAATTAATCCAGGAAACGTGTTCGATTCGATTGGAACAGCAGAGACTATGGTAGGAGCATTTGAAAAGAAGCAGCTTACTGAATTGGAGTACGCTTCAGGTATGACGTTTGGCTGCCATATCGTAAGAGACCGCTTTTTTTGGATGGGAGGGATTTCAGCCTCGGGAGGTTCCATTGAATGGTTTAGGGAACAGTTTTCTAATCAAAAAATGTCCTACGAAGAAATTATGGAACTCAGCGCTAAGGTAAAAGAGGGTCCATCACAGATTTTATATTATCCATACCTATCCGGGAGCGGCTCACCACAGCCAGACCCATTCGCTAGAGGAGCTTTCATTGGTCTCAAGACATCTCATAAACGTAAAGATCTTTTGAAAGCAATGATGGAGGGAACAGCGTATGAACTGGAATCCATTCGCAGGTCAGCTGAAAGAATATCTGGACATCAGATCAACAGAATGATTTCAGTTGGCGGGGGGACAAAAAATGAGTATTGGCTGCAAATAAAATCAGATATTACAAACTGTCATTTAACTATTCCAGAAATTAATGAAGCAACGCTGCTTGGTGCTGCGATTACAGCAGGAATTGGTACCGGAGTTTATAAGAACGAGGAGGATGCAGTTTCGGCAATCCAATTTGTACATTCTAAGGAAATCGTCCCTAACCAGGAATACCATCAAGAATATAAATCCTTGTACGAAGCAGGGTATATGGGTCTACAAGAACAATTAAGGAACTTTTATCGCAGTTTTCTACCGTCCCCAACAAATGAATGAAAAAGAAATAAGATAATAAGAATTGAAGGAGCTCAACATCATGACAAATAAAATCGACTTAATCAATGTATTGACGCTAAAAGAAGCCTTAGAGGAAGCGGAAAAAAAGGGTTATGCAATAGGCTCTTTTTCACCGCGTTATACGCTTATGATTCGCCCAGTATTACGAGCTGGTGAAAAGACCAAATCTCCGTTGATTGTCCAAATTTCACAAAAAGAATTAGAACGATATGGCATTACCCCATTTGAATTTGCAGAAGAATTTTACACAGCAGTAGAAGAGGAGCAAATTACGGTTCCTGTTGTTCTTCATCTTGACCATACAAAGCAAATCTCTGTCCTTGAGGATGCCATTGAGGCTGGGTTTACCTCGGTCATGATTGATGCATCGGAGCATGAGTTAGCAGAAAATATTTCAATCAGTAAAAAAGTTGTTGAGTATGCCCATGCAAAAGGTGTTTCGGTAGAAGCAGAGTTGGGGAAAATCGGCACAACAGATTTTGTGGAGACTGATAAGGATGAGGAGCTTTATACAGATCCAGTAGAAGCCTTGCAGTTTGTAAATGAAACCGGATGTGATGCATTGGCAGTTTCTTGTGGAACGGCGCATGGTGTTTATCTTGTTAGACAACCAAAGGTGGACATCGATCGGTTAATGGCAATTCGTAAGTTAACTCCGGTTCACTTAGTTCTTCACGGAGGATCTGGTGTTCCAGCTGAAATGATTAGAGCAGCCACCAAGCTTCCGAATGGCGGTGTCAGTAAAGTGAATATCGCAACCGATTTGGAGATTGCCTTGCTGAAATCTCTCGGTAAAGAAGAACGGATGACAAACAAGGAATGCCAAGCACTTTCTAAGGAGCAGTTAGAAATTGCCCAAAACGCAGTTGAAGCAACAGTAATCGAAAAAATCCAGAACTTTCTAGGAAGTGCGAATCAGGCCGAAAGCTTCCAAGCTTAATTAGGGTTCTTGATATTTTTTTAAAAGGGAGGTATTCGGATGACAGAATCATCCCCTTTCCCAATAAGAGGGGTCATTGAAGGATTTTATGGATTATTTTATACAGCTCCTGAACGAAATGATTTAATCACTTTTATTGCAGATCATGGCTTTAATCTATATATTTACGGACCTAAAAATGACCGCCAGCATCGGGCCCGCTGGCGGGAGCCTTATCCAGATTTCATTATGGAACAGTTTGCAGAAACAGTGGTTTACTCGATGAATCTAGGAGTAGAATTTTGCTACTCAATAGGATCCGGCGTTTCAATCAATTATGCTTCTGAAGAAGATTTCCACTTGGTAACCTCTAAGTATAAAGCTTTTTATGATATTGGAGTCAGACATTTTATGATTATGCTCGATGACATTGCCGCAGAATTCCATCATAAAGAAGAACAGCTAATGTTTAACAGTTATGCTGGGGCACATGTTTATACAGCAAACAGATTGCTTTATTGGTTGAAAGCACTTGATAAATCATGCAAGCTATCACTTTGTCCAACTGATTATCATGGAATAGCTCCATTTAGTGACTATATTCATGAACTTGGAAAAGGATTAGACCAAGAGATTGATATCTTTTATACAGGACCGGAGATTTGTTCGAAAACAATTACGGATAAGGATACTGCTGACTTTGCATCAGCGGTTAATAGAAAACCGATTATCTGGGATAATTATCCAGTTAATGATTTAGCAATGACAAGTGAAATGCATATTGGTCCAATCACCGGAAGAGAGGCTACTCTTTCCAATGTTTGTAAAGGGTTTATCATTAATACAATGAGCCAAGCGGAAGCATCTAAAATTGCCTTATATACCTTTTCCGAGTATCTCAGCCATCCAGAGGGTTATGAACCGTGGCCTTCTTGGGAAAAGGCGTTGAAAAAGATTGCCGGCGTGGAAAACTATGAAGCTATTAAACTCTTTGCTGAGAATTCCTTGTACTCTTGTCTGGGTTATTCGGAAGCAGCATCATTGGACCGTTTAGTAAAGAAGGCACTGATTAGCCTTCACTCGGGTGAAAATGCATCAGTTAGCGAGGATGTCCAGAAGCTATTTGATTATCTGGATTCACTTGATGAAGCTGGCTACCAGCTTAAATACAGAATGTCAAATTACGCCTTGCGTAATAATCTTGTCCAATGGATTGAACTAATGGAAAGTTGGGCTTGGGCAGGGAGAAGGGCTATCTCTGTTCTAAGGGCTATGGAAAACAAAGAGGATGTTACATCTTTACTCAATTGGCTGAAGGAGTCGGTGGATGAAGTACGGAAACATCCCAAGCGTTATGCGGGGAGTATCCTACTCCCATTGATTGAATATGTTGAGACGAAAGTTGAAGAGGAAAAAGAAGGCGTAAAATAATGGGAGTTGTACCTAGGGATGAGGAAAATTTCAACCAATCTTTTCTTATTTGAAGATACATGCAATATCTACGTGATCAAGACCGGGGTAACAGCGGTCTTAATTGACTTTGGGGATGGGAAAGTCCTTCAACACTTGGGTACAATCGGGGTTGAGAAAGTGACTGATATATTTATGACCCATCATCACCGGGACCAGGGACAGGGACTGCCTATTGCGGTTCAGGAAGGGATTCGTATTTGGGTACCGCATATTGAACAAGACCTATTTCATCATATCAATGAACATTGGAAGGCTCGAGAAATCACTAACAATTATAATATGCGGCAGGACCGATTTTCCCTGCTCCACTCGATACCTGTTTATGGAACATTGAAAGATTATTCCACACATCTTATTAACGGAATCTCTTTAACTATCATTCCTACCCCAGGTCATACCACTGGTTCGATTTCTGTCATAGCAGAAGTAGACGGTAAGAAGAGAGCATTTACAGGAGATCTCATTTATGCTCCTGGACAGGTTTGGTCGATGGCGGCCACACAATGGTCTTACAATGGAGGGGAGGGCATAGCATTAAGTATCCTATCTCTTTTGGATGTAAAAGATCGAAAGCCAAATCAGCTATTGCCATCACATGGACAACTAATGGATGCTCCATCAGAAGCAATCGACCTCCTTATTGATCGTTTGACAGCACTAATGAAACAAAGAAATCAAAATCCGAGGCTATTCAAATTGAGAGAAAATCCCTATGAAGCGATTACACCTCATTTGTTAATGAATAATACAAGTATGTCCAATGCCTATGTTGTCCTATCAGAAAGCGGAAAAGCCTTGTTCATTGACTTTGGCTACGATTTTATTAGCGGGATTGCTGCTGGCAGCGACAGAGCATCAAGAAGACCGTGGTTATATACGCTTTCAAAGTTAAAAGAACAATATGGGGTGGAAAGTATTGATGCAGTCATTCCAACACATTACCACGATGACCACGTGGCGGGAATGAATCTATTAAGGGATGTAGAAGGAACCGAGGTTTGGTGTCCAGAAAACTTTTCGAATGTATTAGAAAATCCTCAAAAATATGATTTACCCTGTTTGTGGTACGACCCTATTAAAGTGGATCGGAAGTTACCGTTAAAACAAAGCATTAAGTGGGAGGAATTTGAATTTACGATTTATGAGCAGTCAGGACATACGCTTTATGCCGCTGCTATTGAATTCGTCGTTGATGGAAAAAAAATTCTCGCAATTGGAGACCAGTATCAAGGGGGCAGCGGCGAATCCAATTATGTTTATCACAACCGCTTCAGAATATGGGATTACATCGATAGTGCGGAACTTTATAAAACGATTAATCCAGACATCCTTATTTCAGGCCATTGGGAACCGGTCTTTGTTACTGAGGAGTTTCTTCAGCGAATTGAAGAAAAAGGGAAGGAACTTGAACAACTCCATCGAGACCTTTTGCCTTTAAATGAACTAGATTTAGGGGCTGAAGGCTTTGGAGCCATCATCCATCCCTACCTGACAGCGATTCACTCAGGTAAAATATTTTCGGTAACCGTTGAAATAAAGAACCCGTTTTATGAAGAAAAAGAGGTTTATGCAAAAATGATCACACCAACTGGCTGGTCCGTCGAAAAAGATGAGTTCAAAGCGAAAGTGACTGGAATGAAAACAATACAATTTACAACATCCATTACAGTCCCTCTAGGAACTACTGGCTATAGAGAACGAATTGCAGTGGATCTTACTGTTGGGGAACATCATTTTGGGCAGCATGCGGAAGCACTTGTAACGATTATTAATCAGCCTGCTTTAGGAGGGGACCAATAATGACAGAGAAAACGGTTGCTACAAAAGAAAAACAATTGCCGAAAACAAAAGAGAAAACTTTACATATGATTGGAAATGCTCATCTAGATCCAGTTTGGCTATGGCAATGGCAGGAAGGGTTTCAGGAAACAAAAGCCACATTTCGCTCTGCTCTTGATCGGATGAAGGAATATCCAGAATTCGTGTTCACGAATAGTTCTGCCGCTAACTATGAATGGATTGAAAACAACGAACCGGAAATGTTTGAAGAAATCAAACAGAGGATTAAAGAAGGTCGCTGGGAAATTGTCGGTGGCTGGTGGGTTCAACCTGATTGCAATCTTCCAAGCGGGGAGTCGTTTGTACGCCAAGGGTTGTATGGACAACGTTATTTCTATGAGAAATTTGGGGTGACGGCCAAGGTAGGCTATAACGTGGACAGCTTTGGACATCATGGAATGCTTCCACAAATTTTAAAGAAGAGCGGCATGGATTATTATATTTTCATGCGTCCAAGTCCGCAGGAAAAAGGTCTTCCAGGAAGATTATTCTGGTGGGAATCAGATGACGGCTCCCGTGTATTATCGTACCGTATACCATTTGAATATTGCACATGGGGTAAGGAACTTGAGAAACATTTGCGCCGAAATACCAGTGAATTAAAAGCACCATTTAATGATTTAATGACCTTTTACGGGGTGGGTAACCATGGCGGCGGCCCAACGAAGGAAAATATCGAAAGCATTAAACAATTAAATGATGACCCAACATTTCCAAAGCTCGTATTCAGCACACCTAATAAATTTTTTGATGAGATCATGAAAAAGAATCTTCCGTTTCCAGTCGTGCATGATGATCTGCAGCACCATGCAAGCGGATGTTACTCTGTTCACTCAGGAATTAAAAAATGGAACCGTGAAGCAGAAAATGCACTAATTAAAGCAGAAAAGTTTTCGGCTCTTACAAATTGGATCACAGGTCAAAAATATCCGATTTCTGAATACGAACAGGCCTGGAAAAATGTTTTATTCAATCAATTCCATGATATTTTAGCGGGTACAAGTTTAGAAGCTGCCTATGAAGATGCACGAGATATGCACGGAGAGGCGATGACTATTGCCAAAAGAGGTGTAAACTACGCGATTCAATCGTTATCATGGAGGATTAATATTGAAGAAGAAGAAGGAATGAAACCTCTCGTTATCTTTAATTCCCATTCATGGAACAGCAAAGTAAATGTAGAACAAGAAGTAGGCGGCTTTCGAACAGGAGATATATTAGTAGATGAAGAGGGAAATCAAATTCCAATGCAGATCGTTCAGTCACAAGCAACTGCCGGAGGACGCTTCCGCGTAAGTTTCATTGCTGATCTGCCTTCAATGGGCTACCGAGTTTATAAAATCATCCGTGGTGAGGATGGAAAAGAACTTCCTTCACTCAATGCAAGTGAAACGAGTTTAGAAAATGACCATTTCAAGTTGGAAATCGATTCGAAAACCGGTTTCGTCACAAGCCTATTCGATAAACAGAAGAACCTGGAAGTATTAAGCGGGCCGGCTGCAAGGCCAGTCGTCATCAACGATAAAAGCGACACATGGTCACACAATGTAATCCGTTTTAATGAGGAAGCAGGCACATTCAAGGCAGTCAGCGTGAAGTTAGTGGAACATGGACCAGTAAAATCGGTAATCCGTGTCATCAGTGAATTTGGTAAATCAACTCTCATCCAGGACTTTACTATGTACAAGGAGCTGGACCAGATCGATGTCCATTGTTCATTAAACTGGCAGGAACAATATAAAGCATTAAAACTGAAGTTTCCAGTCAATCTTATTTTTAGAAAAGCGACCCATGAAATTCCTTATGGACATATCGTTAGAGAGGGGAATGGTGAAGAAGAACCTGGTCAAAATTGGATTGATACCTCTGGGTCGCATCCAGCAACGGGTGAAGTATACGGATTAAGCTTGTTAAATGATAGTAAGTACAGCTTTGATATCCATAACAAGGAAATGAGTATGACTGTTCTTCGGAGCCCGATCTATGCACATCATGATCCAATCATTCCGGAAGAGAATGGATCTTATTCATTTATTGACCAAGGAATTCAAAGATTCACATACTCCCTTCTGCCGCATCCAGGAAATTGGGAAACAGCAGGTACGGTAAAACGTGCCGCTGAATTAAACCAAAAACCTATAAGTATTATTGAAACCTATCATAAAGGTCCACTTCCCCAGAAAGATTCCTACTTGTCTGTGGATGTAGACAATGTCATTGTAAGTGTTATCAAACAAGCGGAGGATAATGATGATCTGATTGTGCGTGCCTATGAAACATCGAATGAAGCTACTTCTGCTGTTATCATTCTTCCAAATTGGAACCGAACGATAAATACGGAGTTTAAGCCATCAGAAATAAAGACATACCGTATTCCAAAAGATCAATCTAAACCAATTGTTGAAAACAATTTACTGGAATGGGAAGATTAAGTAGAAGAGTAATTATTTGAGCAAGAAGGGGTATATCTACATGATTGTGGCAGAGCGAAGGAAAGTTATAAAAGAGCTATTAATTAAAAATAAAAGTGTAAAAGTTTCTGATCTTGTTGAATTATTACATGTATCAGAAGAAACGATCAGACGGGATTTAACCCAGCTTGGAAAAGAAGGGATCGCCGAGAAAAACTATGGAGGGGCCATCCTGATTGAAGAAGAACAGAATCATTCCTTGATTCCTCCAGTTAATAAACGAAAACTACAATATTCACGTGAAAAAGATTCAATTGGAAAAGCAGCAGCTCAATTGGTGAATGGTGGACAAATTGTCATTTTTGATGCAGGATCGACAAACTGGTATGTGGCAAAAAACTTGCCTATAAACAGTCACTTAACGATTATTTCCAATGCGATTGATGTAGCAGAAGAATGCAGCAAGGATGAAACGGCCTCTATCTACTTATTAGGTGGGAAACTAAGACGGAATTCGATGAGTCTTGTTGGTCCACAGGCAGAAATTGAATTGCAAAACTACAATGCGGATTATGTGTTCCTGGGAACATCAGGTATTTCACTACGTCATGGTTTTACAAGTTCTGATTTGTATGAAGCAGAAATCAAACGTGCGATGGTTTCTTCTGGACAAAAGATTGTTGTAGTAGCGGATCATAGTAAACTTCAAAAAGCGGGCCTAACCTCTTTTTGTAATTTTGATGAGACAGATATATTTATAACTAGTGAACTTGCCGATAAAGAGATTCTTAAGGAGATTGAAAAAAAAGGTGTTCAAGTTATTGTAGCGCCGGTGTCAGAGGATATAAATGAAATTTAGGAAATGAAGTGAGGGGATTTTAGTGGTGAATGTTGCTTTGTTAAGTAAATGGCATGTCCATGCGGACGATTACGCACGTCAGGCGAATCAAAATGGACAAATTCAAATCAAAGTAGTCTGGGATGAAAATACTGACCGTGGTCAAGAGTGGGCGAAGAAACTTGCTGTCCCTTTTGAACAAGACTTAAAGAAAGTTTTAACCAACCCTAACATTGATGCTGTCATTGTAGATACACCTACAAACCTTCATAAAGAGATCATTATTCTTTCTGCTGAAAATAAAAAGCACATTTTTACTGAAAAAGTACTCGCTTTTACAGTGCAAGACTGTAAAGAGATATATGAAGCAGTGAAAAAGAATCAAGTAAAATTGATGGTTTCATTACCTCGACTCACTGAGAATTACTATTTATATTCTCAACAAGTCCTGAATGAAGGTCTGTTAGGGAAACTAACATCTATTCGTTGCCGACTGGCACATAATGGTGCGGTTCCTATTGAGGGAAATCCAAACGGCTGGCTCCCTAAGCACTTTTTTAATAAAGAGGAGTGCGGTGGAGGTGCATTTATTGACCTTGGTGCACATCCGATTTATCTGACAAATCGCCTAGCGGGACCAGTTAAGGCTGTGACAGCTAGGTTCCAACAACAATCTGGCGATGAAGTGGATGTTAATTCGGCTGCCATTATTGAGTATGAAAGTGGAGCTTTAGGAACAATAGAAACAGGGTTTCTTTCTAGTGGAAGCCCTTTCCAACTAGAATTGTATGGAACTGAAGGAGCCTTATTAATAGAAGATCAAAAGATCCGCTTAAAATGTAAACAACTAGGTGAGGGCTGGCATACACCTGATACTCTGCCAAACGCACTTCCCCTGCCGATGGAACAATGGGTAAACTCCATTATGGAAGGGAAAGCTCCAACGATTACTGAAAGTGATGTGCTAGGCTTAACATTAATCAATCAGGCCGCACTACTATCACAAGCACAAGGTCGTCGAGTTGAAACGGCTGAAATAATGACAATAAAACACAAGGTGTAAAATCAGGGGGGGGAAAAATGGTGACTAAATTAAGAGTAGGTATTATTGGTGCAGGCGGTATTGCAACAGATGCACATATTCCAAACTATTTAAAATGCGGAGAAAAAGTTGAACTTATAGCAATATGTGATGTTGTAAAAGAAAAGGCTGACAAGGCAGCGTTGGAATTCAATATTCCTCATGTATTTTCTAGCTATGAAGAAATGTTTCAAAAAATTCAAATAGATGCGGTAAGTATTTGTACACCAAATAAATTCCATTATCCTGCGACAATTGCCGCGCTACAGGCAGGTTGTCACGTATTATGCGAAAAGCCGCCAGCCATGACAGTAAAAGAAGCAGAGCAAATGGCAATCGCTGCTGAAAAAGCTGGGAAAATCTTAACTTATGGCTTCCATTTCCGTCATGCCCCACAAGTTGAAGTGTTAAAGCGCTTTATTGATGGTGGAGAACTTGGTGATATTTATGCAGCACGTGTTACGGCAATGAGACGACGGGGCATTCCAGGCTGGGGTGTGTTTACAAATAAAGAGCTTCAGGGTGGAGGACCTTTAATTGATATCGGAGTACACATGTTGGATGCTGCTTTATATCTGATGGGTTATCCTGAGCCAGATACCGTGTTTGGTGTAACTTACCAAAAGCTTGGGAACAAACAAGGAGTAGGTCTCATGGGAGCATGGGATTGGGAAAACTTTTCAATCGAAGATATGGCGCGCGGTATGATCACTTTTAAAAATGGGGCGTCAATTCTATTAGAAACTGCGTTTGCCGCGAATGTGGAAAAGCATGATGAGATGAATGTTTCCTTAATGGGGGATAAAGGCGGGGCAGATGTTTTTCCGCTCAAAATCTATCAAGAGAAGCATGATACATTGATAGACATTACCCCTTCTCATTTGCCAAAGAAAGGCTGGCATGTCCTCGAGCTTGAGAGATTTGTAGATTCGTGTTTAGAAGGAACAATTCCGTTAAGTACTAGTAAACAAGGTGTTTATCTTCAGAAAATCATTAATGGGCTGTATGAGTCGGCAGAAAAGGGTGAGGCTATTAAATTAAGTGAGAATGTACCAGTTTAAATGGTCTATTCAGTAAAGAGAGGCGGTTAATACATTTAACCGCTTCTTTTTTAAAAAGGCTCTTTTCGTAAACTTTGTTGCTTTTGGAGCTTTATAAGGGTCATAACTTAAGTTTCTAGGCAATTTTCGCAAAAGTTCTTACGAAAAGATGCCACGAAGCAAATAGTTATACGGGTTGATGAACTTATACGAAAATCAACAATCTATGCGAAAATAGCCTTTAAAAAAGGAGGTTGTGTTTTAAATGAGTAAAATAGGATTACAGTTATTTTCCGTATGGAGAGATGCAGAACAGGACTTTCTGGGAACGTTCCAAAAAGTTGCTGATCTTGGATATGAAGGTGTTCAATTTGCGGGATTTTATAATACTCCAGCCAATAAAGTGAAACAGTTATTAGATGAAAATAAAATCTTGGCTGCAGGAGCTCATATAGGGATGCATCAACTTTTACCCCATGAATTAGAGAATACTTTTGAATATCATAAAACAATTGGGAATAATTTAATCATTTGCCCGGCTATACCAAAGGAAATGAGGCAGACTGCTGATGATTATAAGAAAACAGCGGAAGTATTAAACCAAATTGGAGAAGCGTGCAAAAAAGCTGGATTTATTTTTGGTTATCATAACCATGACTATGAGTTTGGAAGGTTTGGAGATAGAACGGGTTTAGAGTTGTTATTTGAGAACACAGAGCCTGATTTAGTGAAAATGGAACTAGATTGCTATTGGGCTAGTTTCGCCGGTCATGATCCGCTAGAAATCATTCGAAAATATAAAAATAGAGTCGTATCCCTCCATATTAAAGATATGAAAATTGTAGACGGTAAGAAGATAGGAACAGAAGTTGGAAAAGGTCTCTTGGATTTTGCCTCCCTTATTAAAGTCGCTAATGAATTTGGTGTTGAATGGTTCACAGTAGAGCAAGAAGAGTTTGAAGGTAATCCTTATGAGAGTCTTGCGATAAATGTTGACACTCTTAAACTTATACTTGCAGAGGCTTCAATAAAATGACAATCATACCTCCGAGCTCGGAGTATCCAAGACCAGATTTTAAGCGAAATGAACGGCTGAATCTTAACGGACAAATGAAAGTAAGAAGCTGCCCTCACCTTTGCTGAAAAAGAATGATAGGAGTGTTTAGATTGTATTTCACAATTGAAAAAATCGAGAAACAGCTAACAGAATTGAAGAATTATATTTACAAAGAAACGCAAGCAATCCCAACTTTTCAATATAAAGAGTGGGAATTTGGTGAAGAAGAGAAAGACGCGTATAAACCAGATTTTGATGACCAAAACTGGAAAAACTTCAAGATTGGAGATTCCTGGGGTGGCTATGATAAATCAGCCTGGTTCCGCACAACCGTCTCTATACCAGAGGAATGGAAGAATGAACGCTTAGTATTACACTTTTTAGTTGGCCCGCGTGACGGCGGGGGATCAACGGCCGAATCATTATTATACGTTAATGGAACTCCATTACAAGGCATTGATATATGGCACGAAGAAGCATGGCTGCCACCAGAGTTTCTGCAAAGTGAAACGATTCAAATTGCTATTAAAGCATGGAGTGGAGTTTTAAATCCACCTGACCAGCGAAGATTTAAAACAGCAAGGCTGGCCTGTGTCGATGTACCAACGGAAAAATACTACTATTTAGCTCATACGCTAGTCAATACAGTAAAAGTTCTTGATGAAAATGACTTAAGAAGAACAAAGATGCTGCAATTATTAAATGAATCTATTTTAAAGATTGATTTTTTAAAACCTGGTTCAGATTTCTTCTATCTATCGATCCATGAGGCTTATGAATTCTTAAAATCAAAGGTCGATCAATTAGGTGAAATGGATGAATTAAAACCATTAGTAACTGCACTTGGTCATTCACATATTGACATGGCGTGGTTATGGCGTTTAGTTCATTCCCGTGAAAAAGCATCGCGGACGTTTTCAACGGTATTACATTTAATGCGCCAATATCCTGATTACAGATATATCCATACATCTCCGCAGTTATACAAATATTTAAAAGAAGATTACCCTGAAATCTTTGAGCAAGTAAAAGAAAAAATAGCCTCTGGTGAATGGGAAATTACCGGTGGGATGTGGATTGAGCCTGACACCAATGTGCCGAATGGAGAGTCATTAATCCGCCAAATACAGTTTGGGAAACGGTTTATGAAAGAAGAGTTTGGTGTCGATACAAGGGTCGTTTGGCTTCCTGATGTTTTTGGTTATTCGTGGGCATTGCCACAAATTATGAAAAAGAGTGGAATTGACAGCTTCATGACTACAAAAATTAGCTGGAGTCAATACAACAGATTCCCATTTGATACGTTTAATTGGCGCGGAATCGATGGAACCGAAATGTTCACGCACTTTATTACAACTCCTGAAGAGGGGGCTAAGCAGTATACCTATAATGGCATGGTCGAACCGGCTAGTGTGAAAGGAATTTGGGATGCATACCAGCAGAAGGAAGTAAATGATGAGTTACTACTTGCTTTTGGCTGGGGAGATGGCGGCGGCGGCCCAACAAAGGACATGATTGAATCGGCCGAGGCCATGAAAAATCTACCGGGGCTTCCAAGAGTCCAAATGGATAAAGCAGAACCCTATTTTGAACGGTTAAGAGATCGAGTAAAGGATAAAACATTACCTGTTTGGGACGGGGAATTATATCTAGAGTATCACCGTGGAACCTATACCTCTCAGGCAGCATTAAAACGGGCCAACCGCAAAGCGGAATTTACCTATCACAATGCTGAATGGCTCAGTGTGCTTTCTGATCAGTTAACTAATCAGGCAAGTTATCCACATGCATCCTTAAATAAGGGCTGGGAAATGTTACTCCTTAATCAATTCCATGACATTTTGCCAGGTTCATCGATCCGCCAAGTTAATGAGGATGCGCGTAAGGATTATGCTATTGTACAAAATATAGGCGAAAAAGCTCTAAACGAGGCACAAAGTTCCATTGAACAAAACATTCAATTCGAGCAAGACGGCATCGTTGTTTACAATTCTCTTGCTTATAAACGTGATGATTTTATCGAATTGGATATAACTCCCGCTTTTACGGAGGCAACAACCATTGTTGACGAAGAAGGGAATACGTCCCCAGCACAAGTAATTGAAACTGAGGCTGGCCAAAAGGTGTTAATTCAAGCTAAAAACGTACCGGCACTCGGATATAAAACATTTAAACTAGGCACTAGTTCAGTTATTGAGTCTGGATTTGTTGTGAAGAAGGATTATATTGAAAATGATTATTATCAAATTCGATTTAATGCAAAAGGTCAAATAACTTCCTTGCTTGATAAGCGCGTAGCAAGAGAAGTTCTTGCTGATGGAGCAAGGGGGAACGTACTGCAGGCCTTTGAAGATAAACCTATGAATTTTGATGCTTGGGACATTGACCTGTATTACCTGGAAAAAATGCGAGAGGTGGATCATTTAGTAGCGATAGAGGTGTATGAGCAGGGCCCAATTCGAGGAAGTTTGAAATTAACCTGGGAATTCTATGATTCTACCATCACCCAATATATTAGTGTTTATAAAAATTCACCAAGAATTGATTTCCGGACGGTGGTCGATTGGCAGGAAAAACAGACTTTATTAAAAGTCTCATTCCCTGTTAATATTCGCTCAACAAAAGCAACCTATGATATCCAATTTGGAAATATTGAGCGCCCAACTCATTGGAACACAAGTTGGGACCATGCTCGGTTCGAAGTAGTTGGTCATAAATGGGTAGACCTTTCCGAGGGGAACTACGGGGTTAGTTTATTAAATGACTGTAAATATGGTCACGATGTAAAAGAAAATGTATTGCGGTTAACCTTAATCAAATCGGCGATTAGCCCAGACGAGACTGCTGACCGAGGCATTCATGAATTTACGTATAGCTTAGTACCGCATAAAGGGGACTGGCGCGAGGGTAATATTGTTAAAGAAGCGTACAATTTAAATGTTCCATTATTTGCTAGGGAGCTCAAACCTAACCAAGGTGGGAAGTTACCGGTAGCCAATCAATTTGCAGAAATTGATAATGATAATGTTTTGTTAGAAACGGTGAAAAAAGCGGAGGATGATGACGCCATCATTGTACGTTTCTATGAATATAAGCAATATAGAAATCTAACAAATGTTTCGTTTGCAAAACCAATTAAAAAAGCGGTCGAGTGCAACTTGATTGAAGAAGAAGCAAACGATGCAGACTATCAGGATCATACCCTTTCTTTCTCCGTAACACCTTATGAAATTAAGACATTTAAAATCTGGTTTTAACTTTAAATATGGTAGTCAAATAAGAAATGGAGACAAAGATGGTAGAATTAAGATTACTAAAATCGGAATTTGAGTTTGAACAAGCGATACGATTAGCGGACAAAGCATTCCGGGATGAGAAGCATATCTCAATGGGGAAGGCCTTCCCCCAAGTATTTTCACCTGAACTAAATCAATCCTATGGCGCTTTTATAAATGATGAATTGGTGTCCTATATAGGCTTAGTACCTTCAGTCATCCACATTGGGGATGCGGAGATTCAAGCCTATTCGATTGGAGCCGTTTGTACACATCCGAATCATCGTAAGAAAGGTTATGCCAGCATGCTTTTAGAGAAGGTGTTGGACCATGTTAAGCAAGCAGACGCATCGGTCTTGTTCGTATCTGGCAATTTACCAATGTATCTAAAAGCAGGTTGTTCTTACTATGGCAAATTAAATAAATATGAAATAAAAAGGGGAGATTTACTAGTTACTGAGGGTTACTCAGTCAGGAAATTATTCCCGTATGATTGGTTTTGTTTACGGAAATTACTTCAGTCTCGTCCTATTTATTTTGAACAAAGTATTTATGATTTTTCGGTCCTTAATAAGGCAGCCGGATTTGCTAGTATTTTTAAAATGGAGCACAAGATTCTGGTTGCAGAATCGGAAAATGAACTAAAGGGATTTGTTGTTTTGGGGGTTCCCAATTCTTCATTAGGAACTGAGGAACAGCCATCAAGAGTAATTGAATGGGGTGGGGAACCGCAATCAATCCTATCTATTTTAGCAGCATCCTTCCAGTATGGGATAAACGCACTGAAAAGCTCATTTCCCTTGTACGAAAAAGAGCTTAACAACCTACTAAACTCTATTGAAAAATCAGATTCATCTTACCCAGGGACGATCAAGATTACGAACTTGGATTTGTTGTTAAAACAAGTTGAGCCTTACTTTAGTGAAAAAGTCCAAATAGTAGATGTTGATAAAAGCAGCAAAAAATTAATTTTCAATCAAGAATCACTAATCTTAGATAACGCTTCCTTAGAAAAATTAATCCTTCAAGGAAATCCTAATCTTGATGATTATTTAAACGATATTTTTCCAATACCGCTTCCATTCCCTGAAGGCTTAAATTATGTATAAATGCTCCAAAGCAATAATTTGAGTAATTTGAAACCATCATAAGGGGTTATAAAAGTCATGAATACTATTTTAATACGCAACGTTCGTTTCGTAGATGATGCTGAACCGAAGCTTAGATGCCTCTTTATTCGGAATGGCCGAATAGAATCAGTTCATGATGAGGAGGAATCCTTTGTTATTCAAGCTGATTCTATAATTGATGGAAATGGTCAATTACTTATCCCTGGAATGATTGATGTACATATTCATGGGGCTGAGGGTTTTGATATGATGGATGGTACGATTCAAAGTGTGGAAGCCGTTTCCAGAGCCTGCGCTCGCACCGGATGTACGTCCTTCTTAGCTACATCAGTATCATCAACATTAGCTGACCTTCGTAAAATGATTGCCAATGTAAAAGAGGTGCAGGGGAGCGAACCTGGAGCCAAGCTAATTGGACTCCACATCGAAGGTCCATACCTAAATGTGAAACGGAAAGGGATGCAAAATGAGCGTTATTTGCGGCATCCTGATTTGGATGAAATGAAATCCATTCTAGAGACATCGGGTTCGTTGCTCCGAATGGTGACATTAGCACCAGAGTTACCGGGTGGCCTTGAAATGATCCGCTTTTTAAAGGAAAACGGAATCATTGCTGCGATTGCTCATTCTGACGCAACCTATGAAGATGCAAAACTAGCATTTCAGAGTGGTGCTAGTCATGTTACCCATTGTTTCAATGGAATGCGGCCCATTCATCACCGTGACCCGGGGATAGTCATAGCTGCATTTGAAGAAAGCTCTGTTAGTGTACAAGCGATAGTGGATGATGTCCATCTTCACCCAGCTATCGTAAGGCTAATCTATCGGGAAAAGGGCCCAGATAAAATGGTTCTGATTACTGATGCTCTTCAGGCGATGGGCATGGGGGATGGAACCTATTTATTCGGAGGGCATCATGTTAACGTCAGTCACGGGGTTGCTACATTAAGTGACGGTACACTTGCATCCAGCACTGTTACAATGAATGAAGCATTAGAGAAAGCGGTTAAAGCGGGAATCCCTTTAAAAGACGCTGTTATGATGGCAACACAAACACCGGCTGATATACTGGGCTTGTCCCATAAAGGCCGGATTGAACCCGGGGCAGATGCAGACTTAGTTCTCATGAATGACAGATTTGAGGTTTTATGGACAATTGTCAATGGAAAAATAGTATATAGTCGGGCCTAAGGCAGGGCTTATCGTCATAAAAGGCATGAATCCACAGATGGATTCATGCCTTTTGATTTAGGTAAGAAAACCTCGTAAATAGTTTATTGAACGTTGAACATCTTCACTCATCGTACGACAGGGTTGAATACTTTCGGGATGCCATAGTTCAAGGGCCAGCCAGCCGTTATAGTGCGCTGCCGCTGCTGTTGCCATAAGGGAGGAGAAATCAATATCTCCAGCAAGTAGATCTTCAGATGGAAGGTTCCCGTGTTGATTACGAAGATGAAAGGCATAAATCCGATCTGGATAGGTATTGATCCACTCAATCGGATTACACCCAGATACATAGGCCCAACCGGTATCCACGCAAAGGCCGACATGATTATCTGCATATTCGATGACGGATCGCAGGTCTCCCGATGCATTGTGATTGTCTGAGGCGTGATTATGCAAACAAACCTTTAATCCCATTGGGGCAACCAATTCAGCAATCCGAGTTAAGTTTTCGCCTTGCTGTTTAAAATGATCTTCAGATTTGGCAAGGGGACGTTTCCAATTGATGGGATCAGCATTTAATAGCAAATCAGAACCTTCAGCTGCCGCTAATCGTTCAGCAAATGGCAGTACAGATCGCTCCACTTCAAGCGTGTTGAACGCTACATGTAATGGAAGACCGATATAGGAAGCAGACACGGACAAACCATAGGAACGTGCTAAGTTAAGTTTGTCTGTATCCGCATCAATTTCAACTGCGTCTAGCCCTACTTCCGCACAAGCACGGAATAGTTCTTCCCACTCAGGTTTTTTTCCATCCCTTTTCCACCGCTCTATCCAACCATACATATTTGATGAAAATCCTCGAATGTTCAAATCATTACTCCTTTCTGAACTAGGTTGATCGTTTGTTTTTCGTTCTTTTTCGCGGCAGTATAGAGAGAGCTTATGCAGTGAAAATTATTCAGAACTTGTTGATTGACGTTAGCATGTGAGTTAAGTCTTCTTACTTTCTTATAAAAGTGGAGAAGAGGGTTATCAAAAATAGTGAACTCACTTCGTGGTCCAGTTTCAACATTTTCTTCAACTATTTGTCCCTGCTTATCGTATCGTCTAAAGACAGGCTGCCGTGAGTCAAATGGAGTCCACCTAACGGCACCTAGTGTCCCTTCGATTTCAGCCCTTACGTACTCCTCACCATGTGCACATGAAGCACGTTCGTAATGAACGTGGACCGGGTGGTTCCCGCAGATGTATGTCATGGATGCCCCAACATGTGTTTCAACATCAAATGGTGTATCGGAAGGATCAATCTCTGTAACCGGTTTAGCCACCCAAGCAGAATTTATGTCAATTACATTCGGATTGAGTATATCGTTCAACGTGGCAAAGTCGTAAGGCCCCCAATCCATTAGGACTCCTCCACCGCTTTTGGTTGAATCAAGAAACCAGCGGCTTGTAGGTTGGTATTCGATCCCTGAACGACTTCGTTCCCATTTGTTTACAAATGTAACATGATAGATGTCCCCAAGAATTCCAGAACGGATGACTTCTTTGACTGCTTCCATGTGAGGCATACCTTTAAAGCGGACGCTGCAGCATCCTAATAATCGATCATGCTTTTCAGCGAGCAGGGTCATCTCTTGGGCTTGTGAAATATTCATAGCAAGAGGTTTCTCGCAAAGGACATGACGACCAGACTTGAGTGACAACTTTGTTGGATCCAAATGCGCCAATGGGGGTGTACTGACAATTACGATATCATCGTCTTCAGCTGCTTCCGAGTTGAGCATTTTCTCAATATCTGTAAAACCAATTGCTTCTGGGAACTGATGACAGAAAGTAGCTAGAGCAATAGGATTGGTATCGGCTACTCTCAATTTAATCGGTTCGGAAAGCTTATTAGCTGCTTCTGCATGTGTACGACCGATAACGCCCGCACCAATTATATATAGTCGCAAAACTCTCACCTCAGTTATCATTAATGGTTCCACTCTAACACATTCAAAAAATTGGATTCTCCTCCAATTAGGATGAAAACTAATCATTTTGTACAAAGAATATTTGATAAAATAGATGAGGGGTGAAAACATGTACGTAGAACATTTACATTTACGGCGTTCGCTGGCATTTTGCCGAGTATGGGGGTCACATGAAGACCATGATTTACATGTTCATGATTGTTTAGAAATAGGAATTGTGCTAAAGAACGAGCTGGAATATAGGTTCAATGATCAAACTTACATCGGCCGGCCAGGAGACGTGTTTCTCTGCCGTCCTTTCGAGCCGCATTGGAGTTTTTCTAAGCCTGATCAACCGTTTGAATGTATTCTAGTTCTGTTTACACCCTCTGCTGTACATAAAATTCCAGACGGAGATCAGCTGCTTATGCCCTTCTATACTGCAAAGGGTGTTAAGCCGTTAATACCTGCTAACACAATTTACGCCAAAGCAATAAGGAAGGCTGCGACGTTAGCAATGGAAGCTCAGGAGGAAGGGACAGCAACATGGATGACGCTTCAATTCATGCATTTTATAGATATTTTGTTACAGGTGAATCAGTATGTTAAAGAATCCCAATCTATTAATAGCGGTAAGTTGCCTCCTTCTGAAATTGTTGAAGCAGTAGGCTACTTGCTTGATCACTATCACGAACCACTTGATATCGAAAAACTGTCTTGGAGGGTAGGTATGGGCCGGACTATGTTTTTTAAAGAGTTCCGCCTGCTGACAGGACTGACTCCAAATGAGTTTCTCAACCGATTGCGCATCCAAAGTGCTAGTGATTTACTTCGTTCTACCAATAAAAGCATAATCGATGTTGCTTTTGCGAGCGGATTTCAATCATTAAGTTCCTTCAACAAGCAATTTAAAAGCTATACGGGTCTATCTCCACGAGAGTACCGTAAGAAAACCTAATTTACTTACATTCGGCCTAATATTGTATTTTCCATACATATATGAGAAGTAACGATAATAATATGTATTTATGTTTACTGCATATTGGGAGGGAGGAAGTAGATCATGCAAAGCATACGATGGTTGTGGGGGTATATAAGGAACTTTCGCATTAGGTTATTTAGTGGCCTTTTTCTTGCCTTACTGGTTTCTGTTTTAAATATGCTCAACCCATATTTTGCAGGGAAAATCGTCGATAAGATTATCTATGGTCATCAAGATGATTTGTTATGGCCCTTTTTAGGGGCCATGATTGGGATAACGGTGATGAAAACGGTTATTCGCTATTGTTATCAACTAATGTTCGAACGTGTTTCACAAGGTGTTATCTTCAAAATAAGAAATCGATTGTATGATCGGCTTCACCAATTAGATTTTAGTTTTTTTGATCGGACAAAAACAGGAGATATCATGGCTCGAATGACTGGGGATATGGAAGCGGTTAGGCATTTTACCTCATGGGTTATTTATATGATTTTTGAAAATCTAACCATATTAATTTTTGCCATTGTATTTATGTTTTATATCCATCCGCCGCTAGCTTTAGCTATGCTGGCAGTCACACCAATTATTGGTTTCTTTGCTACTCGTTTATCGTTTACTGTTAAACCCACTTTTTCTGCTATCCGTGGACAGTTTGCAAGGTTAAATTCTGTGGTTCAGGAAAACATTAGTGGAAATCGTGTGGTAAAGGCGTTTGCAAAGGAAGACTACGAAATTGAGAAGTTTTCAGGAGAAAATAAGGCCTTCATGGAGAAGAATCTGGTCTCCGCAAGAGTATGGGAAAAGTATTTGCCTGTTCTCGATTCACTAGCAGGAGTATTAACTATTGTGATGATCTTAGTTGGCGGCAGTATGGTAATTAATCGTTCACTCTCATTAGGTGAATTAGTCACGTTTAATTCCCTGATTTGGGCTTTAAATAATCCGATGCGAATGGCGGGCTGGTTAATTAATGATGTTCAAAGGTTTATTGCTTCAGCTGAAAAAGTAGAAGATCTGTTAAACACCAGGCCGGAGATATTCAATGAAGCAAAAAGATTCAATGTTAAACATTTGAGAGGGGTTGTGGATTTCAATCATGTTTCCTTTAGCTATGGCGATGAACCGGTTTTAGAGGATGTCAGTTTTAAGGTGATGCCGGGTCAAACGATAGGCATCATCGGACCCACGGGTGCCGGTAAATCAACCTTAGTCAATCTTCTCAGCCGATTTTATGATGTAACCAGTGGGGAAGTAAGATTGGATGGACTCAATGTAAAGGATTGGGATATACCTAGATTAAGAGATAGTATGGCAATGGTTATGCAGGATATATTTCTTTTTTCGGATACAATCGAAGGAAATATTGCCTACGGTAATCCAGATGCATCCTTAGAAGCAGTTCAATCTGCGGCCAAAATGGCAGAGGCTCATGATTTTATTTCTAAGCTGCCGGATGGTTACGATACGATTATTGGCGAACGAGGAGTAGGACTTTCAGGAGGTCAAAGACAAAGGATTGCTTTAGCTCGGGCAATTCTAAAAAATCCTTCCATCCTAATTTTGGATGACACCACGTCTGCTGTTGATATGGAGACGGAGTTGCGAATCCAACGGACATTAAAGTCTGTTTTAAAGGATAAAACCTGTTTTATTATTGCCCATCGGATTTCGTCCGTTAAAGAGGCAGATATAATTTTGGTAATGGAAAATGGCAGGATTATTGAACGAGGAAGGCATAAGGAACTGCTTGCGAAAAAAGGATATTACTATAAAGTGTTTAGAAACCAAAATGGGGATTTTGCTGGACAGCACGAGGGTGAGGATGTGAAATATCTCAATGGCGCGCAATAAATTTGATGTCGATGAAGAGTTGGAAGCACCATTTAGTTTTGTTCATCTTAAGAGGATGTTGGTTTATTTAAAACCTTACAGAAAAAAGATCCTTTTTACTGTTTTTATTATGCTAATCGCCAGTGGCGCAAATTTAATCGGACCTTATTTGATTAAAAATGCCATTGATGAGAAAATACCGGGCAAAGATGTAGGTGGTCTATGGGTTCTTGCTGGTATTTACTTAATCGCCTTAATTATTACTGGTATTTGTATGAAATATAAAATTAGAATGATGTCTCAAATTGGGCAAAGTGTCATTCTCCATATTAGAAAAGACTTGTTTACTCATTTGCAAAAGTTATCATTCTCATTCTATGACAGTAGGCCGCATGGGAAGATTTTAGTGAGAGTAGTAAACTATGTAAACTCTTTAAGTGATTTATTATCCAATGGGTTAATTAATTTGATTACGGACCTTTTTAGTCTTATCGTGATTATTGGTTTTATGTTAGCCATAGACGTAAAGCTAACGCTTATGGCGATGCTTGGTTTTCCTATCCTTGCTGCGGTCATCCTGCTTATTAAAAATGCCCAGCGGAAAGCATGGCAAACTTTAAGTAACAAGCAATCTAATATGAATGCTTATATTCATGAAAGTATAAACGGCATCAAAGTGACTCAAGCATTTACGAGGGAAGAAGAAAATAAACGTATTTTTAGTGAAGTATCTGAAAGCTATCGAAGCTCCTGGATGAAGGCTGTACGAATTCAATTCCTGTTATGGCCTTCAATAGAAAATATTTCAGTACTCACGACTTCCTTAATTTATGTTGTAGGAATATCTCTAATTGGTGATGGGGTAACAGTTGGGGCTTTGGTTGCTTTTGTAGGGTATATAGGGATGTTTTGGGCACCAATTGCGAATATCGGAAATTTTTATAATGCGATTATAAATGCAACGGCATATTTGGAAAGAATTTTTGAAATGATAGATGAAAAGCCTACAGTTAGTGATCGACCGAACGCTGTGGAGCTTCCTGCAATCAAAGGAAAAGTTGAATTTAAAGATGTGATTTTTGGATATGAAGAAGGAGAAAAAATCCTTGAAAATATTAATTTTTGCGTAAATCCTGGTGATACTATTGCTCTTGTAGGTGCTACTGGTTCGGGGAAGACAACAATTGTTAGTTTGCTAAGTCGTTTTTATGATGTTAGCAGCGGACGAATTGAAATTGACGATATCGATATTAATAGGGTCACTATCCAATCTCTTAGGAAGCAAATGGGTGTCATGCTTCAGGATCCGTTTATTTTTTCTGGTACGATCATGGATAATATCCGTTATGGACGGCTTGATGCAGCGGACGAAGAAGTGATTGAAGCGGCGAAAGCAGTTCAGGCTCATCAGTTTATTAACGGTTTATCAGATGGGTATCAAACAGAGGTCAACGAAAGAGGAACAAGACTTTCGACTGGGCAGAGACAGCTGATTTCTTTTGCCCGGGCGCTCTTAGCCGATCCTAAAATATTAATCCTAGATGAGGCAACATCATCGATTGATACTGAAACAGAGCTTGCATTGCAAAAAGGACTTGAGACTTTATTGGCGGGTAGAACATCCTTTATTATCGCTCATCGTCTTTCCACGATTCAAAATGCATCTCGAATCCTTTTAATTGATAAAGGTAGAATCAAAGAGGAAGGATCTCATAACGAATTAATCAGCCGACAAGGTTACTATTGGAGGCTGCATCAATCACAGCATCAATCTTTAGAAGTGGGATAAACAGGCTGAATAAGGGAACTGTACTCAAAATAGTACAGTTCTTCGGCTGTCGAAAAACCCTCGGCAGCCATTTATTTTATTCAATCACCTCAACGATTCACCGCGTTAATTCGTTATAATATTATTGGTGTATAGACTTTAAACAGGTCTGTTGATTGGCGCTCCAGGCACTTCGCTTTCCGCGGGCGTGCCGGGGAGCCTCCTCGTCGCTTCGCTCCTGCGGGGTCTCCCCTGACCCGTACTCCCGCAGGAGTCTTCGTGCCTTCCGCGCCAATCAACAGAGTGTTTTCAATAAAGACTTTCAACTCAACTAATGAATAATAAAAATAAGTGGTGAAATCAATGTTTATGCCAAAAGAGTCTAGCCAAAGTGAATATGAATTTGTATCTATTGATGAATTGGTACCTGATGACCATCTTCTTCGTTTGATTGATAAATATATTGATTTTTCGTTTCTTCTTGAGAAAGTCCGTCCTTATTACGGCGATGATAATGGACGCCCTACTGATCCCCTTATTCTTTATAAAATGATGTTTATTGGTTTTATTTACGGCATTCGTTCTGTAAGGTAGAAATTGAGCGAAGCTTCGCAGACTCAAAAGAGCTGCACGGGCTTCGCTACTGCCGGTTACGGGGATTGAAGAATGTGAGCGAATAGGCTCTTCTTACTGCAGCCTGTCAAAATATAAAAAAGATTGTGACACAATTAGAAGGTTAGAAAAAGTGTGTTGCAATACTTTAGGTTGATTTGCCTCCCTGTTGATTGGAGCGGAGGGCGCTCGACTCCTGCGGGATAGAGAGGTCACTGGAGACCCCGCAGGCGCCAATGCGCCGAGGAGGCTTCAGGACCTCCCCGCGGAAAGCGAGTGCCCGGAGCGGAAATCAACAGGCCCATTTGCAGGGACAATCAATAAATTTAGTATTTAGATTCTGACAAAATAAAAAATTGCCGAGAAAAATACCCTTTCTCGACAATCTGGGAACTGTACTCAAAATAGTACAGTTCTCTTTTAATTGTGTAAAAACCTTTTATTTGCATTATTCAAATGGATAAGTAATAGTTATACTATCTAGGAAAACTAATATGATAAGTTCAAATATAAAAGGAGATTAGTTATGGCAAATAATAATAAAAATAAGAAAAAAGAATCAAAATCATCATCTACCTTTGCTTTTTGGATGATTGGTTTGGTTGCAGTTTTTATATTAGCATTCATTTTTTTAGGCAATCATTCAAAACAAGAAGATAAAACAACAACTACAAAAATTGATTATAGCAATCAGCCATACAAAGGGAAGGAATCAGCCCAGGTTTCGATCATTGAATTTGGTGATTATAAATGTCCGAATTGCAAAAACTTTGCTAAGGATGTCGTACCACTTATTCAACAGGAACTAGTGGATACTGGCAAAGCTAAATTTTACTTTATGAATGATTCGTTTATTAATGTGGACTCGACACGATCTGCTAAATTTGCAGAATCCGTATACCAAGAGCTTGGAAATGAAACGTTTTGGAAATTTCATGACCTATTATTCGAAAAGCAGCCTGAAGATACAAAATATGAGAAAATTGACGTTTATACGGAAGACTTTTTGACGGAAACCTTAAAAGAGGTTGCTAGTGATAGCGATGTTGACAAGGTCTTAAAGAACTTCCAGGCTAAGAAATCTGACAATGCTTGGAACAAAGATATGGATTATGTTGAACAACTAGGTGTTACAGGAACCCCAACCATCTTCGTTAATGGGGAAAGGTTTGATGGACAAACTATTGATGATTTAAAAGACATGGTTGAGAAAGCCGCAAAGGGTGAATAAGTATGAATAAATCCTTACTTCTCTCTTGGGTAGCTGCCATCATTGCCACACTGGGCAGTTTATATTTTAGTGATGTTATGCACTACATTCCTTGTACACTTTGTTGGTACCAAAGGATATTCATGTACCCACTAGCCATCATCTTGGGAGTTGCGGTTTACCGAAATGATAAAGGCATCTATAAATATGCGCTGCCGTTATCCATCATCGGTTGGCTAATCGCAGGATACCATACTTTATTACAAAAAATCCCGTATTTACAGCAGTTTGAAATGTGTACCACGGGAGTACCCTGCTCGAAGGATTATATTAACTGGTTTGGCTTTGTTACCATCCCGTTATTAGCTTTCATTGCATTTACAATTATTACTGTTTGCTTAATCATGATCTCACGTGACAAAAAGTAAAAAATTATCAATAAAAAAGAGCGGTGAAACCAATAGGTTTGCCGCTCTTTCTGTTGATACCTTAGCTGCATTTAGAACATAAAGGATGCTCCAACAATGATCAATAAAATAAACAACACAACGATTAACGCGAAGCTGCTACTTCCACCATGTCCCATAGAAATCACCTCCTCTTCTGAATTATTACAATATATGCTTGGAGGAGTTGAGTTGAAATGGACAAACGTTGACTAATAGAAAAAATGAAGGTGATTTAATATAATATCGGAACGACTGTTTTCAAAACTTTAATAAATTAATAATTTTTTAAGAACTTATTATTATAGTATAATAATATACAGTTATTTGGATTTATGGAAAAGGCAGTCATTATACTCTGGAGAGGTGTTTGGCAATGGCAAAAATTTTAGTTGCAGGTGAGATCCCGCAAAAGGGATTAGAGATGTTATTAGAAGATCACGAGGTTGAAGTATTTTCAGGTGAGAAATTGATTTCTGAAGCTGAATTAACAGAGCGCATTAAAGATTCAGATGCCCTTCTAAGTTTATTATCTACCCCAGTATCAAAAGAAGTAATTGACCAAGCCCATAATTTAAAAATCATCGCAAACTATGGAGCTGGATTTAATAATATCGACTTTGAATTTGCGGCATCCAAAAGTATCCCAGTTACTAATACCCCAATAGTATCTACAGCTGCAACGGCTGACCTTACTTTTGCCCTTTTACTTGCATCTGCAAGAAGAGTAGCTGAAGGAGATGAAGTATGTCGTATTGTTGGATTTAACGGTTGGGCGCCCCTTTATTTTCGCGGCAGAGAAGTAACTGGAAAAACAATTGGTATCGTTGGATTTGGACAAATTGGCCAAGCGGTTGCGAAACGAGCGGCTGCCTTCGACATGAAGGTTCTATATACGGGACCAAGCCGAAAAAGTCCTGAAGTTGAACAGTCGGTAAACGCGACATACGTTTCTTTTGATGAACTGATTGCTGAATCAGATTTTATTACGATTAATTGTTCTTATAACCCAACGATGAAACACATGTTTAGCACGAAGCAGTTTGAAATGATGAAATCAACCGCTTATTTAATTAACTGTGCTCGTGGACCAATCGTTGATGAGGCTGCATTGATAAAGGCATTAGCTGAGAAACAGATTGAGGGAGCCGGTATTGATGTATTTGAATTCGAACCGGCGATTAGTGAAGGTTTGAAAAAACTGAAAAACGTCGTATTAACCCCCCACATCGGTAATGCTACCTTTGAAGCACGAGATGAAATGGCAAATATTGCAGCCGGAAACATTGTCAAGGTGCTAGACGGTGAAGCCCCTTCGTATGTAATCAATGGGGTTATAAAAGAAACAATTCTCGTTTAGAACGAATAAGATTAGATAAAAAAGAGAGAAGGCAACTGCCGTCTTTTTTAACCGTATAAATAACAAACAGTCCAACAATTGTGCTGGACTGTTTGTTTCTAAGTGTGAAATTTTTAAATCGATCTGCCTAAGAATGCCGTTAGCATCCATACATGCTTCTCAAGTTCAGAATGGATTGCGAGCAGCATGTCACCTGTTGTTTCATCATTTTTCTCTTCCGCAAAGCTCATTCCTTCTTTAAGTTCTCCAATGATAATGGAGAAGTCGTTAATAACCGATTGAACCATTTCATCCGCGGTTTCACTACCTGAAGCTTCCTTAATCGATGACATTTCAAGGTACTCTTTCATTGTAGCTGCGGGTTTTCCTCCAATGGCAAGTAACCGTTCTGCTAGTTCATCGACATGAAGGCCAGCCTCATTATAAAATTCTTCAAATTTGACATGTAAGGTGAAAAATTGTCCACCCTTCACATACCAATGATAGTTATGTAACTTCGTATACAAGACAGACCAGTTTGCAATTTGTTTGTTAAGTACACTCACTAATTGATTATCCATTTAAATAGCCTCCTTTTTCACTACACTTATATTATTACCAAAGATTCATCTGAAATCCTGTGTGTATTTAAGGAATTTGTTGTCAATTTAGTGAAGAATCATGGATTTGAACTCTTTTTGAATGTTACAAGCATGAAACAACCTGTAATAATTTGACCTATCCTTGCCATAATGTCCATCTAATGGAATTTATTTATTAATAGAAGATAATTCCAATTGATAGAAAGATCCCTTCATGTTGGGCGCTAACTAGGCTCATTGTTCCTTACCACTTTTTGGCTAATGAATAAGAATGTTACAACTGTTAGCCTTAAGTATAGACAAGTGAGGAACAAAAATTGGAGGTAATAAATGATGAGTAGATTTAAAAAACTACTAATTGCGACCGGACTTATCTTATCAATGTCAGCATTTACGTTAAATGGAACAACTGAAGCAGCAACAACCACGCATAAAGTACAATCAGGTGAAACCTATTGGAAAATTGCAGTGAAGTATGGTGTAACTGTTAATAGTCTATTAAAAGCAAACAATAAAACTAGCAGTCTTCTTTATGCGGGATCAAATCTAGTAATCCCAAATTCTACGGTTACAGCAGCAGAAAAAGACTTGATTGCTCGCCTAGTACGTGCAGAGGCAGTAGGTGAACCGTATGCGGGTAAAGTAGCCGTTGCGACAGTTATTCTTAACCGTGTTGCTAGCCCTGATTTCCCTAATACCGTAAATGGTGTTGTTTATCAAAAGTCTAATGGCTATTATGCATTCACGCCTGTAAAAAATGGTACGATTAACCAACCAACTGATGCTGCCTCAAAAAAGGCTGTAAATGAGGCACTTGCTTTTAGAGGTCAAGGAAATGGGTCATTATTTTTCTATAATCCGAAGACAGCTGTAAGTAAATGGATTTTCTCGCGTCCAGTAACAGTGACAATCGGTAACCACCGTTTTGCGAAGTAAAAGCTGTTATAATGTAGTATTTCAAGAACTAAATAAACTAAACAAAAAAGCAGTGATTTCCTAAAAATGGAATCACTGCTTTTTTGTATTTTAAATAGTAATATTGCTAGACGAACCTTGTTTAATTTTAAGGGCAACGAGACTAGCGAATTCGTGGATGATTGTGGCTGCAAGTAATGTTGTAATCTGAGTAGGATCATATGGAGGTAAGACCTCGACTAAGTCAAAACCGATAAATTGAAAATCTGTTAGAGAGCGGATGATTTGTAGCGTTTCAAAGCTATTTAAACCACCAACTTCTAGTGTTCCCGTTCCAGGTGCACACGATGGATCAACAAAATCAATATCAAAGCTCAAGTAACAAGGTGTATCACCAATTTTTGTTTTCATTTCATTAATGACATTTTCAATTCCTCGTTGCTTTAGCTCAGGAGTTGTAATGACGTGATAGCCTAAATCTGTGCTGGCATCAATATCACCCGGATGGTTTAGGGTTCCTCTAATTCCAACCTGGAAAACTTTATCAGGAATGAGGAGATTCTCTTCGTATGCACGGATGAATGGTGATCCATGCCAATACTTTTCTTCATAATATGTGTCCCAAGTATCTGTATGAGAATCAAAGTGAATTAAGGCAACAGGACCGTGTACTTTAACTGCGGCACGAAGATGGGCTAATGTTACGGAATGATCTCCTCCTAGACCAATTGGAATAATCCCTTTTTCCATCAATTCCATCATTGCTTTTTCAATCACCTCATAGCTGCGATGGATATTATGTGGAATGACAGATACATCACCGATGTCAATGGCATTACATTCGTCAAAAGGATAAACCTTGTGAATCGGATGATATGGGAATAGAGTCATTGACGACTGACGAATAGCCTGAGGTGCGAATCGAGCACCAACACGAAAGGAGGCTGCAGTATCAAACGGGACACCAACAATGGCCAATTTAGCATTTTCTCTGTGGGAGGGTAACCTCATAAAGGTCCCGGTGGTACAAAATTCTGGTTTTACATCTGGTGATAATGGATATTGCATTAAAATTCCCCCATTTTTTATTTTCATATATTTTAAAATGCAAGTATTGTGCCAGATGAATTAATGAGAGGAATCGTTGTAAATGGAATGACAAGTCCTATTTAATATGGAATATTGTATGCGTAAATGAATAATTCAAAAGACATTAAATTAACTATTCAAGACCCTCCTTTGAGATTATTTTTAAAAAAACAGGCTGTGTTAAAGGTTATTGCTGATTTTTCCACTCTGTTGATTGGAGCGAAAATCAACAGACAAGTTGTACACAGCCAAAAAATATAGTTTGGTATGAAATTTGCAATGATATATTTGAATTTTCAAAAAAGTAAGGGGGAATAAAAAATTTTCAGTGGACAATGGGGTTATTTCTTTATGAAAGCGTTTTAAACAAAGGGGAGGTATGATATGTGGAAAATGGAGTAAAGCTGAAAAGATCGTTAAAGCTGTGGCAGGTCGTAATCATGGGGTTAGCATATATGACACCCATGGTGGTATTTGACACATTTGGAATTGTTTCTGGTGTAACCGAGGGGCATGTACCAACAGCCTATATTATTGCATTGATTGGGATGCTGTTTACTGCGTCAAGTTATGGGAAGCTTGTTAAGGTTTTCCCTCAAGCTGGCTCAGCCTATACATATACCCAGAAAGCGATAAACCGGAACCTTGGGTTTCTAGTTGGGTGGTCTTCGCTGCTTGATTATTTGTTTTTGCCTATGGTAAACGCTTTGTTAACAAAACTGTACCTAAATGCATTGTTTCCATCTGTACCAGATTTTATTTGGGTATTATTGTTTGTAGGAATTGTTACATTCTTAAACTTAAGAAGCGTCAACGTCCTAGCAAATTTCAATTCATTATTTGTTCTTGTTCAAATTTTAATCATGATTGTCTTCATTATTCTGGTTATTAAAGGGCTAAATGCGGGCGAGGGAACAGGAGCCGTTTTCAGTTTACAACCGTTTTTTGTTGAAGGGTTGAACCTACCGATCCTTATTACCGGTGCAACGATTCTTTGCTTCTCGTTCCTGGGATTTGATGCTGTTACGACATTGTCTGAAGAAACGCCCAATCCGCAAAAGACTATCCCAAAAGCAATTATGCTTACAGCTTTATGGGGAGGAGTTATTTTTATTACCACATCGTTTTTTATTCAATCCTTTTTTCCAGATATATCTAGATTCAAAGTACCTGACGCGGCACTTCCAGAAATTGCTCTATATGTAGGTGGTAAGCTGTTCCAATCGATTTTCTTGTGTACAACCTTTGTTAATACACTAGCCTCCGGACTTGCATCACATGCTAGTGTTTCCCGACTCTTGTATGTTATGGGGCGTGACAAGGTATTCCCGGAAAAATGGTTTGGATACGTTCATCCGAAATGGCGGACACCTGCGATTAATGTTTTATTTGTGGGGGTCATCTCCTTGTCGGCCTGGTTCTTTGATCTAGTTACGGCAACTTCGTTAATTAATTTCGGTGCGTTAATGGCCTTTACGTTTGTCAATCTTTCTGTAATTAGTCATTTTGCCGTTCGTCAAAAGATGCATAGGACACCTAGAGGTTTTTTTGATTACGTTATAATGCCTTTAATTGGTGCGGGGGCGGTTGGGATACTTTGGATTAATCTAGAGGTTAGTTCCTTGATTATGGGAATTCTTTGGTTTGTTGTTGGATTTACTTACTTACTTTTTCTAACTAAAGCATTTCGAATAGCGCCACCACAATATAAAGCTGAGGAAGCATAATCAATGATTTTTTATGAAAGCAGTGGATTTCTGCGAAAAGAATCCACTGCTTTTTTTGTTATTGCGTCATTTTTTTATGCAAACCTGAGTAGGTTATGCATTTTTTCATAAAAAAGTTAAGTTTCATTTGCTAGATTGCAAATTTGATAAAAAGTCTTAGTGCACCTTTTTAGGCATTAAAAAGTAGATGTATAAAGAAGAAAGATGGTTGGCATAAAAATTGCAATTATTTAAAATAGTTAGATTTTTAAGTAAAATGGAAGGGGGGGCTGACTTACGAATAGTATGTTTAATTTTTAAAATATGTTGTCCATCAATGAAGAACAAATGTGAGTGCTTACAATTGCTTGTTAATAAACGAATTCCGGATAATAAAGGAGAGATGGTTAAATTGGAGAATACTACTCTTAAACGCTCACTTGGGTTATGGGCAATCGTTATGCTCGGATTGGGTTATATGACACCAACGATTGTGTTTGATACATTTGGAATTGTCTCTGAAGAAACCAATGGGGTTGTTCCACTAGCCTACCTAGCAGCGTTGGTTGTTATGGTGTTTACAGCGATCAGTTATGGAAAAATGGTCAAGGTATTTCCGAGTGCTGGTTCGGCCTATACGTATACCCGCGAGACCATGAGCCCGCATCTCGGATTTATAGTCGGTTGGGCAGCGTTACTTGATTATATATTGCTTCCAATGGTGAATGCATTGATTATTCGTATTTACATGGTATCTGTCTTTCCTAGTGTTCCAGCATGGATTTGGGTTGTCGTGTATGTTGCAATCGTCACGGCCATTAACGCTTGGAGTATGGGGAAAACATCTAGTTTAAATGCACTGCTGGTTATTTTTGAAGTGGTCTTAATTGCCGCATTTATTGTCCTTGCTTTTCTCCAGCTTTCCAAAGGAATGGGACAAGGAACGATTTTCACAACAGCACCTCTCTTTCATTCCGATATTCATCTTGGAGCAATTTTAACAGGTGCAACCGTGGTTTGTTTCTCCTTTATTGGGTTTGATGCAGTAACCATGTATGCAGAGGAAGCGATTGATCAAAAAACGATGCCGAGAGCGATTATGTTAACGGTCTTTATTGGCGGGGCTATCTTTTTCGTGTGTAGTTATTTTGCACAATCTTTATTTCCAGATGTTTCAGGTTTCAAAGTAACTGATGATACATTACCTGAGATTGGATTGTTTGTGGGTGGAACAATTTTTAAATTGATATTCCTTTCAGGTGCTTTTGCTGCAACAGTCGCTTCTGGACTTGCCTCTCACGCAAGCGTTTCAAGGCTTTTGTATGTTATGGGACGAAATGGAGTCCTGCCTAAAAAGGTGTTTGGTTATGTCCATCCCAAATTTCGGACACCTGTTTTTAATGTCATCTTGGTTGGGGTGGTATCCTTGCTTGCGATTGCTCCAAGTTTAGAGCTAATTTCTTCTTTTATTAATTTCGGCGCATTAATTGCTTTTACATTCGTCAACTTATCGGTTATAGCTTATTTCGTTTTTCGCCAAAAGAGATATAAAACAGCTAAGGATATTTTCTCCTATTTAATAATGCCGGTCATTGGAGCTGGATTAACGGGAATTTTGTGGGCGAACTTACAATTTGATGCACTCATTGGCGGGATTGTTTGGATCATTATTGGTGTGGTATATATGCTTTTCCAAACAAGATTCTTCCGAATCAAAATAGCCGATTTAAATATTGATGATGCCGAGAGAACCTCATCCCTATAAAATTACCTGAGCCAGGCTTGATGCCTGGCTTTTTGATGTTTAGAAGGGCATGGTATGCAGAATTGAATAATTCACTCATTTCTTCATAGCACTTCCTCCCTTTTTTACTAAATCACCTAATAAAACTGCGATTGCTAAGTTGGCACGAAACTTGCTTTAACCTTAAGTAACAATAAAAAATGAGGTGTTAGCATGGCAGTCGATTCTCTAGACATGAAGAATACGAAAGAAAGAGAACAGGATAATTCCCTTATTGAGTTTCAAGAAACGTTAAAAGAAGCAGTGAATATCCTGAACTACCCACCCCAAGTATTCGAATTTTTAAAGAAGCCGATGAGATTTTTAGAAGTGAGTATCCCTGTTCGAATGGACAACGGGCAGACAGAAATATTCCAGGGTTACCGTGCCCAGCATAATGATGCTTCAGGTCCAACCAAAGGAGGTATTCGGTTTCATCCAGATGTTACGCCTGATGAGGTAAAGGCATTGGCGGGTTGGATGAGTTTAAAATGCGGTATTACCGACCTTCCCTATGGCGGTGCAAAAGGCGGGATCATCTGTGATCCTCGTAAAATGAGTTTAGATGAATTGGAAAAGTTGAGCCGTGGTTATGTAAGAGCGGTTAGTCAACTGGTCGGTCCAACAAAGGATATTCCAGCACCTGATATGTATACGAACTCCCAGATTATGGCGTGGATGCTTGATGAATACGACCATATCCGTGAATTTGACTCCCCTGGTTTTATCACAGGTAAGCCAATTGCACTTGGGGGATCAAGGGGCAGAGAAACAGCGACATCAAAAGGTGTTCTATATACACTGCAAATGGTTTGTGAATTAAAGAAAATGCAGTTAAAAGATACACGTATTATTATTCAAGGGTTTGGAAATGTCGGCAGTTATCTTGCCCAGTATTTATATGAGATAGGTGCAAAAGTAATTGGTATCGGGGACATGCTCGGCGGTTTATACGATGAGAAGGGGCTAGATATCCCATACCTATTGGAAAATAGAGATTCCTTTGGTATTGTTTCTAATCGCTTTAATGGTTCGATTTCTAACCAGGATTTATTGGAAAAAGAATGTGATGTTCTTATTCCAGCTGCAATCTCCGGGGTGATTCATAAATATAATGCCGGTAAACTTAACTGTAATATCGTCATTGAAGCAGCCAATGGTCCTACCACAAAGGATGCGCTAAAAATACTAGATGAACGGGAGATCCTTGTTGTCCCTGATATTCTTGCCAATTCTGGTGGCGTTATTGTCTCCTATTTTGAATGGTGTCAAAACAATCAAGGTTATTACTGGACCGAGGAAACTGTAGATAAACGGCTCAAGGAAAAAATGACAGCTAGCTTTTTAAAGGTTTACCATACCTCCAATCGATATGGGGTAAATATGAAACTTGCTGCTTATATAGAAGGAATTCAAAAGCTAGCAGAGGCTTCAAGGCTTAGAGGATGGTTGAAATATTAATAAATGAACTTAAATAAAGGAGGACGTTTTGTATGAAGCTTGATATATTAACCGAACAAAAAGAACAGCAACTGTTACATTACTTTTGTTTAATTTCAAACAACCATCGCTACGATTTGACGATTGGCTATTCAGAGCAATTTTTCGGGAAAGCGATGGTCACTTCGATTCAGTCTGGGAACATGGTGTTACTTTGCCAAGAGGACACCTATTCAGACCATCATTGGGCAGAAAGACTGGGAATCGAAACAGAGGATATCCAAGAATTTCAAGAATTCTTCAGTCTAGTATTACAGACACGGCCTTTTCAAGAGCAGTATTAATCGAAAAAGAAAGGTGATGTTTATGTATTATGGTGTTGTTCTTAGCCCATGTTATGGGAAGATAAAAAAGATTTCAATTAAGAATGATTCAAGAATTTATGAATGGGAAACCTTATTTATGATAATTTCAGAATCAGGTACATTAGAAACGGTGCAGACTAGCATGAGCGGCGAAGTCGAATCGCTTGAGGTACAGGAAGGGGATTATGTTATTCCTGGGATGGTACTCGCTTATATTAAAGAAGATTTATTTATTACCGGTAGTGATTAATTGCTAGAAAAAAAGAAGATGGGATACACATCTTCTTTTTTTCTAGCAATATTTAATTTAAAATATTTCGAATAAAGTGATAGTATAAGGTAGATAAGGTATTAAGGGGGAAGTAAACGATGTTTTCCGTTGCCAAAGAAAAAGTGAAACCGATTATTTCAGTAGACGTGGGTGAAAATGAAGAAGTTTTTCGATCTACCTTAAATAACCTTAAAGAACCCTATTTGTTTTTAAAAAGACAAGATCACTTATTTGCTTATGTATTGCTTGAAAACCATAAAAGAGAGGATGCTTCGATTGCATCTTTACTTGAACAATCGAAATCGCTAGATAGCATCTGCTTTTTGAGCGAACAGATTTCCTTGCCTGTTTTGTTCCAAATTATCGGCGAACCGTTTGCCATCGTTAGAAGGGAGGACGGTTTACCAGCAGGTTATATTCGCAGAGAAGACGTTCTAGCAGAGCTTTTTAAACAGGAAAATAAAAGTGTCGACTTACTTAAAATTATTCTAACTTCGATTCCGATGGGGATTTTTGTATTAGATAAGGAAAAACGAATTATTAATTATAATGAAGCCGGTTTAAAAATGATTAGATCGACATCCGAAAAGGTTATGAATCTTCCTGCTGAAAATATTTTTAGCCGTACCCACCTTGAAAAGGTATTTGCAACCGGTAAGACGCTTCTTAATCATCTGGTAATCAAGAATGAAATCGGAATTCTCGTCGATTATAGCCCCATTTTGAATTATGAGAATGAAGTCGATGGTATCATCATTGTTGCTCAGGATTTGCCTATGGTCGAAGAAATGGCGATGGAAATTGAATATATTAAGGACTTAAATAAGGACTTGCATGCAATTTTGTCCAGTATATATGATGAAATTCTGGTGGTGAACAACAAAGGGGAGCTCATCAGGTTCAGTGAAAACATCATTCAAGATTTCTGGAAAGTAGATTTAAAGGAATTGATTGGAAAAAATATACTCGAACTAGAGGACCAAGGACTGTTTACACCTTCGGTCACAAGACTTGTTTTAGAAAAAGGAAAAAAGGTCTCTGTAGTTCAAGAAACTAAAGCTGGAAGGAAGATTCTTGCCGTCGGAAATCCTGTCTTTGATGAAAAAAATGAACTCGACAGGATTATCATTGCATCACGTGATATTACCGAAACAACACGGCTAAAAAGTGAACTGCAGGAAATTAAAAAGATATCAGAACAATATAAGAAGGAATTAGATGATTTTAAAAGCAAAGACCGCTTTTTGAAAAAGCTCATTTATTGTAGTCCGAAAATGGAGAAGGTTATTAATCAGGCTAAGAAAATTGCTGACTTTTCCTCGACAGTCCTTCTTTACGGAGAATCTGGAGTTGGAAAAGAAGTAATCGCTCAAGCGATCCATCAATTAGGCCGCCGCTCGACAAAACCGCTTCTTAAATTAAATTGCGGGGCTATCCCGGAAAATTTACTCGAAAGTGAACTATTTGGTTATGCGAAAGGGGCTTTTACCGGAGCGGATAAGAATGGAAAGGAAGGCTACTTTAAACAAGCAGATGGCGGAATTTTGTTTCTGGACGAAATCGGTGAGATGCCAATCCATCTACAGGTAAAAATGTTACGAGTACTGCAGGAGCAGGAAGTTATTCCGATTGGCAGTACCACCCCATTTAAGGTGAATGTACAGATTATTGCCGCTACGAATAAAAAATTAGAAAAAATGGTTGAGGAAGGGACATTCCGTGAGGATTTGTTTTATCGCTTGAATGTCATACCGATTCACATCCCACCGTTAAGGGAACGGACAGAGGATATTTCGCTGCTTGCCTTTCATTTCCTCCAACAATTGAATGAGAAGTATGAGCGTAATTACCATCTAACCCCTGATGCCATTAATGTACTAGAGTTCTATCCGTGGCCGGGTAATGTCAGGGAACTACAAAACATTATTGAAAGATTAGTAGTCACTGCCGAACATCCGTCGATTGATGCGGAGTTCGTCAGCCAATTTTTATCAATAGGCCTTGAACATAAAAAGATGAAGCCTGTAATTACAAGGGTCATTCCACTGCAGGAAGCCATCGATCATGTCGAGGAGCAGTTAATTGTGATGGCGATGAACCAATACAAAACGACGACAAAAGCCGCAAAGGCCTTAGGAATCAGCCAATCATCAGTTAGTAGAAAGTATCAAAAAATAGTAAACGAGAAAAATATTAAAATCGAAAACTTTTCTTCCTTTTAATCAAAAGCTGCTTTAGATCACAAAGATCTAAAGCAGCTTTTTTCATTTGGAGTACATTAATTATGCAAAATAAAATAGGGTTATGCAAATCTGAATAATGTTAATTCTATATTGTAAAGGAAAACTATGTTTCTAGGTATTTTACCTTGGCATGATTCTTGCAATATTAGTTAGTAAGGGTCAATAAAGGAGGAATTAAAATGGTCGAGGTAAAAAAACGAGTGGTTAACCTTAAGATGTTTATTGATGGTGAATGGAAAGATGCCGAAAATCAAGAAACACGCCCAGTAATTAATCCAGCAAATGGTGAGGTTATTTCATATGCCCCTGAAGGAACGACTGCTGACACTCGTAAGGCAATTTATGCAGCACGGAGAGCCTTTGAAGAGGGTGTTTGGTCCGGGATCTCTGCTCAGGAAAGAGCCTCGTATTTATTAAAAATTGCTGACAAAATTGATGAATATGCCGATGAATTAACCGAGTTGGAAACGATGGATAACGGGAAACCATTAAGAGAAGCTGGCTTTGATGTCGGGGATGCAGCCGCATGCTTCCGCTATTATGCAGGCCTGATTACAAAACCAGATGGACAGACCTATCATGTTGCTGATCCTATGCAGGCGATGGTTGTCCGCGAGCCGATTGGAGTTTGTGGTTTGATAGTTCCATGGAACTACCCGCTGTTAATGAGTGTTTGGAAAATTGCCCCTGCCTTAGCTGCAGGAAATACCATTGTCTTTAAACCGTCCGAAGTGACACCAGTTACACCGAAAAAGCTATTCGAAATTTTTGAAGAAGTCGGTTTGCCAAAAGGGGTAGCTAATATGGTAATGGGAGCTGGAGCGATTGTTGGAAATGAAATTGCTTCCCATCCTGAGGTCGATATGATTTCTTTTACCGGCGGTACGAAAACCGGCAAACACATTATGAAAACAGCAGCTGATACGATGAAGAAGGTTTCCTTAGAGCTGGGCGGTAAATCGCCGAATATCATTTTTGCCGATGCTGATTTTGAAACAGCAGTCGATTATGCCTTATTTGGAATCTTCGCAGGTTCTGGTCAAGTATGTTCCGCTGGTTCAAGGATCCTTGTCGAAGAAAGCATCTACGAAAAATTCGTCGACCGTTTTGTCGAACGGGCTAATCAAATTAAAGTAGGACCTGGAGACGACCCTGCAACAGAGATGGGGCCGCTTGTCAGTAAAGAGCATTTAGAAAAAGTTCTTTCCTACATTGAATTAGGCAGGCAGGAAGGTGCGACAGTTGCCTGCGGAGGAAATAGGATCGTAAAGAACAACTTGAAAAATGGCTACTTTGTTGAACCAACCGTTTTTGTCGATGTGAACCAAGAGATGAAAATTGTCCAAGAGGAAATCTTCGGTCCTGTCGTAGTTATCCAGAAATTCAAAGACGAAGCGGAAGCTATAAAACTAGCTAATGGTACAGTGTATGGATTAGCCGGGGGTGTTTTTACGAATAATGGTGCAAAGGGTTTGCGAGTTATTAAAAAGCTGCGTGCAGGGATTACATGGGTGAATTCCTACCACCCTACTTATAATGAAGCACCTTGGGGCGGCTATAAGCAAAGTGGAATAGGCCGCAGTCTGGGAACGTTTGGACTTGAAGAATTTCAGGAAATAAAACAGATTAATATCAATTTGCAGGTTGAACCAATTGGCTGGTTTTCTAACTAATTATTAATAGGAGGAATGAAATGATGAGTATCAATTTGGAACAAGAATTAAAAAATAAGCAAAATCAAAATGTAAGTGAATATATTAATAAGGTTTTAAGCTTAATAGAAAAAGAGGAAATTAATGATGTGGAAGCGGCCTGGATTACGAAAGAAACGGTTGATGGTTTCCGTGAACATGTAAACCCAGGCTTTCTAGCTTATCGTAAAACGGTAACGAAGGATGGGCAATTTGCGGCGGTTGAATGGTCGGATAATGGTTCTTGTTTTAAGGATGTCAACGGTAAAGAATATATCGACTGTCTTGGCGGTTTCGGCATCTATAATGTCGGCCACAGAAATCCAAAGGTTGTGAAGGCGGTAACTGACCAATTAAAACGTCAGGCTCTGCATAGTCAGGATTTGTTAGATCCACTTCGTGCAATGTTAGCAAAAATCTTAGCCGATATTACTCCAGGGGATTTAAAATATGCCTTTTTTACAAACAGCGGGACAGAAAGTGTGGAAGCAGCATTAAAACTTGCGAAAATGTACAGCGAACGGACAACGTTTATCTCTACTACGCGTGCGTTCCACGGGAAAAGTTTAGGCTCGTTGTCAGGAACGGCGAAAGGTATGTTCCGTAAACCATTCTTACCGTTAATCCCAGGCTTCCGTCATGTGCCATTCGGTGATATTGACATGATGAGAAAAACGTTTGAGGTTTGTGCTTCTGTTGGTGAAGATGTGGCGGCAGTTATTTTAGAACCGATTCAAGGTGAAGGTGGAATTATCCTACCACCAGAAAACTATTTAAAACAAGTCCGTGAGCTTTGTGATCAATACGGCTCCTTGCTCATATTTGATGAAGTACAGACAGGAATGGGCCGAACAGGAAAAATGTTCGCCGCAGAATTGTATGAAGTTGTTCCAGATATTATCTGTCTGGCTAAGGCCTTTGGCGGCGGTGTGATGCCAGCTGGTGCAGTTGTAGCTACCGAAAATGTCTTCAAGAGCTGGTTTGATAATCCATTTATGCATACCACAACCTTCGGTGGAAATCCGTTAGCATGTGCGGCAGCGATTGCGACGATTGGGGTTTTAATTGAAGAAAAGTTACCAGAAAGAGCAGCCGAAGTCGGTGCTTATTTCCTTGAAGAACTGAAAAATGCTGCAAAAGGTCATGAAGATAAAGTTCTAGAGATCCGTGGTCAAGGCTTAATGATTGGTATTGAATTCCATCAAGATGAAATCGGCTACGATGTCTCAAAAGGAATGTTCGATAGAGGGGTTCTAGTTGCTGGGACATTGATTAACTCGAAAACCATTCGCATCGAGCCAGCTCTAACCATTAGTTATGATGAAGTCAAAAAAGTGGTCTCAACCTTCAAAGAAGTGCTGGAACAAATAAATGATTAACGATTTACTTAAAAGGGGGAGCAAGAAGGTGGAAAAGAAATATGTCAAGCTCCAAACAGAGATACCCGGGCCGAAATCAAGGGAAATATTGGAGCGGAGAAATAAATATGTCCCAAAAGGAATCAGCAATAACTGCCATTCCTTTGTAAAAAAAGCCCAAGGAGCCCTGGTAGAAGATGTGGACGGTAATTGTTATATTGATTTTGCTGGTGCTATTGGAACGCTAAATGTTGGTCATTCCCATCCTAGAGTAGTTAGAGCGCTTCAGGAACAAGCTAGTCAATTTATTCACACGGGTTTTAATGTGATGATGTATGAATCGTATATCGCTCTAGCTGAGCGGCTTTGCCAGCTTGCCCCGGGTGAATTTGACAAGCAGGCTGCCTTTTTTAACAGTGGTGCGGAAGCAGTTGAGAATGCTGTTAAGATTGCCAGGAAATATACAAAGCGTCAGGGAATTGTATCGTTTACAAGGGGATTCCATGGCAGAACATTAATGACAATGACGATGACAAGTAAAGTGAAACCGTATAAATATGGCTTTGGACCATTCGCTCCAGAGGTTTACAAGGCGCCATATCCCTATGTATACCGCCGCCCAGAAGGAATGAATGAGCAGCAATACAGCGCTATGATTATCGAACAATTTGAACAGTTTTTACTGGCCGAAGTTGCTCCTGAAACAATTGCTGCTGTTGTGATGGAACCTGTGCAAGGAGAAGGTGGATTTATCGTACCTGACAAAGCCTTTGTAAAACGGGTAAGAGAAATCTGTACAGAGCATGGCATCTTGTTTATTGCCGATGAAATCCAAACCGGGTTCGCGCGGACTGGAAAATACTTTGCCATTGATCATTTTGGTGTCGTTCCTGATTTAATTACGATATCGAAATCTATGGGAGCTGGTGTACCGATTAGCGGTGTGATTGGCAGGGCAGAAATTATGAATACCGCTGAAGTTGGTGAAATCGGTGGAACTTATGCTGGAAGCCCGCTCGGATGTCGGGCAGCGTTGACGGTATTAGATATCATTGAAAATGAACAACTTAATGACCGGGCCAGTAATATAGGAGACCGCGTTCTTGAAAAAATGCAACTTCTTGCGGAGCGTTTCGAAGGGATTGGTGATGTCCGCGGTCTCGGTGCGATGTGTGCAATGGAAATCGTCAAGGATAGACAATTGAAAACACCAGATAAAGAGGCAGTTGGAAAAATAGTGAAAGCTGCTGGTGAACGTGGCTTGATGTTACTAAGTGCAGGGATTTATAGCAATGTGATTCGCCTTCTTATGCCAATTACGATCACCGATGACCAACTTGAAGAAGGATTACAAATTCTTGAGGAAGCAATGGAAGCAGTGTATAAAAATGATCCTGCCATATCAGTTGGAGGGGAATGAAAATGGATATTATAAAGCAAAATTATCAAATCTATCCAATGTATCTTAATGGAGAATGGGTGGGCAATGATTACGAGATTTTAACTGAAATTATCAACCCTGCAACAAAGCAAGTTATCGGTGCTGTGCCAACAGGCGGCGCTTATGAAGCAGAACAAGCGGTGGATGCCGCCCATAAAGCCTTTAAAATCTGGTCGAAAAAAACAGCGGATGAGCGGTACCAACTCTTGATGAAATGGTTTTATTTAATTGAGACAAATAAGCATGAAATTGCTCGGATCATGACAATTGAGCAAGGTAAACCACTCAAAGAAGCTCTTGGGGAAGTTCAATATGCCAATGGCTTCATCTCTTGGTATGCCGAAGAGGGGAAACGGGTATATGGTGAAACGATTCCAGCAACCCATCCAAATAAAAGAATACTAGTTAGAAAAGAACCGGTTGGGGTGATCGCAGCGATTACCCCGTGGAACTTCCCAGCTGCAATGATTACTAGAAAAGTAGCACCAGCACTTGCAGCAGGCTGTACAGCTGTTGTGAAGCCGGCAAACCAAACACCTCTTACGGCATTAAAAATGGCTGAGCTTGCCCATGAAGCTGGAATTCCTGCTGGTGTGTTGAATGTGATTACTGGGAGGTCGTCAGAAATAGGCGAAGCGTGGCTGAAGGATCCCCGCGTGACAAAAATTACCTTTACAGGGTCAACAGAGGTTGGAAAAACGTTAATGCGCGGTGCTGCGGAAACTGTCAAGAAGGTATCGCTTGAGCTTGGTGGGAATGCTCCATTTATTGTGATGGATGATGCAAATCTAAAGAAAGCCGCTGAAGGGCTTGTGCAGTCGAAATTTCGAAATGCGGGTCAAACCTGCATTTGTACCAACCGCGTGTATGTGCACGAGGGGATTGCAGATGAATTTATAAAGCTTTTTCAAGCGGAATTAGAGATGCTAAAGGTTGGTAACGGACTTGAAGAGGGAACGGATATTGGCCCATTAATTGATCAAGCCGCTTATAAAAAAGTAGATGGTTTAGTTAAAGATGCAGTTGAGAAGGGTGGTAAAGTCACTTATAGCGGGCTCAAACCTGATGATGACAACGGCTATTTCTATGCCCCAACGATTTTGACCAATATTAATGATGAAATGGAATGTATGAAGGATGAAATCTTTGGCCCACTCGCTCCGATATCCATATTTAAAACGGAAGAGGAAGTTATTGAACGGGCCAACAATTCTTGTTACGGATTAGCTGCCTATGTGTATACAGAAAATTTAAGCCGCTCCTTTAGAATCACGGAACAGCTGGAGTACGGAATTATTGGCCTGAATGATGCCCTTCCTTCCGTCGTTCAAGCTCCATTCGGGGGCTATAAGGAAAGCGGTCTTGGACGTGAAGGTGGGCACTTTGGGATTGAAGAGTTCTTAGAAGTAAAATATATATCGATTGGTTTGGATTTATAGTAGCCTTTTATAAATTTCAGCTTGTCGGCTCCCCGTTAAAATTTTCAAAAACGCCTGTAAAAATTGATACTCATCCACCAATGCATAAAGGATAGATTGCAATAGGTAAGAGGAATATGTCATGTAATGGGAAATCCGGCACATGGCATATTTTTTTTAGTTTACCAACGAAAATAAATTTCCACTTCAAATAGTTCGCCTTACTGTGTTACGATAGCGTAATAAAGCAAAAAGGAAAAGAGGTTGGGGTAGTTGATTAAAACAATTTTATTTGACGTAGATGGGGTACTTTTAAGTGAGGAGCATTATTTTGATGCTTCTGCCTTAACCGTTTGGGAAATGTTGATCAGCTGTAATTACTTGGGGCTGGCACCTGAAAAATTTAAAACGAACTATAACGAAGACGAAATCAAAGAATTAAGAGAGCAAGTATTTGAAAAAGATAGTATTCTAAAGTTTATGAAATCACGCGGACTTAACGCCAACTGGGACATGATCTATCTATCATTCTGCCACCAGCTCATCCACCTGCTCTCACAAGTTAAGGATTATGAATTTGAGAAAATCAACAAATGGTGTCAGGCACCAATCAATAGAGAAACATTATTAGAGGTTGGCAAGGTGTTAAGCAATTATCGTATACAGATGGATTTCAGTTTGTTTGTGGAGGAGTTTGCGCGCTCAGAGGCAACCAAGCAGGAACTGTTTAATTATTTGAATGAATTGGCAAAGGAAAAGCTTGGGATCGATACTTCTATTTTCAAAAAGGGGGAGTTGTGGTCCGTTTGTGAGCATGTCTCCCAGGAATGGTACGTTGGAGATAACCATGTCTTTGCTTCAACCGGAAGACCATCCGTGCAAACCGGTAAAACAGGGTTTCTTGCAAATGAAACCACATTAGCACCAAGGCGGGAAATTGATGAGTTATTTCAATTCCTTAATGCAGAAGGATTCACGATTGGTATCGGGACTGGCAGGCCAGAACTTGAAACCATTCAGCCGTTTCAACATTTAGATTGGTTGAAGAATTTTGATGAAAATCGAATCATAACTGCTGATGACGTGCTAAAGGCGGAAGAACAGCTTCCAGAACGAATGTCGCTATCTAAGCCGCATCCATTTACATATATCATGGGTCTCCTTGGAAAGGAAACTTCGCTACAGAAGTGTTTAAATACGAGATTGCCGCTTGACAATGCTGAGACGGTTTTAGTAGTCGGAGACTCCTTGGCTGACTTATTAGCGGCAAGAAAACTTGGCTGTCAGTTTGCAGCAGTGTTGACCGGCCTCTCTGGAAAAGATGCCAGAAGTGACTTTGAAAAGCATGCAGCAGACTATATTCTAGATTCCGTACTCGATATTAAAGGAATTTTATAAGAACAAAAAAGAGGGATTGCTACTCATCGCAATCCCTCTTTTCTGCCTAAATGCTTTCCACCTTCTCTAATTCCATACGTCCGGGTTCAAATGTATCCACATTCGTTAACTCCAGTACTTGTGCTTCCTCGAGTCCATCAATTAATTTTAAGACATGAATCACATTGGCATTTAATGTTTTATCCACAGTTAATACCATGATTGCCTCACCGCCGACCTCCGTCCTGCCGACCTGCATCGTTCCAATATTGATCTGATGGTCGCCTAAGAGTGATCCTACCTTGCCGATCATTCCTGGAACATCACGATGCTTGATATATAATAGGAACTTTTCTGGTTTAACATCAATTCGGTATTGATTGATTTTTAGAATTCTCGCTCCATATCCGTTTAAGACCGTGGCGCCAATTTTTGCAGTTTCAGAACCATTCGAGACGCTAAGTTCCATATAATTGGCAAATCCTTTATTCGTTGCATTTTTAACGACATTATAAGAAACTCCTTGCTCTTTCAATAAGTGAAGAGCATTAATTAAATTAACAGAATCACTTAAATGATAAGATAAGACACCTTTTAACAAGGTACGAGTCAACAATTCTGTATCTTCATCGATTAGATCACCATAATAGTTGATTTCTATTTTGGCAGGGGCCTGCTTTTTTAATAATTGAATCACGAGCTGCCCCATCTGATCGCCAAGCAGTAGGTATGGCTGCAGTTTTGCCTGGGTTTCTCCTGACATTTGCGGCATATTTACTGCGTTTTGAATCGACTGAGATTCAAAAATCTCAATAATCTCCGCGCTTACTTCTTGTGCCACCTTTTCTTGTGCCTCTACTGTTGAAGCCCCGAGATGTGGTGTAACAATGATATTTGGATTCTCCAATAATTCTGGGTCTGCGACAGGCTCTTTTTCAAAAACATCCAGTGCAGCCCCTGCAACATGTCCTGACTGAATGGCTCTAACTAATGCCTTTTCGTCGATCACACCGCCGCGGGCACAATTGACAAATCGGACACCTTTTTTGGTTTTTCGTAAGTAGTCATCATTGATCAATCCTCTTGTATCATTCGTAAGAGGGGTATGGATCGTAATAAAATCTGATTCTTGAGCAATGAAATCGAGGCTTGCTTTCGTCATTCCTAGTTTCTTTGCTCGTTCTTCGGTCAGGTAGGGATCGAACCCTAAAATGTTCATCCCAAAGCTTTTTGCCCGTTTTGCCACTTCCGTCCCGATTTTCCCCATGCCGATAACACCAAGCGTTTTTTTGTATAATTCTACCCCTTTAAAAGAGTTACGGTCCCATTCTCCGGATACTGTCTTTTGATGGGCTTGGGGAATTTTCCTTGCCAATGATAGCATCATCGCCAAGGTATGCTCAGTTGCTGCAATCGTATTAGCGCCTGGTGCATTGATGACAATAATTCCCTTTCTCGTTGCCGCATTGACATCAATATTATCTACACCAACCCCTGCTCTAGCTATCACACGAAGACGGCCAGCTGCTTTGAGCAGTTCTTCACTTACTTTTGTTTGGCTCCGGACAATCAGAGCGTCGTATTCACCAATAATGGTCTTTAGTTCCTCCGTCGGCAGTGTTGGCTTGCGGTCTACTGTAAAATTTGGATGATCAATTAAGCTCTTCAACCCCGTATTGCTAATTCCATCGGTTACCAGTACTTTATACATGTTCGTAATCCTCCTTTATTTTCTAATAATGGCTATTTTCGCATAGATTGTTGTTTTTCGTATAAGTTCATCAACCCGGATAACTATTTGCTTCCGTGGCATCTTTTCGTAAGAACTTTTGCGAAAATTGCCTAGAAACTTAAGTTATGACCCTTATAAAGCTCCAAAAGCAACAAAGTTTACGAAAAGAGCCTTAATAAAAAACGCCCCTCATAACAGACAGATTCGTCTTGTTATGAGGGACGTGAATAATCGCGTGGTGCCACCCTCGTTTGCTGCAAAATGAAAGCAGCCTCAACAATTTTAACGGTTTCAACCGGGCATGACCTACTCAAAACTTTCAGCTGCCAGTTCAGAAGGGCTGGGCAAGGAAGCTATCAGAATTTATACATTGAACTCTGAAAGCTGTCTAGCTCCAGCGCCCAGCGACTAGTGTACTTCGCGCTTCTCCCTACGATAAGTCAACATCGAATCGCTATCGCTCTTCGTGTTTCCTTTATCTCAGTCGAAGCGCTCCAGTCCATACGTCGCTAAACGGGCGCTTTCGCTTTTCTTAAGAACCTGCACCGGTTCACAGCAACCACCGGTTCTCTGAAGCATCTTCTTAATGCCGTCTTCGTCATCACTTTTCATATAGAATTTACCTAATTGAGTGAAATTTCAAAAATCAACCGAATATAGGGATTATTCTACAACCATACCTTCAGAATTGTAAAGGGATAAAGAAGAAAAAATTTATAAATTTATGATGGAAAATTTTCCTCAGAAATAGTAATCCTTTATTGGTGCGGCAGTAACCGTTTACAGGGTAGAATAATAGAAACATATCTATTGTAAAAAAATAAAGAGAATCATATAATGTCTACAAGAGAAAAACATTTGTGCGTCTTACAAGGACATATATTGGAGGGGAAAACATGAAGGCAATCACGATTGGGTTATTAGGTTTAGGTACTGTTGGTTGTGGTGTAGTTAAAATCATTAAGAAAAATCAAGATAAATTAATCCACCAAGTGGGGTGCCCGGTTGTTATAAAAAAGGTCCTTGTTCAGGATTTACATAGAAAAAGACCAGTAGATATCGATGCAAAGGTTTTAACGTCAAATGCGGACGAAATTCTTTTTGATGATGAAATTGATGTAGTTATCGAGGTAATGGGCGGGGTCCAAGATACAAAAGATTATTTAATAACTGCCCTCCGACAAGGCAAGCATGTCGTAACCGCAAATAAGGATTTAATGGCGTTACATGGATCAGAGTTGCTAACCGTTGCTTCGGAACATGGCTGTGATTTGTTTTATGAAGCGAGTGTTGCTGGGGGGATCCCAATTCTCCGAGGATTAGTCGATGGACTTGCCTCTGATCGTATTAAACAACTAATGGGAATTGTAAATGGGACAACTAATTATATATTAACTAAAATGAGTGACGAAGGCCGTTCTTATGAAGAAGTCCTCAAGGAAGCACAAGAGCTTGGGTTTGCTGAGGCCGATCCAACCTCAGATGTTGAAGGTCTAGACGCTGCTCGTAAAATGACGATCTTAGCAACTTTGGGCTTTTCCATGCATATCGATTTAGAAGATGTCCAGGTTTCAGGGATTTCGAAGGTTACGGACGAAGATTTGCGCTATGGAAAGCAATTGGGATATACAATGAAACTGATTGGTTATGCCCATCGTGAAGGGGAGAAAGTTGAGGTTAGCGTTGCTCCTACTTTCCTATCCAATAATCATCCGCTTGCTTCTGTTCAAAATGAGTATAATGCGGTATACGTATACGGTGAGTCGGTGGGAGAGACCATGTTTTATGGACCAGGTGCCGGAAGTCTGCCAACTGCAACCGCTATTGTTTCAGACTTAGTTGCGGTAATTAAAAACCTAAGGCTTGGGGTAAATGGAAGAAGTGCGGTTACACCTCAATATCCAAAACAGTTAAAAGATAATGATGAAAAATACTCTAAATATTTTTTAAGAATCCATGTGCAGGACGAAGTGGGTGTCTTCGCTGATATCACCACCATTTTTGCAAAATATGGGGTCAGTTTTGAAAAAATCCTACAACTTCCTGTTAAGAAAAATGAAACATCAGAAATTGTTTTAGTCACACATCGAGCATCGTTAACTAATTATGATCAAATCTTATTAGAGTTAAATGACCTTCATGCAGTTAAGGAAATAAAAAGCGCGTACCGAGTGGTACGGAAATCGTTATGAGATGGTCAGGATTAATAGAGAGTATAAAGAATATTTACCAGCACACAACATATTAGAGGAGTTGTCCATGGATGACCCAAAATGATCGGTTTGTTATAAAAGTACCAGCAAGTACAGCAAATCTAGGCCCAGGCTTTGATTCAATGGGCCTTGCTGTCGATTTGTATTTAACGTTAGATGTTGAGAAAAGTGTAAAGTGGGAGATTCAGTCTGAAAGTGAAGAATTGATGGCCTTTCCAAAGGATGAGACCCATTTCATCATTCAAATTGCCATTAAAACGGCCGCGAACTATGGAATCGATTTACATCCATGCAAAATCAAAGTCGACAGTGACATTCCTTTGGCTCGTGGTCTGGGTTCAAGTGCAGCAGCAATTGTTGCCGGGATTGAACTTGCTGATTCAGTTGGCAGGATCGGTTTAACACAGCAAGAAAAGCTGCTGATCGCAACAGAGGTGGAAGGACATCCCGATAATGTGGGTGCTTCCCTTTTCGGGGGATTGGTCATTGGCTCCTATCAGCAAAACGAAGTAGACATGCTTAGCATTTCTAATATTTCTTTTGAGATGGTAGCAGTCATTCCAGAGGAAATTCTCTTAACAAAGGATTCTCGAGGGGTTCTCCCTACAGAATTTTCTCGTGAATCGGCCATTCAAGCTTCTTCAACTGCTAACCTTTTGGTGGCGGCCCTCTTAACGCAAAACTGGACTTTAGCAGGTAAAATGATGGAGCAAGATCTTTTTCACCAGCCATACCGAAAACCATTAATTAAAGCCTATCAGGAAATCGAAGAAAGGGCTAAATCACTTGGTGCGTTCGGAGTGGCACTGAGCGGTGCTGGACCCACGGTTCTTTGTTTTACAGAGAAAGGAAAAGGAAAACTTGTTGAAAAAGGGTTAAGAAGTGAGTTTTCAACGATGTCCACCAAAATTCTTTCTATTGATTATATTGGAAGCAGTGTTAAAACAGTGGAGAGATTTGTAAAATAATCTCTCCACTTTTAATTGGCATACCTTTGTAGGAATTGCTCAAATTCCTCCTTGTTTAAGGGCTTACTGAATAAGTATCCCAGCATCTATTGGATATTCATGAATGAGTCACAACTCTTTTGATATAGGAATCTGCTTTGAAGAATTTACTCTTTTAATCCTTCGAGCCATTCTTGATAACATTCATCACAAAGTACTTCATCTCTTTCTTGGTTTGAGGATATAAATGAAACGTAGTGAAGCTGTCTTTCTTGAATTTCATTGGTACAATAAAAACATTTTTCAGGCATAGGAATCCTCCTCTAATTAGTCTTATTAGATAGTTTTTACCCATATATCTTTTTATTACATAGAAAAAATCTCCACGTATGTTTTTAACTTATTTAGGGACGAAGATATGATTAGCTGGAAATGAAAGAAAGAAGGGTGGAAGATAATGGAGTTTTCGAATAAAGTAGTGATTGTAACAGGAGCTGCCAATGGGATTGGCCGAGGTGTGGCTCATGCCTATGCCGAAGCAGGTGCTAATGTCGTACTGGCAGATGTGGACTTAGAAACGGGTAATCAAACTACGGAAGAGATTCGTAATAGAGGAGGTGACGTCCTATTTATAAAGACAGACGTAAGAAAGGAAGAAGACGTCATTCGGCTAGTTAACCAAACAAAACAGACCTTTGGGAAGATTGATATATTAATTAATAATGCAGGTAAAGGTGTGTTTAAGTTTCCTCTCGAATTAACAATCGAAGAATGGGATGATGTGATTCATACGAATTTAAGAAGTGTTTTCCTCTGTTCTCGCGAAGTTGCTAAATATATGCGGGAGAATGAATCCGGTGGGGCAATTGTCAATATCGCATCAACGCGTGCACTTATGTCAGAACCAAACTCGGAAGCCTACGCTGCTTCAAAAGGAGGAATTGTTGCGATTACCCATGCTTTGGCAGCGTCCTTAAGTGAAGAACGAATTACGGTCAATGCTATTTCTCCTGGTTGGATCCATAATGGGGATGATTCACAACTAACAGCTATCGACCATGAACAGCATTTCTCAAAACGTGTAGGTAAACCAAGCGATATTGCCCGTGCTTGTTTGTATTTAACCAATCCAGAAAATGACTTTGTGACAGGTATTAACTTAGTAGTGGATGGTGGCATGACGAGAAAAATGATTTACGAGGAGTAGCAGATAAGTAAAGCAATGTTAATGGGGAATATACAGTTTGTTCTCCTTTTCACTCGTACACATATCAGTCATAATATGATAAAATAGTGTAAATATTCAGAAATCATAAAAGAGGGCTTGTTTTGGAAAAAGTTCGGCACTTGCTTTATTTATGAGCGACGAAAAAAGTACCAGTGGAAAGGGTGATTAGGATGTTTACTGTAACAATGAAGGATGTTCACTTGTCGAATGGAGAGACGCTGTCCTACCGAGAAAGAGAAGGTGGGGAAACAAAGGTATTGTTAATCCACGGAAATATGACATCCTCGAAGCATTGGGACCTTGTACTTGAAAATATGGATGCCAAATATAAACTCTATGCGGTTGATCTGCGTGGATTTGGCAGCTCAAGCTTTAACAATCCGGTGTTGTCTATAAAAGATTTTTCAGACGATGTAAAGCTGTTCGTTGATGAAATTGGGTTAACGGACTTCTCCATTGTAGGCTGGTCAACTGGCGGTGCGGTTGCAATGCAATTTACCGCTGATTATCCTGAATATTGTAACAAGCTAATACTATTAGCATCAGAATCAACAAGGGGCTATCCATTTGACGGGAAATTAAATGAAAATGATGAACCCAGGAGATTTGCGTTACATGAAGAGATTAAAAGGGATGTTACGAAAACTATCCCTGTCCAAACCGCCTATGACACGAATAATACTGAATTATTGAAGCTCATTTGGAATTCTGTGATTTATACGCATAACCAGCCTGCACCTGAACTTTATGACGAGTATGTTCAGGATATGAGAACGCAGCGAAACTTAGCGGAGGTGCATCATTCCAACAACACATTTAATATTAGCCATCATCATAATGGACTTGTTGAAGGCAGTGGTAAAGTAGATGATATAAATGTCCCTGTACTGGTGTTACGGGGAGAGAGAGATTATGTTGTAACTGCGGAAATGACGAATGAATTGCTAAATGATCTAGGGAAAAAAGCTAGATTTATTGAATTAAAGAACTGTGGACACTCCCCCTTAGTAGATGATCTTCCACAGTTTTTGAAAGCGATTACACTGTTTTTAAATGAGTAAGATAGTTGCATCTTGAGTGAAGGAGCGATTAGTCGGTGGGATGGGAATTGGATTCTCATGTTGGAAAAATAGACAAAAAGAAATTAAGAGAAATGTGTACCATCCTTTAAAGGGAGAAACCCCAAGCTTCTCCCTTTTTCTTATTAGTTCGAGGCATTTTCTTTTTTTTGTGCAAGATTCAATGCCGTGTCTGACAACGATAAGTCAACTTTTAATTGTTCACCCAAATCATGGGGATGATAGTAACCCTTAGCAATCATATAGGCGGTAATTTTATCGTGTGTGGCAATCGCGTCATTTAATTGGGCTCTTAAGACCGATTTTAATTCTGGTGTTGCCGTTTCCGTTATGGCAACAGCATAATTTCTTACGCCCTCTTTCGCTGAAATGAGAAAATCAGTGGCAATGACTTGGTCAGTCATACCGCCCATTCCCATCATTTTTTGGATCAAGTGATTCACTGCTGTTCCCTCCGATTAGTCAAAAACTGCTGTAGCTGTTGAATATGCCGAATTCCATTGGTAACATCGTCTGATAGAATGGCCCGAAGTTCTTCGTCTTGTGCTAAAACACTCATGGTTGTAGATTTGGTTAAGCAAAGATTTTTAATGGATAGTAATTCATGAAGGTCTAAGGTTTCATGAAGGCCGAAAAGCTTCGTCATTTATTTTCCCTCCAAGGCGAAAGTACATTATCTTGTTTAGATTTTCTTAGATTCTTCATGATTATGCATCTGAGCCATCTTACGTAGGCCGAGAGCCAGCCATATCCAAGGCACCTTCAATAAATAATTTTGATAGCAGCGATTGAGTTTTATTTATGTTGTAGATTAGATAGAAATATCGTTCATCATCAAAACCATTGATTTCATGCATCTTAAGCATGTTTTGGCAGGAATATTCTCTTGCGGCGATTTCGGAAATAATCGAAATAGCTATGTCCTGTATGACAAACTGCATCAAACTTTGTCCGCTTTCCGTATAAGCGATGATGTTTAATTGATCCTTATGAATGTTATTCTTTTTAAGAAAACGCTCCAAAAGTGCATTTGTTCCTGAGTTAGAATTTCGCATTACGAATGGATATTTTAAAATATCTTCAATCGCAACTGGGCCAACAATTTCGTTTTGGTTCGATGTTACCAGGACTAATTTTTCTTTTAATAAAGGAATATAGCGAAGTTTATCGTTTTCATATTTATCTCCCAAAATGCCGACATCGACAGAGCCATTTAGTACTTTTTCGGCAACGGTTTTTGAAGAGGATTGGTTGATATGGAATGTCACTTCGGGATACTGTTCCCGAAATTGCTTGACCATCCTTGGGATCATAAATTGTCCAGGAACAGAGCTTGCTGCAATCCGAATCATGCCTCGAAGGTCCGTCATCCCCTCTTTTATATCGAGCAATGCTTGATCTTTTATGAGTAAGAGTTTAAGGGCCCATTGATACAAACGTTCCCCCTGTGGAGTAAGAATACTATCTCTTCCGACTCGATCAAACAGTTTTATATTGAGCATTTTTTCTAAGGCCTGGATGTGAGAACTAACCGTTGATTGACTTAGAAAAATATCATCTGCTGCTTTAGAAAAGCTTTTGTGTTCGACCACCTTTGTAAAAACATACAACTGATGCAAATCCATTCCTATCTTCTCCTCGGATATTCATATAATCGATTAATCGGCATTGGTAAAACAGATAGATCAAATTGAGTTTATTATATCATTTCCTGATTATGAAATGGATGGAGGGCTGTGTAGTTTTGACTTATGTCTAACCAAATAAAAAGAAGGAGTGAAAGTTTTATCACTCCTTCATTTAGACAGTTAAAGAAAACTCTTTTTTCGATAGGCATAAATCTAAAATCCCTGGCCATTTCCCGTATCCGGACTGTGTATTTATATGTCCTGCATTTGGGAGGGAAATGGAAGGGTGGCCAAGGTTTAAAAAGCGGCTTGAATCCTCGAGGCTGCAATAAGGATCATTAGATGAATGGATAAATAATGTATTCTCAGCTACTTTCTTTAGATTGTTTCCATCCAGAGGTACAGGATAGAAGGATTTTGCTTCAGTGAGAATATGGGTTGGAGAAGGTGGTGCAACTAGAATAACTTGCTTGGCCATTTGTTTGTTTTGAGTAGAAGCATAATGGAGCCATAGTAAGCATCCTAGACTGTGTGTAATGATAGTTAAATTATTTTCTTCTGGTATTGTCCTTAGTGAGCTAGTCAATTCCTCTAACCAAACGCTCTTATTAGGTGAATCAAAGTTTGGAAAGGTTGGATATTGTACATGATAATTCCTTTTCATTAATTCCTGTGCCAGCCAAGTTTGCCAATGATCAGGTCCACTCCCGCCTAATCCATGAATGATAAGAAAACTGTGTTGATCCATTTTATCCCCACCTTAAAATTTAATTTATACTATTCCGATGAAATAAGTTGGTTTTATTAAATTATAATTCTTTTATATAAAAAGGGCAACCATCATTTGCTTTTGAAAGGAAAAACAATCAATATTATGGGATAGGTTAAATAGAAAGTAGGGGTATTTTTGTCAGATTTTTTATCATTGGGTATTTCAGGACAAATCGTGGAAAAATTGCGTGGTCAGGGGATCGCAAAACCAACACCGATTCAAGAACAAGCCATTCCTTTAGTGATGAATGGCAGCGATATTATTGCACAGGCACAGACGGGGACAGGGAAGACGTTTGCCTTCATTCTGCCGATTTTAGAAAAAATTAATCGTGAGGCGGAGAATGTTCAAGCGCTGATAGTAACACCGACACGAGAGCTAGCTTTACAAATAACAGAGGAGATTGAGAAGCTAGTCTCTGATCTAACAGGAGTCGATGTCCTAGCAGTATATGGCGGCCAGGATGTTGATAAACAACTGAAAAAATTAAAAAGGGGAATGCAGATTGTCGTAGGAACACCGGGACGACTTTTGGATCATATTAGACGAGAAACTATCAACTTATCTGAAATTGCCTATCTGGTTTTGGATGAGGCAGACCAAATGCTCCATATTGGGTTTCTCCATGAGGTGGAAGATATTATTAGAGAAACGCCCGTAAGCAGACAAACGATGCTTTTTTCAGCAACAATGCCACCCGAAATTCGCAAACTAGCAAAAAAGCATATGCGTGAACCGGAATATATTCAAGTTGAAAAAACGCAGGGACCAGCTGAAAATGTTAAACAGATTGCGATTCATACGACTGATCGCGCTAAACAAGCCACGCTTATTCAATTAGTAGAAACGTATCGTCCTTTCTTAGCAGTTATTTTCTGCCGGACAAAACGCCGAGTTAGTAAGCTGTTCGATGTGCTGAAAGTGAATGGCTTTCCTTGCGATGAATTACACGGTGATTTGTCCCAGGCAAAGAGAGAGCGGGTGATGAAGCGTTTTAGGGATGCAGAGATTCAATTACTCGTTGCTACTGATGTAGCCGCAAGAGGACTTGATGTAGAGGGGGTCACCCACGTGTTTAATTATGATATCCCTGAAGATACTGACAGTTATGTTCATCGAATAGGCCGAACAGGCAGAGCAGGTATGAGCGGATTAGCGATTACTTTTTATACATCAGACGACCGGCCTATGCTCAATTTGATTGAAAAAGAGTTAAACATAACGATTAAAAAACAAAATCTTGGCAATGCGGAAGTGGAAAAAGAAAATACCAAGGATCCTAAAAAATCTCCTTCTAATGTCCAAAAAGAAAAACGGGAGGTTAAAAAAAATCAGCATAGGGGCTCGAATCGACAAGGAACCAAATCCCTTGCGAAAAGCGGAAACAAGGAGAGGTCCTTTAAGAGAAAAGAAACGACTGCTTATAAATCTGAAAGAAACAGTAGGAATACAGGTTCAGGAAGAAAAGGATAGAACAAATGCACTGGAACTTAAATTATTTATGGGATTATGACTAAGTCATAATTCCTTTATATTTTTTTGATTCATAATAAAACCCAGTTTAAAACTAAAAAAATAGCTAAAAACTGAGTCTAAAAGAGTATGCAAAATATATCCCTCTATTATGGTTTCAACACCACTTTAATACATCCATCCGTTCTCGTATCAAACACTTCATAACCATGTTTGGCTTGTTCCAGCGGCAATACATGCGTAACAACATCGCCTGGATCGACTTTTCCCTGTGCAATTAAATCGTATAAAAATGGCATATATGGAATTACAGGGGCTTGTCCCATTTTTATGTCGATATTCCGTTGAAAGAAATCCCCTAATGGAAAACCGTTATACCGACCGCCATACGCGCCAGTTAATTGAACAGTTCCCCCTTTTCGGACTGCCTGAGAAGCAATAACAATACCGCCCATTGCTCCACCATGCAGCTTTAAACCAGTGGCAAGAAACTCCATAGGAGACATTTTCCCACTCATCCCGGAGCAATCGATAACGATATCCGCTCCTCCTTGGGTAATCTCTCTTAAATATTCTCCAGTATTGTCATGCTGTTCAAAATTAACCGTTTCAACTTTATTTGTACGTTTTGCATGCTCTAAACGATAGTCAATATAATCGACTGCGATAACCCTTTTTGCATCATTATACCAAGCAAATTTCTGGGCTAACAATCCTACTGGACCACATCCAAGAACAATTACGGTATCATCAGGTTTAACTCCAGCATGATCAACACTCCAATAGGCAGTTGAGCAGGCATCCGCCAATGTTACTAACTTTTCATCCTCCACTTCACAGTCATCCGGAATCTTAAAAGGCGTAAAGTTCCCATAAGGGACGCGCATATATTCTGCTTGACCACCGGCATATCCACCCATGGTTTCAGAATAACCAAAATATGCCCCCATTTCACCATGAGGATTTGAATTATCACACTGACTTGTAAGGTCATTATTGCAATACCAACAATGGCCACAGCTTACATTAAACGGAATGATTACCCGATCTCCCTTTTTTAACTTGGTAACCTCAGGACCGACTTCTTCAACCACACCCATTGGTTCGTGCCCAATGACATAGTCGGTTGGTAAATTAGGAATCATTCCATGGATTAAATGCAAGTCGGACCCGCATATCGCGGAAGTTGTAATTTTTATAATAATATCATCTGGATTTTTAATAACAGGATCCTTAACATTAGTGACTTCCACATTTTTAATACCTTGATACGTAACGGCTTTCATTAATACAATCCCTCCTTTTATTTATTTGGTGTTGCAAACATACCGCCACGATCAGTATCAATAGGGTAAAGGTTTAATTGGGCAATTTGCACTGCCGTCTCAGCACTTTTTATATCAATTGGAAACTGTTCTTTAAAGTTATGAGGATGGAGCCAGCCATTTTTTATCATTAAATCGGATATTTCTCCATGTAAATCGATGGCGGCTTCCATTTGACTGTGTAGTACTTTTTTGAGTTCAGGATTTGCCGTTTCTGTTATTGCAAAACCGTAGTTTCGAATGCCGCTTTTTACGGATAATAAAAAATCAAGAGCAAAAGATGAATCCGCTAAATTGGGCATTCCTTCTGCATTCCTAGGATCTAAATAATCTTCCATAAAACTCAACTCCCATTATTGTAGTAATTGACTCTGCTTATAAAATGGTAGAAGTTCATTAATATCTTTAATGGATTGTTGAACGTCTTTTTCCATTAATCTCTTTAATTCATTATTAAAGCATATTCCTTGCATAAATTTTGACCGGAGCAAGCAAACCGTTTTAAAATTAAGAATTTCATGGGTTTCCAAGGTCTCATGTAAAGCCAGTATTTCCTTTTCCATTTACTCACCTCCAGATAGTTAAACATAAATAATTTCCCCTTTTCTGCTTTCCATTTATGCACAATAAAATATTGGATCTAGCACATACGAAAAAAAAAATGGAACTGAAAATAATTCAGTCCCATTCGTTTATTATCCACCAATTTTAATCCCCGTATTCGATTTTACCAGTACTTCTTCATATCTCTTCACATCTGCTTTTTGGCTTGAGAAGATGGTTCCAAGGTATCCTGCAATAAATCCGAGTGGAATCGAAACAATCCCAGGAGTTGAATAAGGGAACCACGGTTCGCCTACAAAAATGGCTTTTCCTACTTCCGGGCTGAAAACATTCGGGCTGACGATCACCAGGCCGATTGCTGATATAAGCCCAACTACCATAGCCCAAATTGCACCGGTTGTATTGAAGCGTTTCCAGTAGATTGTATAAAGAATTACCGGTAGATTTGCACTTGCTGCGACCGCAAAGGCAAGTGAAACCAGGAAGGCAACATTAAGGGTTTGTGCCCCTAAAGCAAGAATAATAGAGATTACAGAAACGCCAACTGCTGCCCAGCGAGCCATACCCACTTGCTGCTTTTCGGTTGCTTTTCCTTTTTTAAGGATAACGTTATAGAAATCATGGGCAAATGCAGAGGCTGCTGTCAGAACAAGACCTGCTACAACAGCTAGTATTGTTGCAAAGGCTACTGCTGAAATAAAAGCAAACAGCATATTTCCACCAAGTGCCTGTGCTAAAAGTGGAGCAGCCATATTTCCTGCCGGGTTGGCAGCTACAATCGCACTATTCCCGACAAAGGCTGCAGCACCGAAGCCAAGGAAGATAGTCATAACATAAAAGATGCCAATAATCCATGTGGCATAAACGACCGAGGATCGAGCAGTTTTGGCATCCTTAACCGTAAAGAAACGGACAAGAATATGTGGAAGACCCGCAGTGCCAAGAACTAGTCCCATGTTTAAGGAAATCGTATCAAGGCCAATTTTGTATTTTACACCAGGATTTAAGAAGGTTTCCTTTAATGGTGTTGCGGTTTTCATTTGTGCAAACATATCGGTAATACTCCAGTTAAATTTGGCAAAAACAATAATCGAAATTACTAAAGTACCGCCCATTAAAAGAATGGCCTTAATTATTTGTACCCAACTTGTTGCATGCATTCCTCCAAAAATAACGTAGACAGTCATCAGAACCCCAACGATTAAAACTGCTGTGGTATATTCTAAGCCTAATAATAATTTAATAAGTGCACCTGCACCAACAAGCTGTGCGATCATATAAAAAATTGAAATCGTAACCGTGTTCATGGCAGCGAAACCACGGACTTTCTTGGCATCAAATCGAGCTGCAATCATATCAGCAAATGTATATTTTCCAAGATTTCTTAGTGGTTCAGCTACTAAATAAAGGACAACAAGATAAGCCACGAGGAAACCAATACTATAAAAGAATCCATCAAAGCCTGTTAAGGCGACTGCACCGGCTATTCCCAGGAAAGATGCTGCGGACATATAATCCCCCGCAATCGCTAGTCCATTTTGCCAACCAGTTAGACCCCCGCCAGCTGTGTAGAACTCACTAGCATTTTTTGTCCGTTTTGAAGCGTAGTATGTAATAACTAACGTTACAAAAACGATACATAAAAACATGGTAAAGGCTGCAGTATTCATTGGCTATTTCCTCCTTCTTGGATGACTTTAGTTGCTAATTCATCAAATCTTGCTGCTTTTTTCGAATAAATCATGCATAAAACCCATGTCATAACGAATTGTAAGAAGGCGAAAACCCATGCCCAAGTAATGCTGCCGATAAACTTGTGATTTAACACCGTTGAATATGAAGTTAATATTGGTAAAGCAAAGTAAAAACAGAAAAAGAATATGGTGACTGGGATGATGAATTTTTTCTTTTCGGAGAGTAATGTTTGAAAAGATGATGACTGAACAATCGAAGTGTAATCGCTTTCAGAATTAACTTTAGTTTTTTTTGCCCCCATGGAAGCTCCCCCTCTCGGATAAAACCCTTTGTTTAAACTGAGGTGAAAATAAAGACAATGCTGATTGGTCATTTGCTGAGGAAAAAATAAATAGTGGATTTTTGATCGTTACTTTGTTGAGAATCCTCCTTTAAATACAGATTTTTCTAAAATTTTAAACTGCAATCATAATTTTATTATAGTAATAAGGTGATTTGCAATAGAAAGTTTTAAAAAAAGGTAAAAATACCCATTGGAGATAAATGTTGCAAGGACGTTGGATGGTTTTTAAGCTTTTGAGGAAAAAAAAGAAAACCTCTGCATCGCAAAGGTTTTCGAATAATGGAGAATAGGGGGCTCGAACCCCTGACCTCTTGCATGCCATGCAAGCGCTCTCCCAGCTGAGCTAATCCCCCGAATAATTGGTACAAGAAAATTATATCTGTATTATTAAATTCTTGCAAGAGGAAATTTAGTTAAGGAAGAAATTTTTTTGATTAGCTGATACTTTCAATTTCTACTTTTTGAACACCTTCTAAATTTGAAACAGAGGCATACACATCTGTAGTCTTATCCCGGTAATCTACGGCAACCAATATTTGAACGAGATGGTCTCCGTTGTCTAAATCCTTAATCTTCAGTCTACGAACAATATAGTTTTTATCTAATAAAAAAGAAATAGCTTTTTCAATTTGACTTTGATCCCTAATAAAAAGTTGCAGCATAACTTCTTTTTCCCTTAATTGCTTCGGCCCAATAATTTTCATTAAAAAGGGGACAAATTCCACACTAAGAATAAGTAATGCAACCCCTGCGAATGCTTCAATGAAAAACCCAGCTCCCACTGCAATGCCAATTCCTGCTGCACCCCAAATCATTGCAGCTGTAGTTAATCCTGAAATACTATCATTTCCCCGTCTTAAGATCACACCTGCACCTAAGAAACCAATACCAGAAACAATCTGAGCGGCTAAGCGGAGAGGGTCCATAGTAATTTTGACATCATCTGATTCCGGAAACATGTACGCTGATTCAATGGATACAATCGTCAACAGACAACTCACAACAGAAATAACCAGACTCGTTTTAAGACCCACCGGTTTCCTTTTTAATTCGCGTTCAAGACCAATAATAAGTCCAAAAATAGCAGAAACACCTAACTTAATTAATATTTGGATATCGTCACTACTCATATCAATTCACGTCCAATTATATAGTCTTTGACTGGAATTTTGCTTCTTTGAATAAGGCTCTTTTCGTAAACTTTGTTGCTATTGGAGCTTTATAAGGGGCATTTACTAAGTTTCTAGGCAATTTTAGCAAAGACTCTTACGGAAAGATGCCACGAAGCATATAGGTATACGGGTTAATGAACTTATACAAAAAACAACAATCTATACGAAAATAGCCTTGAATAAATAATCCGATTGTATAAAAAAAGAATTCCTTACTTAATTCTACACATAAACGATTATCTAATGGAAGAACCAGAAATATTCTTTTGTTTTAATTATGAGTTTCAAATTTAAATCGAAATGAAGCCTTACAAAGTCACTTAATTATATGATTAATGTGTTCAAAAAAGGATTAAACATATTATTTTTAAATTCCTTCAATTGGTAAAAGGGTGTTTGCTTTACAAAAAGAAATTGGGTTTCGAAAAAAATATAAAATTATATTGCAAACATTTATTTATCATGGTATATTAAATCTCGTCCTCATCGAGAGCGTCAACAAATGAAAAAAGAAATTAAAAAAATGTTGACACCATGATTTGAGATGTGTTAAATTAGTGAAGTCGCTTTCGAGCGATTGAGTGATTTGTTCATTCTTAATAGTAATTGTTCTTTGAAAACTAAACAAACAAAATCGTGCAAACAAACAATAAATTTAGTTTCAATTAC